>CAXQUZ010000302.1:0-12690 GCA_964226865.1 Myxococcota bacterium | reverse complement strand
CTGAAGACACTCTGTCCTACACGACGCTCTTCCGATCTCCCGCCGCGGGTGGCTCCGCCGATGATGGTGGACGGGGACGAGGACGCGCCCGCCGCCGCCCCGCCGCGGGTGGCTCCGCCGATGATGGTGGACGGGGACGAGGACGCGCCCGCCGCCGCCCCGCCGCGGGTGGCTCCGCCGATGCTGCTGGACCCGGCGCTCGCGGAGGCCCTCGAGAGCCGCCCCACCGTCCAGGCGGATCCGCCGCCCGACCCGACGGCCCGGCCCGACCCCACGGCCCTGCCCGGGGCGGAGCTCCCCGAGGGCGCGCCGCCGCCGCCGGTCGACCTGGGCGACGCCTCGGTCTCCTTCCTCGACGGCCTCCGCAGCCCCGCCCCGCCCGCCCCGGCACCGGCCCCCCCGCTGGGCTCCGTGGTGGTCGTCGACGAAGACGACTGGCAGCTCGAGCTCGGCCGCCGTGCCCGGCTGCGCCTCGTGGGCTGGATGGTGGCCCGCACCGTGCGGGTGGGCAACCACGCGGCGGCCCAGGTGGTGCTGCCCGAGAACCGCGCCGATCCCGAGCAGCGCTTCTCTCCGGCGGACTACTTCTCCATCACCAGCCGGGGCACCCGCCTCGCGGTCGAGCGGGTCTCTGCGGGCGGCGAGGGGCTGCTGCTGGTCGACGGCCAGCCCCAGGCCCGGGCCGCGGCGGCGGCGGGCCTGGCCCTCGAGGTGGTGCGCCGCGACGCCCTCGGCGCCGAAGACTTCCGCATCCGCCTCCACCTCCAGCACGACCCCCAGCTCCCCGATCCCCGGGCCCACCGCCTCGTGCTCGACGACGGCGACCGCATGGTGCGCGCCATGTTCACCAAGGGGCTGCCGCTGCACGCGCCGCGCCGCCTGTCGCTCGGGCCCATCTCGGTGGCCCTGACCTGGACGGGGGACGTGCTCGAGCTGGCCGACTACGCCACGGGCTACCAGCGGCCCGACGGCGGCTGGTGGCCCTTCTTCGTCCAGCAGGACGGGGCGCGCTTCCGCACGGTGCCAGAGGACGGTCGGCTCGTCGTCTTGAGGCCTGGCGACGTCATCTTGGCGGGTTCGGCGCTCTACAGGGTCGAGGCCGACTGAGCGCCGGGGGCCCCAAGACGGCCAGCGGCGCCGCCCCCCAGAGGAGGCGGCGCCGGCGCGCCCGGAGCCCGGGCCTCAGCCGGCCTTGGCGTCGACCGCCTGGCTGTTCGAGAGCACCCGCAGGCGCTCCAGCAGCCGCAGCACGTCGTCCGAGGCCGACTCCATGCCGGCGATGTGGCCGACCGCGGCCTGGCGGTCGTGGTCCTGCATGGCCTGGGCCGCGGCGATGCCGCTGTCGTGCACCCGCTGGTGGTGGAGGTCGAGCTCCTCCCACTCGGGCAGGTGGTGCAGGGCCTGGCTGGCGTCGCTGAGGTACCACTTGCCGAGCCGGCAGTGGCGGTGGCTCGACAGCTCTTCGGGCCGCAGCGAGGTCTTGCCGTCCATCATGTCGACGAGGCGCTTCTTCCAGAGAACGTGGTCGGCACGGGCGATGCGCAGCACCCGGTCGGGCATCTCGTAGGCGCTGAGCAGCTGGATCTGGGCCGAGCTGAGCTTCTCGGCCCGCCCCAGGGCCTCGTTGGTCTCGCGCACGGTCTCGGTGTTCTGGCTGCTGAGCTGGGAGACCCCGTTGATGCCCTCGGCGATGTTCTCGGTCGCGAGCAGCTGCTCCTCGACAATGGCCTGGGCTTCGGCCATCTGGCGGTCCACCTCGGTGACGCTGGTCTCGAGGGCGCTGGCCCCCTCGTTGACCGCCGCCATCGACTCTTCGCCCCGCTCCACCGCCTCGCTGACCCGGCCGACCTGGGCGTCGATCTGCTGGATCTCGTTCTGGATGCGCTCGATGCGCTGGTGGATGTGGACGATGGCGCGCCCGGTCTCGGTCGACAGCGCCTTCACCTCGGCCGCGACCACGCCGAAGCCCTTGCCGGCCTCGCCGGCCCGGGCCGCCTCGATGGTGGCGTTGAGGGCCAGCAGCCGGGTCTGGCGCGCGATCTCGTTGATGGTCGAGAGGATGTCGCCGACCTCGCGGGAGGCCTCCGAGAGGCTGTCGACGCTGGCGCGGGTGTCGGTGACCCGGGCCTCGATCTGGTGCATCTGCTCGCGGGCGAGGTTGACGTCGGCCCGGGCCTGCTCGACCTGGCGCCGGGCCTGGGCGGCCGAGCTGGCGGCGCCGCTGACGTTCGTGCCCAGGTTGCGCGCCGAGCCCGCGAGCTCGGTGGCGGCCGCGGCGATGTTGGTGGCGTCGGCCTCGGTCTGGTCGAGGGCGTTGCGCATCCGCGCGGTGCGGATGGCCATCTCGTTGACCTCGATGACGAGGTCCACGACGGGGTCGAAGAGCTGGTCGGCCAGATCGGTGACGTTGGTGGGCGAGGTCATGGGCATCCAGGGGCGGGAGAGGCGAGGGGGCTGTCGGTCTGGGCCTCTCCGATCGTCCGGATCAGTCCCCGTCTTGAGCCGGATTGGCGGGGCGCTCGGCCGGTGCCGGCTCCCCCCCGTCCGGGGCCGCCGTGTCGGCGCGGAGCTTGCGCAGCAGGGTGTTCCGGCCGATTCCCAGGGCCCGGGCGGCGGCGCTCCGGTTGCCCCCGCAGCGGGCGAGCACCCAGCGCAGGTAGGCGGCCTCGACCGTGCGCAGGGGGCCCACGCCGGCGGTGAAGCGGGCGCCGGCCGGGCGGGCCTCGGTGGCGGAGGCGGCGGGCCCGGGGGGCGGCGGGAAGGCGCTGGCCGGGAGGGGATCGGCCTCCTCGATGACGACGGCCGACTCGATGCAGTGCTGCAGCTCGCGCACGTTGCCGGGCCAGCGGCGGGCGTGCAGGCGGGCCCGGGCCGCCGGCGAGATGCGCAGCCCCGGCCGGCCGTGGCGGTCGGCGAAGGTGTAGAGAAAGTGGTCGATGAGGCGGTCGAGGTCGGCCGCCCCCCGCTGGTGGAGGGGCGGCACCACCAGCTCGACCACCCGCACTCGGAAGTAGAGGTCCTCGCGGAACTGGCCGGCCCGCACCATGGCCTCGAGATCGCGGTGGGTCGCGCAGACAAAGCGCACGTCGGCGCTGCGGCGGCGGCCGCCGACGGGGGTGTAGCTGCGGTCTTGGATCAGCCGCAGCAGCCGCGCCTGGAGCGGCAGGGGCAGCTCGCCGATCTCGTCGAGGAACACGGTGCCGCCCTCGGCCTCGGAGATGCGGCCGCCGGCGTCGGCGTGGGCCCCGGTGAAGGCCCCCCGGACGTGGCCGAAGAGCTCGTTCTCGATCAGCTCGGCGGGCATCGCGGCCAGATCCACCACCACGAAGGGCTTGTCGGCCCGGGGCGAGTTGTCGTGGACCGCCCGGGCGACGAGCTCCTTGCCCGTGCCCGAGGGGCCGCGGACGAGCACGGTGGCGCTGCTGCGGGCCGCCCGGGCCACCCGCCGGTAGACCTCGCGCATGGCCGGGCAGTCACCGACGATGTGGTTGTAGTGGAAGCGCAGGGGACGGCCGGGGTGGCCGCTGAGCTGGCTGGCGAGGCTGGAGCGGGCGAGCAGGGCGCTCACCCGGCGGGCGATGCGCTCGAGGGTGGCCACGTCGCCCGGCGAGAAGCCCGCGGCCGGGTCGCCGCCGCGGGGCGCCCGCTTGTTCAGCAGCTGGAGCACCCCGATGACGGCCGCGGGACGGGCCGAGTCGAAGAGTGGCACGGCCAGCAGCGAGCGGGTGTGGTAGCCCGTGCGCGCGTCGACGTGGGGGGCGAAGCGGGCGTCCGCCGTGCCCTGGGGCACGCTCAGCACCGCGCCGGTCTCGGCCACCCAGCCGGCCACCCCCTCGCCCACCCGCAGCCGGATCTGGGCCAGCTCGGGCAGATCGGCGACGTGGCTCACGAGCTCTCGGCCCACCTGGTCGACGAGGTAGAGGGTGCCGCGGTCGGCGTCCAGGGCCCGGGTGGCCTCGGTGACGACGTCCTCGAGAATGCTCTCGAGCTCGACCTTTCGGTCGATGACCAAGCGCTCCAGTCGGTCGAGCCGGGGCGACAGGGCGGGCTCCGGGGCGGCGGGGGCGGGCCGCTGTGCAGAGCGGACCAGGGCCGCAGCGTAGCGGCGCGTCACGGCGGACGCCATGGCGGACCCCCCGGGGGGCGCACGGTCGCCCGGCTCGGCGGCGGCGGGGCTCACAGCAGCACGGCCTCCCCGGCCCGGGCCGCTCTGGTGGCCGGGAAGCGGGCCTGGGCGGCGGTCTCGAGCAGCTCCAGGGCGGCGTCGTCCCGGGCCGGGTCGTGGTGGAAGAGGGCGAGCTGGCCCACGCCCGCCGACCGGGCGAGGTCGACGGCCTCGGTCCAGGTGCTGTGGCCCCAGCCCCGGCGCGGGGGGCCGCTCGCGCCGGTGTACTCGGCGTCGGAGTACTGGGCGTCGTGGATGAGCAGGTCGGCCCCCTCGGCGAAGCGCAGCAGCCGCGCATCGAGCTGGCCCCGGGCCGCCCGGTCGTGCTCCACGTCGGTCGCGTAGACCACCGTGCGGCCGCCGGCGGCGATGCGCCAGGCGAGGATGCCGTCGGGGTGGTCCAGCTCGAGGGGGGTGAGGGTGAAGGGGCCCCGGGCGAAGCTGCGGCCCGGGGTGGCCACCGAGAAGCGCAGATCGGCGGCGAAGGCGTCGAGGCCGATGGGGAACTGGGGCGGCTGCATCTGGTGGGCGAGGGCCGCGCGCAGGCTGCGGCCGTCCCGCTGGGCGCCGATGAGCTCGAGGGACGAGCCGGGGTGGAAGGCCGGTCCGAAGAAGGGAACGCCCTGGATGTGGTCCCAGTGGACGTGGCTGAACAGCAGGGTGAGCCGCTGGGGGCCCGGGCCGAGGTGGGCGCCGAGGGCCCGCAGCCCCGTGCCGCCGTCGAGGACGAGGCGCTCGCCGCCACAGCAGAGCTCGACGCAGGAGGTGTCGCCCCCGGCGCGCAGGTAGCGGGCGCCGCTGACGGGGACCGAGCCGCGGGCGCCCCAGAAGCGCACGCGGAGGGCAGGGGCAGGGCGGGCAGTGCGTGGGAGGGAGGGGACCATGGGCACTCCGGTCGCGGGGGAGGCCCCGGTCCATTGCAGGGTCCGTGCCAGGGACGGGCGGCGATGGCTGGGGCGTTCTCCGGGCGTGGCACGGGCCGGGTGGTCCAGTGTGGTGCACCGGGTGTTCCGTTCTGGATCGGGTGGGCGGGTCTGGCCCGCGCGGGCCCCCGGTGCGGGGGGATGCGGAGCCCGGCCTGGTGTGCCATGCTCTCGCCCCGCCGGGCCGCTGCCCCGGCCGCCCCGCTCCCCCTGGCCCGCGACCCCATGACCGCTCGCTACGACATCGGAGTGTGCAGCAGCCGCGGCGTGGGCCCCCTGCGCGGCGGCCGCGAGCGCAACGAAGACAACTTCCTGATCTGTGCGGACGGGCGGGTGCGCTTCCGGGACGGCAGCGCCGAGCGCGAGCGCCGGGCCGAGGGGCCCGGGGTGCTGCTGGCGGTGGCCGACGGCATGGGGGGCCACGAGCACGGCGCCCTGGCGAGCGGCGCGGCGGTCCAGGCCCTCGCCCGGCTCCACGCCCGGGGGCGGCCCCGCTCCCCCGAGCCGGCCATGCGGGCCTTCGTCACCAAGGCCCACGCCCGCCTGCGCGAGCTGGCCCGGGCCCGGGGCGCCGCCAACATGGGCACCACCCTGACGGCCGCTTGGATGCTCGAAGACACCGTCTACTGGGTCCACGTGGGCGACAGCCGCCTCTACCTGTTGCGCGACGGGGCCCTCTCCCAGCTCTCCCGCGACCACACCCGCCGCGAGTTCGCGCGCCGCGACGGCCGCCCCGAGCCCTTCCAGCCCCAGGCCCTCGTCCAGAACTTCATCTTCGGCTCTCGGGGGCTCGGCGACGACGCCGCCGTGCGCATCGATGCCGGCCGCGACACGGGCAGCTTCCCCGTCCGGGCCGGCGACCGGCTGCTGCTCGCCTCCGACGGGGTCTTCGGGCCCCTCGCCCACGACCAGATCCGTGGCGTGCTGGCCCAGGCGGCCAGCGCGACGGCCGCGGCCACGACCCTGGTCGGTGCCGCGATGGAGGCCGGCGGCGACGACAACCTCACCGCCGTCGTGATGGTCGGGTCGCGCCTGGCGACGGCCGACGCCAGCGACTGGCGCCTCTACGACTGAGGGCTTCCCCGGAGCGCCCCGTGCCCCCCGACTCTGGCCGCCTGGCGGCCCTCCGCCGCGTGCCCCAGCTCCCCTCGGCCCTCGTGCTCGGGGGGGCCGCGGCGCTCGGGGCCCTGGCCCTGCTGCCCTATGCGATGGCCCTCCAGCCCGAGGCCTTCGCCGAGCTGCCGCTGCCCCTGCCGGTGGTGGCCCTGCTCCAGCTGGTCCAGGGCGGCCTGCTCTTCACCGGGCTGGCCTTCGTCGGGCTCCGTGCCGGGGCCGCGGTCGGCCTCGGGGCGCCCCTGCTCGCGGCCCGGGTCGAGGCCGGGGCTCCCGCGCGCCCGCTGCCGGTGGCCGGTCTCGCCGGTGCGGCGGTGCTCGGCGCGCTCGGTGCGGTCGGGGTGGCGCTGCTCGACGGGCTCTTCGCCCTGCCGGTCGAGGGGGTGCCCGTGCCGGCGCCCTGGAAGGGGGCCCTGGCCAGCCTCTATGGGGCCATTGCCGAAGAACTCCAGCTGCGCGTCTTCTTGATGGGGGGCATCGCCTGGCTGCTCCAGCGGCTCCGGGGCGGTGTGCCGGGCGGCTGGCCCGTGCCCGTGGCGGTGGTGCTGGCGGCCCTGCTCTTCGGCGTCGGCCACCTGCCGGCCGCCTTCGCCCTCTGGGATCCGGGGCTGCGGGTCGTCCTGCGCACCCTCGTGCTCAACGGCGGCCTCGGGATGCTCTTCGGGGCGCTCTACTGGCGCCGGGGGCTGGCCCACGCGGTCGTGGGCCACCGCGCGGCCGACCGCGTGCTGCACGTGGCCCTGCCGCTGGTGGGCTGAGGCGGCTCAGTCGCAGACCGCCAGCTCGCCGCAGTCGCCGCCGAAGGTGCCCGTGCCGTCCTGGCACTCGAAGTTGTCTTCGAGGCAGTCGAAGTAGGCGACGATGTTGCACTCGGCGTCGGCGTAGCTCGAGCACTGGAGCACCACGGCGTAGTCGGTGTCGCCACAGCTGATGGCCTCGGCCACCTCTTCGCAGGCCTCGACGGCGCGCTTGCCGTGGTTGCAGCCGGGGGCGAGCAGGACGAGCAGGGGGGCGGCCCGGAAGAGGGCCGAGAGCTGGGGGGGACGGGGCACGGACGCTCCTGGGGCCGGTCGGGGAGGGGGCACCGGCCTTGCGCAGCGCCCCGGGCCCCCGCGCGCGGTGCAGGAGCCGGGGGCAGGGGCCCGCGTTGTGGGCCTTGACACGATCCACACGGACTGTGGGTCACAGACCTGCGCTGCAGGCGTAACGCTAACCCACACCCACGGTGACGCCGGAGGATGCATGCGACGGCTGGGACTCTGTTTGGCGCTGGCAGCGGTCGGCTGCATCTCGGGCAAGGGCGAAGGCGACGACGACACGGGTGGCGGCGGCGCCAGCGAGATCGACGGCGGCAGCGACGGCAGCAGCTTCGACGGCGACGGCCCCGTGGTCAGCGAGGCCACCATCACCTCGACCGACGCCTGCTATGTCACGGCCCGCTACGACGACCCCCAGGGGCCGGCCGACGTGCGCCGCGGCAACGTCATCGCCGTCGACCCCGCCACGGGCACCGAGGTCTGGGTGGACGAGCTCTTCGTCTGCATCGACTACGAGTGCGTGGGCAGCTTCCGCGAGCAGCCCGAGTACGCCCCGGCCACCTGCAGCCGGGCCGCCGACTACGAGTTCTACGGCCAGCTCGAAGACCGCTCGGGCAACCTCAGCGAGCGGGTGCTGCTGGTCTGGGAGTAGCCCCCGCGGGCCCGCGCCTCGTCTCGGCGGGGCCGCCCGCAAGCCGCGCTGGCGCAAGACAGCGTTGCGGCGGCGGGGGAAGGAGCGCGCCAGCCCCAGGCTACGGACCTTCCGGGCGAGGTCACAGTGCCGTGGCCATGCCCCAGAGGAGGGCACGATGGGCTTGCTGGTGAACGGAGACTGGGTCGACCGCTGGTACGACACGGAGTCGAGCGGCGGACGCTTCGAGCGACAGGAGTCGCGCTGGCGGCACCAGGTCTCGGCAGAGGCCCCCGCGGGCGACGGGCCCCACTTCCCCGTCTCGCGCGACCGCTACCACCTCTACGTCGCCTGGGCCTGCCCCTGGGCCCACCGCACCCTGCTGGCCCGCAAGCTGCTCGGCCTCGAGGCGGTGCTGCCCACGAGCGTGGTGGCCCCCGAGATGCTCGACAAGGGCTGGGTCTTCGACGACGCCCACCCCGACCGCCTCTACGGGCTGTCGCGGCTCTCCGAGCTCTACACCCGCGACACGGCGGACGCGACGACCCGGGTGACGGTGCCCGTGCTCTGGGACACCGTCCAGCAGCGCATCGTGAACAACGAGAGCTCGGAGATCATCCGGATGTTCTGGGGGGCCTTCGCGCCCCTCCAGCGCCCCGATGCCCCCCTGGCGGGCCACGACCTGCGCCCCGCCGCCCTCGCCGACGAGCTCGATGCGGTCAACCAGCGCGTCTACGACACGGTCAACAACGGCGTCTACCGGGCGGGCTTCGCCACCACCCAGGAGGCCTATGAAGAGGCGGTCGAGGCCGTCTTCGCGTCCCTCGACTGGCTCGAGGCGCGGCTCTCGACCCGCCGGTGGCTGGTGGGCGACCGCTTCACCGAGGCCGACCTGCGGCTCTTCCCGACCCTGTTCCGCTTCGATGCCGTCTACCACGGCCACTTCAAGTGCAGCCGGCGCCAGCTCCAGCAGTACCCGGCGCTGTGGGCCTACACCCGCGACATCTACCAGCTGCCCGGGGTGGCCGAGACGCTGAACCTCGCCGAGACCCGGCGCCACTACTACCACAGCCACGACACCATCAACCCCCACCGCATCGTGCCCGTGGCGCCCGATCTGGACTTCTCCCAGCCCCATGCGCGGGCGCAGCTCGGGAGCCTGCGCGGGGATCCCACGGGCTCCTGAGGCCCGGCCGCTGGATAGGAGATCGGTCCAGACGGGCCCCCCCGTCACCGCCACCCACCGCGAGGGACCGATGACCACCGACGCTGCTGCCCGCCCCGAGGCGCCCCCCGCCGCAGACCTGCTGGCCGTGCCGCCCCCGGCGCCGCCCCCGGCGGTCGCCCCCAGCGACCTCACGGATCCCGAGCTCTACCTGAACC
This sequence comes from Myxococcota bacterium, assembly GCA_964226865.1. GTDB lineage: Bacteria > Myxococcota_A > UBA796 > UBA796 > UBA2385 > CAXQUZ01. Next base: position 3,438 of record CAXQUZ010000302.1, on the reverse strand, counting down.
GCGAGCTGTCGCTGGTCCAGTTCCACCGGCGGGTGCTCGCCCAGGCCAGCGACGACTCGATGCCGCTGCTCGAGCGGCTGCGCTTCCTCACCATCGTCTCCAGCATCCTCGACGAGTTCTTCGAGGTGCGGGTGGCGGGGCTGCTCCAGGGGGTCGCCCTCGACGTGGCCCACCGCGGTCCGGACGGCCGGGCCCCCGCCGAGGTGCTCTCCGAGGTCGGCGTCGAGGTGCACGAGCTCGTCAAGCAGCAGTACGCCCTGCTCAACCAGGTGCTGCTGCCGGCCCTGGCCGACGAGGGCATCCGGCTGCTGCGGCGCAACCAGCTCACCGACCGCCAGCGGGCCTGGATCGAGCGCTACTTCGAAGAGCAGGCGCTGCCCGTGCTCACCCCGCTGGGCCTCGACCTCGCCCACCCCTTCCCCAACGTCCAGAACAAGGGGCTCAACTTCATCGTGAGCCTCGAGGGGCGCGACGCCTTCGGCCGCGACGCCGAGTTCGCCGTGGTCCAGGTGCCCCGCTGCCTGCCGCGGCTCATCCGGCTGCCGGCCGAGCTCTCCGAGGATCCCCACTGCTTCGTGATGATCTCGTCGGTCATCCACGAGAACATCGGCAAGCTCTTCCCGGGCATGACCATCACGGGCTGCCACCAGTTCCGCGTCACCCGCAACAGCGACCTCTGGGTGGACGAGGAAGAGAGCGACGACCTGCTGCGCACCCTCAAGATGGAGCTGCCGCGCCGCAACTACGGCGACGCCGTGCGCCTCGAGATCGCCGACAACTGCAATGTGCGCAAGGCGAACATGCTGCTGTCGCACTTCGGCCTCGACGCGGGCCTGCTGTTCCGGGTGCACGGTCCGGTGAACCTCCACCGCATCGCCGCGCTCTACGACATGATCGACCGGCCCGACCTGAAGTTCCCGGCCTTCGTGCCCGGCCGGCCCTCGAGCCTGCCGCCCAAGGCCGACATGTTCCGGGCCATCGCCGACGGCGACATCCTGCTCCACCCCCCCTACCAGGGCTTCGGGCCGGTGCTCGAGCTGCTCCGCCAGGCGGCGGCCGACCCCAAGGTGCTGGCCATCAAGATGACGCTGTACCGCACGGGCGTCGACTCGGCGGTCACCGACGCCCTGGTCGAGGCGGCCCGGGCCGGCAAGGCGGTCACGGCGGTCGTCGAGCTGCGCGCCCGCTTCGACGAGGCGGCCAACATCCGGCTGGCCACGCGCCTCCAGAGCGCCGGCGCCAACGTCGTCTACGGCGTCGTCGGCTACAAGGCCCACGCCAAGATCCTGATGGTCGTGCGCCGCGAGGACGACGGCCTGCGCCGCTACGTCCACCTCGGCACGGGCAACTACCACCCGAGCACCACCCGCTTCTACACCGACCTCGGGCTCATGAGCTGCGACCCGGCCATCGGCCGCGACCTCCACCGCATCTTCTCCGAGCTCACGGGCCTGCGCCAGGCGGCCGAGCTCGAGAAGGTGCTCCAGTCGCCCTTCACCCTGGCCAAGGGCGTCATCCGCATGATCGACGCCGAGGCCGCGGCCGCCGAGGCGGGCCAGCCCGCGCGCATCATGGCCAAGCTCAACGCCCTCATCGACCCGGCGGTCATCCAGGCCCTCTACCGGGCGAGCCAGGCCGGGGTCCAGGTCGACCTCTACGTGCGCAGCGTCTGCCGGCTGCGGCCGGGCATCCCGGGCGTCTCCGACACCATCCGGGTCTTCTCGACCGTGGGCCGCTTCCTCGAACACACCCGGGTCTACCGCTTCCATGCCGGCGGCGCCGACCGCATCTACCTGGCCAGCGCCGACTGGATGGAGCGCAACCTCTACCGACGGGTCGAGACGGCCTTCCCGGTCGAGGATGCCCGGCTCAAGCAGCGGGTGGCCGACGAGATCTTCGGCCTCCACCAGCGCGACCAGGCCCGCACCTGGGAGCTCCACGCCGACGGCCGCTACCGCCCCCGGGTGGACGGCGAGGCGGGCTTCTCGGCCCAGGATGCCCTGCTCGAGACGCTCACGAAGTAGGTCGCTGGGCCCCGGTCGGCCCCCGGCGCGGGCCGGGGCTCAGCTGAAGCGCAGCGCCAGCCCGGCCCCCGCCAGCTCCTCGGTCTCTTGGGCGAGGTCGGCCCGGGTGAGGGGATGGGCGGCGAGGAAGCCCTTGGGAAGGCGCAAGACGAGCGCGTCGCCCTCGGCCGTGAGCCGGGTCGTGGGCGGGGCGCTGCGGCTGCGGTGGAGCCGCACCGACAGGCGGAGCAGCGCGGCGAGCTGGAGCACGGGGCGGGCCCGGCCCGGGTAGATGGTGGTCACCCGGCGCTCGGTCAGCCGCTTGCGGTGGCAGAGCACCAAGGCGCCGAGCACGGCCTGGTCCTGGCGCGAGAAGCCGGGCAGGTCGCTGTGGCGCAGCAGGTAGGCGCCGTGGCGGTGGTGGCCGTTGTGGGTGACGAAGATGCCGCACTCATGGAGCATCGCGGCCCAGCCCAGCAGCCGGCGGTGGCGGTGGGCGGTGAGGCCCCAGGCGGGGGCCACCTGGTCGAAGAGGGCCTGGGCGGTCTCGGCGACGTTCCGGGCGTGGGCGAGGTCGACCCCACAGCGCTGGGCGAAGCCGAGCACGGCCGCGTCCCGGGGATCCCGGTCGTGCAGCCGCCCGTGCAGCTCGATGAGAACACCCTCGCGCAGGGCATAGCGGGCGGGGGTCATGCGCTGGATGCCGAGCTGGTGGAAGACCGCCCGCAGCACGGCGAGGCCCCCGGCGAAGACCGGCCGGCGCGACTCGCTGCGGCCCGGCAGGTCGAGGCGCGCGACCGTGCGGCGGGCCACGGCGGCGTCCCGCAGGGTGTCGAGCACGGCGGGGGTGATCTCCTGGCCCAGGCCCATGGCCTCGCTGACCTTGCCGATGGCCCGGATGGTGCCCGACGAGCCCACCGCCTCGCGCCAGCCGAGGGTGCGGAGCCGGCCGATGCCGTCCTGGAGCCGCAGCTTGCCGTCGGTCTCGGCGCGGTCGAAGGCGCCCTTGCGCAGCTTGCCGTCGGGGAAGTAGCGCTGGGACCACGACACACAGCCCAGCTCGCGGCTGGAGAGGTCGATGGGGGCCGTGCCGGCGCCGACGATGAGCTCGGTCGAGCCGCCGCCGATGTCGACCACGAGCCGGTTGCCCTCGCCGGTGAGCTCGTGGGCCACCCCCCGGTAGATGAGGCGGGCCTCCTCGCGGCCGCTGATGACCTCGATCTTGTGGCCGAGGGCCTTGCGGGCGCGGATGAGGAAGGGCAGCCCGTTGCGGGCGCGGCGCAAGGTGTTGGTGCCCACCGCGCGCACGTCCTCGCGGGGCAGCCCGGCGAGGCGCTGGCCGAAGAGCTCGAGGCAGCCGATGGCCCGGGCCTGGGCCTCGGGGCTCAGGTTGCCGGCGGCGTCGAGGCCCTCGCGCAGCCGCACGGTGCGCTTG
>CAXQUZ010000301.1:0-3827 GCA_964226865.1 Myxococcota bacterium | reverse complement strand
GCGCGAGATTCGGTCTCCATTGCAGGCCGGGCAGCGGGGGCCACGGTGGGTCTGGGCGGTCCACCAGTGTCCACAGTCTCTACAACGGCGGAGATGTTGGAATGCTTGGACCTCCCGCACCGCCTGTTCGCCACCGTCTGGTGGGAGCTGCCAGTTGAGAGTCACCCCCGATGACCGATACACGCGCCCATCCAGTACGACTTCGTTTCCGGGGGCATAGTCGCGAATGGCAATGGGCAGGTCGCGGGTCGGAAAGGCCCGTCGAGTGCTGCGCTGGAACTGACGTCCACCACGCCCACGCTGTTCTGCCTGTAGTTCTTCTGCGGTCAGGGTCACGAAGGGAAGAACGCCGGTCGGCAAGCCGCTCCCCGGCAGGACCTGGACATTGGCCAGGTATCCCAGGAGATACTCCCCTTCGTGCCGCTTGATTTGGAAGTCGATGGACCGGCGAGCGGGCTCGCCTGCGGCGCCGACAGGCTGGTCCCTCTTCTGCTGCTCTAGTCCCTCGCGTTCGGTACGCCAAGCTGTGGCGACTTCTTCCACCCGTTCGGCGATGGCCTCATTGACCACCACCGGCTGAACACCGTCCAGCGCCGTACCTCGGGTCATGGCTGCGAAGGAGTCTTCGAACGGGCCCTTGGACCGGCCGGACTCCTTGAGCCAGCGGACGAATCGGCCTGCCGGGGAGGCTACGCCCTCCGCCTCGGCGAAGAACCACGCACAGTTGAGCTTTGAGGCATCCGCATCACGCCAGATCGCCGCGAGGAATGTTCGCAGAGCAAGGGCCGCGACGTGCCGTTGCACGATTCGACGGCTATCGAGGCGAACGGCGCTCACATGGATGGGGGTCGTGAACGGCCACCGCGGGTTGTGAAACACCGAAAGGTCGTGGGGTAGGTTCTTGCAGACGGTGAGCGCCAGCGCCAGAGTCTCCCCGCGGCGACCGGCACGTCCTGTCCGCTGGAGATAGTTCGCTGGATGCGGAGGGACGTTGCCCATGGCCACGCCGCGCACGCCACCGATGTCGACCCCCATCTCCATGGTGGTGGAGCAGGACAACACGTTCACCGTGCCCTTCTTGAAGCGAGATTCGGTTCGCTGCAAGCGCTTCGAGTCCAACTGGGCGGAGTGTTCGCTCGCCACAAAGAACGCTGCACTTTCGACGATCCGGTCGGTGAGCTCTGACCAGAAGCCCGTCTTCCTCGCCTTTTCGACCTTGTCGTCCGTTCGAAGCCACGAACGAATGTCCTCGATGCTCCGCGTTTGCCCGGTGAGACGGTCCTCGCCCCAGATGGCCAGCGGAGCAGGCATCTCGATGGGAATCGCCTTGTCTGCCAGATTCGGGCTCGCTGCCAAGTAGGGGGTGTAGCCCCGAAGCGTGGTGTCGAGCACCCGTCGGGTAACGGGGCACCACCACGCCTTGGACACGACTCGAAGATGCGCGCTCTTTTCCAGGTCGAGTTGATAGCCGTCTTCGGCCCGTTCCAGACGGCGCCTGAACCACGTCCAGGTCGCGTCGAGCACGTCATTCACATCTCCGCGCGTACTCGGATCGGTGACATCCAGGTCGAAGGCACGAACCAATAGGCGGAGCTCCCGCTTCCGGGACGGTGCAGCCCCTCGCCACCGAAGCCAACGGAACGTCGAACGATGGCCGGGTTCCTCGTCTGGTGCGGTGATGAAGCCTGGACTACGCTCCATGCCCATCCATCGGTAGTCATCGCGGTGGACACTGATGGCTTTGCTGTCGCGGATGAAGAACTGCGCGATGAGGGTGAGGTAGTCCTTCCAGTCCTGGAGTGAACCCTTCAGCGCCTTCCAGGCTGCGGGCACTTTCGTGATGCTGTCGATTTCGGGAAACGACAGTGCGAGGAGCCCCATGTTCTCCAACGACGTGTATCGGCGCGGTCGATAGGCGAGTTCTCGGAGGACCAACAGGCGAGCAAGAGCGCCCTCGTCCCGGTCGAAGACAGCATACTCGCGGCGTTGAGCATGGATCTGTCTCAATGCGGCCGTGTCCTGCAGCTTGTCGATGACGTCTCGGACCGGAACCGAGGCCGGACGCTGAAGCGCCTCAAGCTTTTCCACTGCTTCATTCAGCCAGTCATTCATGGCCGCCCGAGCTGCTTCGGGGACGGATTCTATGGTGGTGCGTCGCTGCTGCACCTCTTCTTTCGCCTCCCGAAGCTCATCGGGGTCGACACGCGAACTGCTCCAGACCTGGTGATACATGTGCCCCCGGACATAGTTCCGCTCCGACTCTCGGAGCAGTGTGGTCGCAAGGCGCGCAGTTCCCTGCCGACTGTCGGTGAAGGTGATCAGTCGGCGCCCACCAAAGGGCAGATGGGCTTCGTCCGTGGCGGGCATCGCTTCCAGCAGACACGGCAAGCTGGTCCGCATCGCGAATGCCGAACCAGTCCGCGTGGACCGGAAGGGAGACCGCCCCCTCGCCGGGGCCACCCTGCAGCACGGACAGTGCTCCTCTTCGTCGAAGAAATGGAGTGACCGGGGTTCGTCCGTGCGCAGCCCGGATTGCGGGTCGATGGAGCCGGACTGAACCGCCTCCAGCTCCTTCGTCCAGACCATGGGCCCAATGAGGCATTTCTTGGTCTGCACTGGCGCGCGGTCCAGGTCGAGCTCTTCGTCAGAGCTGTCGTCGTCGTTGTCGTCGTCTGTGAGCCCGTCGAAGTCGGAGACATACGAGGGAGGAATGGCCTGGAGTTCCTCTTCTCCTTCCGGCGTGTTCACCCGCTGTGCGTGGAGGAAGCTGCTCCCGCAGTTGCTACACAACTTCAGCTCGTAGCATCGGCCTTCACAGGATGGACAGTTTGCCTGCCAGTCCAGGTACACCGGCCCGAACGGCCAATCGGTTCCAGCCAGCTTGGTCGAACTGAGCCCCTTGCACTGGGGATTCGCACAGGCCCACACGCTTCCTTGCGAACGCTGGTAAAGGTGCGCGCGCAGCGGCAAGAACGTGCCGCATTGGGCTCCGGGCAGCGCGGTCTGGTGTCCCGCCTCGAGCAGTCGGAGGATTTCGTCCTTGGGCTGCTTGAGCTTCGTCTGAAGCTCGGCGAGCGTGTGTGGTTGTCCGACAAGCAACTTTCGAAGGGCCTTGGCGGTTCCGTTCTTCAACAGACCACGGGCCTCTTCAGTCAAGCCCTCCGCCGCGGGAGCCGGCAGCGACGGCACTTCGGACTCTCCAAAGACCACACGGACGCGTCCCTTCGCCTGCCCGGCAATGTCGCCCAGGAAGGTGGCGAGACTCTCTCTGGCCTCATCCTTGCTCTTGCTAGCGATGGTCGCCGAAGTCGCGACGAAGCGGACTTGGTCCGGGTCGACCTCAAATGCGGACACGACGCGCCTGAGGAGCAACGACAGTTCCGCCGCAGCCGACCCGATGTACGTGTGAGCCTCGTCCAGTACGATGGTCTCGAGCATGCCCTTCGAGCCGTCGATGATTGGGCGGTCCTGGGGCCTGACCAGCATGTACTCGAGCATGGTGGCGTTGGTGACCAGGATGGGCGGCGGGGACTTTCGGAGGGTGGCTCGGTCGAGCACCTGCTCGGGGCGTCGGTTGTCGGCTCGGTGCGTTTCTGGAGTCTCCCCGTTGTACAGGCAGTACCGAATGCGTCCCTTGAATGGCCGGGTCCACGCGCTGAGGCGCTCGCGCTGGGAGTTGATGAGCGCGTTGAGCGGGTACAGCATCAGCGCGCGCACCCCTACGACCGGCCGGCGTTCACGGGCGAGTCGGTCGAGAATGGGGACCAGGAAGCACTCGGTCTTGCCGGAACCCGTGCCCGAGCTCACGAGATCGGAAGAGCGTCGTG
>CAXQUZ010000300.1:0-2279 GCA_964226865.1 Myxococcota bacterium | reverse complement strand
TCCGATCTCACCGACACCGACAGCGACGGCACCCAGGACTGCGCCGACGACGACATCGACGGCGACGGCCTGCGCAACGGCTGGGACGCTGACGAGTACGACGACAGCGTGGTGCGCGGCCCGACGGCGGGCCTGGGCACGGACGGCGCGGCCACGGTCTCCTCCGCCGAGGTCTGGGGCAGCCACACGCTGCTGGCCGCGAGTGCCGCGTCCGGGGCCACCACGGTCACGGTCGACGACGCCTCGGCCTTCGCCACGGGCGACGAGCTGTTGATCCTCGACCAGCAGGGCAGCGACGCCGGCCAGTACGAGTTCGTCTTCGTGGCCAGCGTCAGCGGCACCACCCTGACCGTCGAGCCGGCCCTCTCCCTCGACTGGGACGCCAGCGACGTGGTGCTCGTCCAGGAGGTGCCCCACTACACCTCGGTCACGGTCTCGGGCTCCATCACGGCCGACGACTGGGCCGGCGCCGGCGGCGGCGTGGTGGCCTTCCGGGCGACCGACGCGGTCTCGGTCGCGGGCAGCATCGACGTGGGCGGCCTCGGCTACCGCGGCGGCGCGGGGGTCTCGGGCAACAGCCAGGACGGCTACCAGGGCGAGTCCTACCGGGGCCTCGGCTCCCGGGGCGACCGCGACGCCAACAACGGCGGCGGCGGCTCCCGGAGCGCCCGCGAGGACGACTGTGTCAGCGGCGGCGGCGGCGCCCACGCCAGCGACGGCGAGGACGGCGGCGACCTCTGGTGGAGCGCCTCCTACGGGTCCTACGGCGGCGACCGCTACGGCAGCGCCAACCTCTCGTCGCTCTTCTTCGGCAGCGGCGGCGGCGCCGGCTCGCCAGACGACGACAACGACGGCAACAGCTCCCAGAACCGCACCGGCGACGGCGGCGACGGCGGCGGCATCCTCGCCATCTTCTCCGGCACCTCGATCACGGTCTCGGGCGCCATCCGGGCCGACGGCCTCGACGGCGGCGACGCCAGCTGGGGCTCCGCCTCCGGGGGCGGCGAGCTCGGCGGCGGCGGCGCGGGCGCGGGCGGCGCGATCTGGCTGGCGGCCCCCACCGTCACCCTCTCGGGCACGGTCGACATCGAGGGCGGCGAGGGCGGCCAGGGCATCGAAGACTACAGCTACTACAACTACTACCAGACGACGCCATGGGGCGGTGACGGCTCCGAGGGCCGGCTCTACGTCCAGTACTCCACGGGGCTGGCCAACACGAGCGGCACCTCCGCCACCACGGGCACCTACGTCGACTGACGGCGGCGGTGGCTGCGGCCCCGTCCACCGGCTACCCGCCCCGGGTCCCCTGCCTCCTGCGTGGAGGCGTCGGGCCCGGGGCGTCGCTGGTCTTGCGGCGGCGCCGGGCGCCCGAGCTCCAGGGGCCCTCCCCGAGCAGGACGCGCCGTGAACGCCGTATTCTACGCCATCGTGGCCCTCGCCATCCTCTTCAGTGCGTGGAACTTCGGCGCGGCGGCCCTCATCGCGGGCGACCTCGAGGCCGCGGCGGCCGTGCCCGCCGAGGTGGGAGCAGCGGCCCTCGCGGGCGCCAAGGGGGCGGTCGACCTGGCCATCGGCCTCGTGGGCTACATGGCCCTGTTTCTCGGGCTGATGAAGGTGGTCGAAGAGGCGGGCGGCCTCGCCTGGCTCGCGCGCCTCATCCGGCCGCTGATGGTGCGGCTCTTCCCCGACGTGCCCCCGGACCACCCGGCCATGGGCGCGATGATCATGAACATCTCGGCCAACGCCCTGGGCCTGGGCAACGCCGCGACCCCCTTCGGGCTCAAGGCCATGAAGGAGCTTGAGAGCCTCAACAAGGTGCCCGGCACGGCCACCGACGCCATGGTGCGCTTCCTGGCCATCAACACGAGCGGTCTCGCCCTCATCCCCTCGGGCATCATCGGGCTCCGGGCGAAGCTGGGCTCGGCCTCGCCGGCGGCCATCTTCCCGACGACCCTCGCGGCCACGGCGGTCTCGACCCTGGTGGGCATCACGGCCGCCGCGGTCTTCGCCAAGGTGGGGCCCTTCCGCCCGCCGGCCGCCCAGGCCGAGGCGGACGCGGCGCCCCGGGCGGCCAACGCCGGGGCGGTCTCCTTCTCCGAGCTGCTGCCGCTGGCGGCCTTCTTCGGCGCCCTCGGCGGGCTCGTGGCGGCCTGCTACGCCGCCGGCGACGCCGTCTCGAACTGGATCATCCCCGGGCTCATCTTCGGCATGCTGACCGTCGGGGTGGTGCGCAAGGTGAAGGTCTACGAGGTCTTCATCGCCGGCGCCAAGGACGGCTT
>CAXQUZ010000299.1:0-5983 GCA_964226865.1 Myxococcota bacterium | reverse complement strand
CCGATCGCCGCACCCCCAGGCTCTTTTGTGGAGCCGCCCGACCGGGGAGGCGCCCCCCTTTTCGTGACTTCCTCGCTTGCGTCTCTCCGGTCGGTTCTCAACCGATCGCCGCACCCCCAGGCTCTGTCGTGTAGCCGTCCGACCGGGGAGGCGCCCCCCTCCTGTGACCGTGTGCCCTGTGCCGCCGCCCTCCTCCTGGGCGCGCCGGGCCCGTCCCCAACACTTGCGCCCCTCCGGTCGGTTCTCAACCGATCGCCGCACCCCCAGGCTCTCTTGTGGAGCCGCCCGACCGGGGAGGCGCCCCCCCTTCTGTGACCGTGTGCCCTGTGCCGCCGCCCTCCTCCTGGGCGCGCCGGGCCTGTCCCCAACACTTGCGCCCCTCCGGTCGGTCTTCAACCGATCGCCGCACCCCCAGGCTCTCTTGTGGAGCCGCCCGACCGGGGAGGCGCCCCCTCTCTCCCCTCGCTGCGCATCAGCGGAAGTCCCGGCTGCGGGTCTTCACCTGGGGCACGAGCTCGAGCCGGGCGAAGCGCAGGCAGAGCAGGCTCAGGCTCTCGCCGTCGCGCTGGACCTTTGCGACGGCCTGGAGCATGTTCTCGCCGAGAATGAGCGTGCGCTGGCGCTGGAAGAGCCCGGGCTTCACCACCAGGTTGAGCATGCCCGTCTCGTCCTCCAGCGTCATGAAGACGATGCCGCTGGCCGTGCCCGGGCGCTGGCGGTTGCTGACGATGCCCGCCACCTTCACCACGGCATTGGCCGGCTTCTCGCGGACCTGGGCCGCGCTGAGGATGCCCGCCGCCGCCAGCCGGGGCCGGGCCATCTCGGTCGGGTCGTGGTGGACCGAGAGTCCTGCCATGCGGAAGTCCTCCCGGAGCTCGTCGACGGCCGTGGGGGCCGGCAGCAGCGCGGGCTCGCCCGGCCGGAGCATGCCCTGGAAGAGGGGCAGGTCGTAGAGCCCCTCGACCGCCCAGACCGCCTCGCGCCGGTTCATGCCGAAGCCGTCGAGGCCGCCGGCCCGGGCGACGGCCGCCAGCTCTTCCCGCCGCAGCCCGGCGCGCCTGAAGAGATCGCCGATGTCGGTGAAGGGGCGCTGCTGGCGGGCGGCCACGAGGGCCCGGGCCCCGGCCTCGCGCAGCCCCTTGACCAGCCGCAGCCCCAGGCGCAGGGCGCGGGCGGGCGCTGGAGCGTCCTCCGCCGGCGGACGGGCGGGCGGGTCCTCGGCGTCTTCGAGGGTGCAGTCCCAGTCGCTGTCGAAGACGCTGATGGCCCGGACGGCCACCCCGTGGCGGCGGGCGTCCGCGACGATGGCCCGGGGCGAGTAGAAGCCCATGGGCTGGCTGTTGATGAGGGCGGCGGCGAAGGCGGCCGGGTAGTGGCACTTCAGCCAGCTCGACACATAGACGAGGCGGGCAAAGCTGGCGGCGTGGGACTCGGGGAAGCCGTACTCGCCGAAGCCCTTGATCTGGTTGGCGATCTGCTGGGCGTACTCGTCGGGGATGCCGTTGCCGCGCATGCCGGCCATGAGCTTGTCGGTGAGGGGATCGAGCCCGCCGCGCTTGCGCCAGGCGCCCATGGCCCGACGGAGCTGGTCGGCCTGGCCGGGGGTGAAGCCCCCGACCGCGACGGCCATGGCCATCACCTGTTCCTGGAAGATGGGCACCCCGGCCGTGCGCGAGAGGATGGGCCGCAGGGCCGGGTGGGCGTAGGTGATGGGCTCGTCGCCGTTCCGGCGCTTGAGGTAGGGGTGGACCATGCCGCCCTGGATGGGGCCGGGCCGCACGATGGAGACCTCGACCACGAGGTCGTACCAGCACCGGGGCTTGAGCCGGGGCAGCATCGACATCTGGGCCCGGCTCTCGATCTGGAAGACCCCGACCGTGTCGGCCTTGCAGAGCATGTCGTAGACCGCGTCGTCGCCGGCCGGCACACTGGCGAGGCTCAGGGGGCGCTGCCAGTGGGCCCGGACGAGGTCGAAGCAGCGGCGCACACAGGTCAGCATGCCCAGGGCCAGCAGGTCGACCTTCACGAAGCCGACCGTGTCGATGTCGTCCTTGTCCCACTGGAGCACCGTGCGGTTCTCCATGGAGGCGGGCTCGATGGGGACCAGATCGACCAGGGGGCCGTCCGAGATGGTGAAGCCGCCGCTGTGGAGGCCGAGGTGGCGGGGGTGGCCGCGCAGCTCTTCGGCCAGCTCCATCGCCAGCAGCACCCGCCGGTCGTCGGGGGCGACCCCGGCGGTCTGGAGCTGGGCGGACGACAGGGCCCGGGCCGGCGCCGGGCGAGGGGCGGTGCCCTCCACCGGGACCGTCTCGGAGGGCGCGGCCTTGTCGAACCACTGGGCCTGGCCGGCGAGCTGGTCGAGCTGGTCTTGGGAGAGGCCGAGGGCCTTGCCCACGTCCCGGATGGCCGAGCGCCGGCGGTAGGTGATGATGTTGCAGACCATCGCCGCCCGGTGGCGCCCGTACTTGCGGTAGACGTACTGGATGACCTCCTCGCGCCGCTCGTGCTCGAAGTCGACGTCGATGTCGGGGGGCTCGCCGCGCTCCTCCGAGATGAAGCGCTCGAAGAGCAGGCTCGAGCTCGCGGGATCGACGGCGGTGATGCCGAGGGCGAAGCAGACCGCCGAGTTTGCGGCGCTGCCCCGGCCCTGGCAGAGGATGCCCTGCTCACGGGCAAAGCGGACGGTGTCCCAGACCGTGAGGAAGTAGGCGGGGAAGTCGAGGCGCTCGATGAGGGCGAGCTCGTGATCGACCTGGCGGCGCACCCGGGCCGAGACCCCGCCCGGGTAGCGCCAGGCCAGCCCCTCCTCGGTGAGGTGGCGCAGCCACGAGGCCGGGCTGTGGCCGGGGGGCACGAGCTCGCGGGGGTAGGTGTAGGCGAGCTGGTCGAGGGTGAAGGTGCAGCGCCGGGCCACCCGGAGGCTGTGGGCGAGGGCCTCGGGGTGGCTGCGGAAGAGCGCCGCCATGGCCCGGTGGCTGCGGAGGTGGCGGGCGGCGTTGGGCTGGAGGGCCCGTCCCGCCTCGTCCACCGTGCACTTCAGGCGGATGCAGCTCAGCACATCGTGCAGCCGCCGCCGCTCGGGGGCGTGGTAGAGCACGTCGTTGCTGGCCAGCAGGGGCAGGCCGGCGCGCCGGGCGAGGGCGGTGGCCGCCGCCTCGCGGGCCGCGTCGTGGCCGTCGAGCCGCCGCCGCAGCACCACCGACGCCCGCGGGCCGAAGGCCTCGGCCACCCGGCGGGCCGAGAAGGGCTCCCAGCTGTCGAGGATGAGGATGTCGAGGCCGCCGGCAGCCCCCGCCTCGAGCACGGCCGACAGGGGCAGCCGGGCCCGGCCCTTGCGCAGGCCCGCCCGGCCGTGGGGGGCGGCCGCGGGATCCCCGTCGAGGCCGCCGGCGCAGCGGGCCGCCGTGAGCAGCCGGCAGAGCCGCGCCCAGCCGGCGCTGTCGTGCACCAGCAGCACGGCGCCCGGGCCGCTGTCGACGGTGATGCGTGCCCCCGAGACGAGCTGGGGGCAGCGCGCGCGCAGGGCGGGATCGTCGCTCTGGCGCAGCTCTTGGATGCGCCGCCAGGCCCGGGGCAGCCCGTGCACCCCGTCCCGATCCGTGAGGGCCAGGGCCGGGAGCCCGAGCGCGGCGGCCCGGTCCACCAGCTCCTCGGGGGTGCTGGCGCCCTCGTGGAAGGAGAAGGAGCTGCGGCAGAGCAGCTCGGCATAGGCGGGCGCCTCCCCGGCACCGGCGGCCCCGCTCATCGGGCCGCCGCCCCGTCCCACCAGCCGTGGAGCAGCCAGTGGCCGGCCTCGCGGTAGAGCCAGGCCCGGCGTCCGTCGGCGAGGCGGGCCGTCCAGTACTCGCGCACGAAGTCGGTGGGGGCCCACCACTCGCCCTGGCGGCGCTCGGGCCCCTCCACCCCGACCACGTCCACCCAGCGGCCGTCGACGTGGAGGGCCGCGGGCAGGCCCCAGCCGCCGGCCCGGACGTCGAGGGGCCGGGCCGCCGCCAGCAGCAGGGCGGGCCGCCGGGGCAGGGGCGCCGCGGGCCAGCCCTCCCACTCGGCGGCCGGATCCTCGGCCAGACCCGCCAAGACGGCGTCGCTGCGGGCATCTTGGGTGGAGAGGGGCGCCGTCCCGGTCGGGCCCCGGACCGGCCCCGCCAGGGCCACCGGATCGAGGGGCCGGGCCGCCCAGGCCGCCTCGGGGCGGTGGCTGTCGACCAGGGCGGGCACGGCGACGGCGGCGCTGCCGAGGGCATCCTGGAGCCGGGCGATGACGTCGGCCAGGGCGTCGTCGACCCGGTGGCGACCCAGCAGGCTGGACTGGCGGCCGTCGAAGGGCACCGTGTTGGTGAGCTCGACGGCCACCCCCACCACCGGGGCGGGCAGGGTGAAGCGCTCGAGCTGGAGCCGCAGCAGGCGCAGGATGCGGTCCGGCGCCCGGGTGGGGGCACCGAGGCGCAGGGCGAGCTGCTGGGTGGGGGCGCCGTCGAGGTGGAGGAGCAGGGTCAGGCGGGTGGCGGCCTCGCCCTGGGCGCAGAGGCGGCCCGCGGCATCGATGAGCAGCGCGTTGACGACGAAGAGCAGGGCCTCGGTGGCGTCGACGGGATCGGGCAGATCTTGTGTGAGCACGAGCAGGCTCGGGGCGCTGACCGTCGGGAGGGTGGGGGTGAGGGCCCGGCCCCGGGCGAGGGCATGGGCGGCGCGGGTCACCGGCCCCAGCCGCCCGGCGAGGCTGGCGGCGGGCAGGGCCGCGAGCTGGCCGACGGTGTGGATGCCCAGGCCGATGAGCAGGTCGTGCTCGGCCCAGGGCAGGTGGAGGGCCGCGAGGGGCAGGGGCGCCAGGGCCGCCGCGCCGCAGCCCGGGGGCAGGATGCGGCTGGTGTCGCCCCAGGCGGCACAGGCGAGGGCCGTCGCGGGATCGTCCGCCACGACCCCCCGCACCTCGTGGCCGAGCTGGGCGAGGCGCCGGCACATGCGCGCGAGCACGACCGCTTCGGGGTCGTCGTCGCCGGTGGCGAAGAGCTTGGCCGAGCGGCTGATCTCGGCGACGAGGGAGGCCGGGGGCAGGGGGGCGATGTTGGGCGAGACCGCCAGGAGCTGGGCGCTGAGCTCGGCCAGATCCGCCGCCTCCTCGTCGGCCCGGCGCAGCTCGACCTCGAGGGCAGGGCAGATGGCCCGGGCCTCGGCCACGGTCATGCCCGGCCGCACGCCCGCATCCCGGGCCGCGGGCGTGCGGTCCTGGACGCGCAGGGCGTTCTTCTCTTCGTCCGCGAGAACGACGAGCTGATCGGGCGTCCAGCCGCAGCGCTCGAGGCGGAAGACCGGCAGGTGGAGCAGGAGGTAGCGGGGCATGGCACCCGCATATCCTGTACAGGTGTTCACTGCACAGGTGTTCTGGTTGGCCCCGGGGGCGCGCGCTCAGCCCCTGAAGCCGTCCTTGCGCCGGCGCACCTCGCCCAGCACGGCCGCCGCCGGGGCCGCCGGCATGCCCACGGCCGCCCGGACCTCCGGGCTGTCGGCGCGCATGAAGGGGTTCGTGCGCCGCTCGGCCGCCACGGTCGTGGGCACGGTGGGCACCCCCGCCGCCCGGGCGGCCTTGGCCTGGGTCTCGGCGGCCACCAGATCCGGGTTCTCGGGCTCGAGGTGGCGGGCGAAGCGCAGGCTGGCGAGCGTGTACTCGTGGGCGCAGTAGAGCCGGGTGTGGGCGGGGAGCGCCGCGTAGCGCTGCATGGCGGTCCACATCTGGGCCGGGGTGCCCTCGAAGAGCCGTCCGCAGCCCGCGACGAAGAGCGTGTCGCCCACGAAGGCGGCCCCGTCGAAGATCAGGCTGATGTGGCCCCGGGTGTGGGCGGGCGTGTCCCAGACCCGGGCCACCGCCGTGCCCACGGCCACCTCGTCGCCTTCTCCCACCTGCACGTCGATGCCGGGGATGCGCGCCGCGTCCGCCCGGGGGCCGACGAGGGTGCAGAGATCGGAAGAGCACACGTCTGAACTC
>CAXQUZ010000298.1:0-8841 GCA_964226865.1 Myxococcota bacterium | reverse complement strand
CCTCGCCGCGCCCCCTGCCGAGCTGCAGAAGGCCGAGGCCGAGGCCCGGGCCGCCGCCTCCACCGCGATGGTCCAGCCCGAGAAGAGCCCGGCCGGCAACGGCTTCACCTTCCTCGCCCTGCTCCAGACCCGCGCCATCCGCACGAATGTGGTGCCCACGAACCCGCTGCTCGACGGCCAGGTCATCGTGCGCCTCGGGGGCACCAACCTCACGACCGTGCTCACCGACAAGGGCCTCGACCTCGACGATGACGGCAAGCCCGACGAGCACCAGGGCAACGCCGGCCTCGTCGAGCAGCGGCTCAGCGCCTTCTTCACCTACGCGCCGCCGGTCTACGACGGGCGCCTGGGGCTGACCGCGGGCTTCGAGATCGACTTCGGCTGGGGCGATCAGGCCTACTCCACCGGCGGCAACACCGGCGGCGGCATGGGCGCCGACCAGGTCAACATCCAGACCCGGCGCCTCCACGCCAACTACAAGCCCCGGACCTGGGCCGGCCACGAGCTCGAGGTGGTCGCCGGGCTCCAGTTCGTCAGCGACACGGTCCACAACCCGGCCAAGGCCCGCCCCGACGACCTGTTCCGCTCCGGCGGCGGCATCCGCTTCTTCGGCACCGAGATGGCCGGCGTCAGCGCCTTCGGCACCCAGTCCAGCGACTGGGGCACCTGGCTGCAGTACCGGGTGGGCGCCTACAAGCCCTGGGAGGGCGGCTCGGCCATCGACGACGACGCGAACCTCATGATGGTCGACCTCGCCGTCCAGCCCGCCCAGGCCCTGTGGCTCGGGGTCCACGGCTGGGCCCTCGACGACAACACCAAGGGCCGCGGCTCGAACCTCATCTTCGGCACGGGCCCCACCAGCGGCCTCTCCGAGCTCCAGGGCGGCCCCCGGCTCAGCTTCCAGGGCCCGAACATGGACGTGGCCCCCGAGGTCGACGCCCAGGTGGCCTGGCTCGGCGCCGACCTGGCCTGGAACCACCGCCTCGACCGGGGCCCCCTCGGCGCGACGGCCCTGGCGGTGGCCAACGTCGGCACCCTCTACGTCAAGGACCAGGTCGACGTGCCCGTGCGCGGCTGGCTGGTCGATGCCGAGCTGCGCGCCCGCTACGCCCCGGGCAGCGGCAGCGTCATCCGGGTGAGCGGCATGGCCGCGAGCCGCGACGGCACGGGCCGCGACGCCTACACCGGGCTGCTGACGGGCAACCAGTACGGCGTCGTGGGCGCCATCTACGCCACGAGCGGCTGCTACCTGCTCTTCCCCGATGCCCGGTCCATCAACCGCATGACCCCCGTGGTCTTCGACCTGTCGAACCGGGGCGAGGGCCTCGCCGGCACGACCGGCTCCATCGGCTACGACGCCATCCCGAACACGCTGAACCTGCGGGTCGGCGGCGGCTGGGCCCAGGACGGCAACGGCGTGGCGATGGGCACCGAGGGCAACGCCACGGTGACCTGGCACCCCTTCCTGTTCAGCGACCTGTCCCTGGCCTACGCCCGGGTGGTCGACAGCGACGTGCCCATGGCCGACGGCAAGCCCCTGCCCGGCGACCCGTGGACGGTCATCCTGAGCATGCAGAACCTCTTCTTCTGAGCCGACCGACCGGAGGGCCCCGATGCCCATGAACCCGCTCCAGAAGGCCATGATCGCGATGCTCGCGGGCTGTGCCCCCAAGTACTCCCAGCTGGCCCCCATCACCCCCGCCGATCTGTGGACCCCCATGCCCGCCCACCACACCACGGTGGCGCTCGACGGGCTGGCGGTCGACGTCGCCTACATGGACTCGTGGAAGGGCTACGGCACCCGCCCGGGCGCCGACGAGCCCCCGCTGGTGCTGATCCACGGCCTGTCCAGCTCGATGGGCTTCTGGGAACACCAGCTGCCCGCGCTGGCCAACGACCGCCGGGTGCTCGCCCTGGATCTGCCCGGCTACGGCATGTCGGGCCGGCCCGACGCCCCCTACACGCCCCCCTGGTACAGCGAGCTGGTGGTGGCCTGGCTGGCGTCCCTCGACATCGACAATGCCGTGCTGGTGGGCCACTCCATGGGTGGCCAGATCGCCATCACGACCGCCCTGGAACACCCCGAGCTCGTCGACCGGCTCATCCTCTCGGCGCCCGCGGGCATCGAGACCTTCGACCGCGGGGCCGGCGACTGGATGAAGGCCTTCTGGACCGAAGAGCGGGCCACCCACGCCTCCGAGCAAGATCTGCGGGCCACCTTCGAGAACCTGGTCTTCAACCGCACCGACGCCGGCGTCGAGCGGCTGCTCGAGGAGCGGGTGCGCATGGCGGGCACCGAGGCCTTCGCCGCCACCAGCGTCGCCGTCTCGCGCAGCATCGCGGGCATGATCGACCACCCCGTCGCCCACCGCCTCGACGAGCTCGGGATGCCGACCCTGCTCGTCTTCGGCACCGACGACCGCATGATCCCCAACGCGCTGTTCACGGGCGGGCGCACGGCGGCCATCGCCAAGGCCGGCGCGGCGGCCATCCCCGACGTCAAGCTGGTGATGTTGCCCCGGGCGGGCCACACTGTGCACCACGACGACCCGGCCGGCTTCAACGCGGCCGTGGCCGAGTTCCTGGCCGCCACCGCGCCCCGCACCCCGACCTCCCTTCCCGCTGCCCCCCGGTGAACCGATGACGCTGCTCCTCGCCCTCGCGCTCCCGAGCGCGCTCGCCACCGCCGACTTCGACCCGACCGCCCCCGCGGCGGTCTACACGGGGGACGAGACCCACACCATCGACGGCAGCATCCGGCTGTGGAGCGCCATCGAGCGCCACAGCGACGGCGACCGCACCCTCTTCGTCCAGGAGGAGTTCAACACCGGCCTCGCCTGGCCCGCGGGGAGCAAGTGGGCGCCCTTCATCGCCGACTGCTTCGAGGACGACCGCCCCCACAGCGCCGACTTCCTGCTGCATGTCGGGCCCTCGGCCGAGACCGCCACCGGCACCCCCATCCTCTTCGTGCCCGGCGCCGGCGACAACGCGAGCCGCGGCTTCGTCACGATGGCCGCCCGCATGGACGCCGCAGGCCGCCCGGTCTACGCGCTGACCTTCGCCCACCCCCACGGCGACGTCTTCCGCCACGCCGAGCAGGTCGCCAACGCCATCGCCCGCATCAAGGCGCGCACGGGCGCCGCGCAGGTCGACGTCGTCTCCCACAGCAAGGGCGGCATCGCCACGGCGGTCTACCTGAGCCACACGGCCGAGGCCGACTGGGGCCGCGACGACTACCAGAGCGTCGGCACCCCCTACCAGGGCGACGTGCGGCGGGCGGTCTTCATCGCCACCCCCCTCGGCGGGGTCGACACGAGCTACCGCTGGCCCGGCGGCAACTACACGGCCCTCGACGCCGACACGGCCTTCTCGCCGAGCTCCTGGGAGACCTACTACCCCTCCGGCTCGGCGGTCTGGTGGCTCGCCACCGACCTCTCGGCCCAGGACTTCTTCGCCGCCGAGGGCGACCTCTTCCCCGGCCAGCGCCAGCTGCTGGCCCGCTGGGACGACGTCTACGATCTGCCCGGCGAGCAGCCCTGGCTCGGGCCCTACAGCCTCCAGCAGGACTGGTACACGACCTACCACGGCGGCATCGGCTTCTACAGCGACTCGTCGGGCATCGACGCCGCCATTGCCGAGGGCGACGATGTTCTCGGCAGCCTCCAGCGGCTGGGCGTCGACCCCGGGGTCGAGCTCTTCCTGCTCGCGGGCGAGAACCCGCTGATGCCCAACGGCGCCGAGGACTTCCTGGCCCTCACCTTCGGCGAGGCGCTCATCGACCTCTCCACCATGGGCACCGACCTCTGGGCCGAGTTCGTGGCCACCCTCGTCGGCAACGCCTGGGTGGCCTTCGGCGTCACCGAGGCCGAGATCCAGGGCCTCACCCAGGGCAAGCTGCTCTTCGGCGAGATCAGCGGCCCCAGCGACGGGGTGCTCTTCGTCGACAGCGCGCTCATGTCCGAGGCGCTCACGGCCCGCGGGGCGGCGGTGGTGGCCGCAGAGACCCGCAACCTCTCCCACCTCGACCTGCTCTACGCGAGCCCGGTGACGGGCCAGCTGCTCAAGGACGAGGCGGCCGCCGACCCCACCGAGGACGGCTGGAAGGACGCCGTGGGCGACCGCTACATCGCCGCCGACACCCTCGGCTGGGTCGAGACCGTGCTGGCCGATCCGGACGACGGCGGCACCGGGGACGACGGCGGCACGGGCGACGACGGCGGCAGCGGGGACGACGGCGGCACGGGCACCGACGGCGGCGAGACCGACGGCGGGGAGGACGGCGACGACGGCAGCACCGACGGAGAGAGCGACGAGGGCACGGCCGACACCGGCACGGGCGACGCGGCCACGGGCACCGAGACCGACACCAAGTCGGACGGCTGCGCGACGGCCAGCGGCGCCGCGGGGGGACTGCTCGCGGGCCTCGCCGTGCTCGGGCTGCTGCGGCGGCGGGAAGAGCCCGTCGCCTCCCCTCCGGCGGTGCGATAGGGTGCCGCCCACGTCCCGGAGTCCGTCCATGCGTCCGTCCGCCTTCGCTCTTGCCCTCGGCCTCGCCCTCTCCGTGGGCGCCGGCGCCTCCGTGGCCCACGCCGCCGACACGGGCGACAGCGGCGACACGAGCGAGGGCAGCACCGAGACCGGCGACGACACCGGCACCGACGCCGGCAACGACACGGCCACCACCGTCGACGACGGCACCTACGGCGGCCAGGGCGTCGCCGAGCTGGCCGGCGAGACGGGGGGCTGGGGCTGTGAGGGGGGCGCCGCCGGGGTGCTCGTCTTCGGGCTCTTCGGCCTGGGCCTGCGCCGCCGCGACTGAGGCCCCGCCCGGCCCTGCGGGGGCCTAGCTGCCGCCCGGCGCCGCGCCCGCCCGGATCATGTGGGCCGCGTCGGCCACGAGCTGCGCGCGCGCCGCCGCGTCGAGGCCGGGCCGGGCGAAGGCCCCCACCGTGCGGGCCAGGATCTCGGCGCCTGCGTGGGTCCAGAGCGCGGCGGTGGCCGCTGCCGAGACGGGACCGTAGGCGGCGAGGAAGCGCCGGTGGAGCCCCGGGGCCAGACCGTCCAGCCGGGCGCCGAGCCAGAGGTGGGCCGTGAGGTGGCCCAGGTCTTGGGCGGGCCAGCCGCGCACGGCCAGCTCCCAGTCGATGATCCGCAGCGCGCCCTCCGGGCGGACCAGCACCGATGGCGGCCACAGATCGCCCATGAGGAAGGCCGGGCCCGGGGCCAGCCAGGCCGCGCCGAGGGCCGCCACCCGGGCCCCGAGCGCCTCGGCGTCGGCCACCCGGGCGGCGGCCAGCCACCCGCCGACCTTGCTGTGCTGCACGGCATGGCGGGTCTGCTGCACGCCGCCGTTGTCGAGGGCCGGCGCCGGGCGGGCGTGGTGGCGGGCCAGCCAGGCCCCCAGGGCGTCGAGCACGGCCGGGTCGCCCCCGCCGGCCAGCCAGCGCCCGAGGTGGGGCAGCGGGCCCAGGTCTTCCATGACCAGAAAGCCCCGGGCCTGGGCCAGCAGCCGCGGCACCCAGGGGGGCCCCACCGCCGCCAGCGCCCGGGCCTCGACCGTGGCCCGGTGGGGATCGAGGGGGATGTCGGGGGCGGCGGCCACGAAGGGCGGCGCGTGCTTGGCCACCACGGTGCTGCCGTCGTCGGCCAGCACCACCCGGAAGACATCGTTGAGCAGCCCGCCCGAGAGCCGCGTCGCCGCCGCCACGGGCCGCCCGAGCAGCCGCGCCACCCGCACCCGGGCCTCGGCCGGCCTCACGCCCCACCGAAGCGGTAGAGCACGTTGCCGAAGGGCACGGCCGGGGCCCCGGCCAGGAAGGTGGCCACGAGGGCCAGGGTCTCGTCCCGCGCCCGGTCGAGGGAGGCCGCGATGGCGGCGCGGGTGCCGCCGCTCTCGCCGCGGCTGGCCTTGTGGCCCGCGACCACGGCGATGGTGGGGATCTCGAGCTCGTTGGCCAGCACGACCTCCGGCCCCAGGCTCATCGAGTTGACCTGGGCGCCGCCGGCCCGCACGAGGGCGTTCTCGCCGGCGGTCTTCGTGCGCGGCCCGGGCACGTAGGCAAAGGTCAGGCGGGCCGGCGGCAGGGCGACCTGGCTGCGCAGCCATTCTTCGAGAACGACGTTGAACAGACCATCTTGGAGCAAGAGATGGCCCTGGTCGGGGTGGGGCGTGGGCCAGACGGTGCACGGGCTGCCGTCGGGCAGCCGGTTGTCGACCATGAGCAGCTCGCCCACGGCGTGGGGCACGAACTGGGGCACGGCCGGGTCGAGCACGCCGACGCTGCTGGTCACGAGCAGGGCGTGGACCCCGAGGGCCTGGAGCGCGAGGGCGTGGGCGCGCCAGGGGATCTGGTGGGGCAGCCACCGGTGGGGCAGGCCGTGCCGGAACACGACGACGCCACCCGTGGGGGGGTGGCGGTGGACCACGACCGTCCCGAAGCGGGTCGGGACGGTCGTGGGGACGAGCCCGCTGAGGCCCTCATGGGCCGCGAAGGCGCTGCCGAGGATGACCGCAGCGGGCATCGGGGATCACGCGCCGAAGTTGGCGGCGGCGAAGTCCCAGTTGACGAGGTTCCACCAGGCGTCGACGTAGGTGCCGCGGCCGTTGCGGTAGTCGACGTAGTAGGCGTGCTCCCACACATCGCAGGTGAGGATGGGGGTGACGCCGTCCTCGGTGAGGGGGGTGCCGGCGTTGCTGGTGGTGGTGATGGCCAGCGAGCCGTCGCTGTTCTTCACCAGCCAGGCCCAGCCGCTGCCGAACTGGCCGCCGGCGGCCTTGGAGAAGGCGGCCTTGAAGGCGTCGAAGGAGCCGAAGGCGGCGTCGATGGCGGCCGCGAGGGCGCCGGTGGGGGCGCCACCGCCGCTGGGGCTCATGCTGTTCCAGTAGAAGGTGTGGTTCCAGACCTGGGCCGCGTTGTTGAAGACACCGCCAGAGGTGGACTTCACGAGCTCCTCGAGGGTCTTGCCCTGGAGACCGGCGTCGGCGGCGACGGCGGCGTTGAGCTTGCCGACGTAGCCGTTGTGGTGCTTGCCGTAGTGGAAGCTGATGGTCTCGGCCGAGATGTGGGGCTCGAGGGCGTTCTGGGCGTAGGGGAGGGCCGGAAGCTCGAAGGCCATGGAAGACTCCTTCATGGGATGGTGGATGCGGAAGACGGCCGGCAACGGAGCGCCGCGCAGGGCAGAGAGGGCCGCGGTCGTGGGCCCTCCGGTGCTGCCGGTCACTCGTTCATTACCCACCGGTTGTCTCTGTCAATCGTCCGGGAGCCATGGCGTGCAAGGGGGGATCTCGGCCGACGCTTGCGGACCGCGCTGCAGCGGGCTCGAATGGGGGGGCAGCCCGAGGAGGCGCGGTGGCGAGGCTTGACCGACAGCACACAGATCTGGCCCTGGTGCGCTTCGGGCTCGGTCCCCAGCCCGGCGAGCGCGCCCGGGTGGGCGGGGATCCCCGGGGCTGGCTGCGGGCCCAGCAGACGGCCCGGGATCCCGCCGCCGCCGAGCTGGAGGCCCTGCCCAGCGGGGTCCAGCTCTGGGCCGATGCCCTCGCCCAGCGGGCCCGCGACACCGATCCCCAGCACAAGGCCACCCAGTCCTACATCCGCCGCATCGTCCAGCGCGAGGCGGCCGCCCGCTGCGCCCTCGGGGTGCGCACCGCCCTGCCCTTCCGCGAGCGCTGGACGCGCTTCTGGTGCCGCCACTTCGCCGTCTCGGCGAAGAAGTCGCGCATCGAGCCCATCGCCGGGGCCTTCGAGCGCGAGGCGGTCCGGCCCCACGTCCACGGCCGCTTCGCCGACATGCTCCAGGCCGCCGTGACCCACCCGGCGATGCTCGTCTACCTCGACCAGGACCGGTCCATCGGCCCCCACAGCACGGCGGGGCGGCGCAAGGGCCGGGGCCTCAACGAGAACCTGGCCCGGGAGGTGCTCGAGCTGCACACCCTCGGGGTGGACGGGGGCTACGGCCAGGCCGACGTCGAGGCCCTCGCCGCCGTGCTCACGGGCTGGACCGCCGTGCCGCCCAGCCCCGCGCGGGTCGCGCGCCTCGGGGGCGCCCTGCCCGCCACGGCGACCCGCTTCGCGCCCCAGCGCCACGAGCCCGGGCCGAAGACCGTGCTCGGCACGGTCCAGCCCGCCGCGGGCGCCGACGAGCTGGCCGCCGTGCTCGACCGCCTCGCCGCCCACCCGAGCACCGCCCGCCACCTCGCCCACAAGCTGGCCGTGCACTTCGTGGCCGACCAGCCGCCGCCGGCGGTGGTCGACGCGCTGGCCCAGGCCTGGCGCGACAGCGGCGGCGAGCTCGGGGCCGTCCAGCAGGCCCTGGTCGACAGCGACGCCGCCTGGGCCGCCATGGCCGCGCCGGCGGCCCGAAAGCTGCGCACCCCCCAGGAGCTGATCATCGCCACGGGCCGGGCGCTCGCGCTGGGGGAGCGTCCCCGCAGCGGGGTGCCCCTCACCGGCGACGGCGCCGGCCAGGACTGGGCCCACCGCCTCGCCAGCCAAGCTCGCCCCCTGGGCCAGCCCGACCTGCTGCCCCCCTCTCCGGCCGGCTGGCCCGACACGGCCGAGGCCTGGGCCGGGCCGGATCAGCTCCTGCGCCGGGTCGAGCTCGCGGCCTGGGCCGGGCGCTTCGGCCACCGCGGCGTGCCCGATCCGGCCGCCTGGGCCGCCGACATCCTCGGCAGCGCCCACAGCCCCGCCCTCGCCCAGGCCCTCGCCGACGCGCCCGATCGGGCCACCGCCGTCGGCCTCGTGCTCGCCAGCCCCGCCTTCCCGTGGCGCAGAGCGCGCCCCCCGCCCCCCGGACCCCGCCCAGGCCCCGCCGTCCCCTCGCCCCGGTCCTGTCCCG
>CAXQUZ010000297.1:0-10614 GCA_964226865.1 Myxococcota bacterium | reverse complement strand
GGCCCGCCGGGTCGAAGGGGTCGGGGGCGGCGCTGGCCGGGCGCAGCAGGGCGAGCTGGCCCGAGCTGCGGGCGGGGGAGGTCCGGCGGCGCCCGCGGCCCCGGCGCCAGATGGCCACGGTCTCGTCGCCGGCGCGGAGCAGGGCGCTGCGCATCCGCGAGACCGCCCGGGCGCAGTCCAGCCACAGGTCGGCCGCCCCCTCGCCAAAGGGGTTCTGTTCGGCCTTGAGCAGGGCATAGTCGAGCGCCAGGGCCTCGAAGCGGGCGGCGATGTCGGCGAAGTGGCGGCGGTCGACCACCTCGTCGACGGGGCCCGACTCCTCGCCGTCCCGGGCCTGGCGTGACACGGTGGCGACCCCGGCCCGCAGCCACTCGGCGAGGTCTTCGGCCACGGCGGCAAAGGGGCCGGCCCGGGTGGCGAGGGGGCCCGTGCGCAGGGCGTCGGCGGCCCCGTCCGCGACCACGAGGCGCAGCTCGGGCGAGCCGTAGCCGATGGCCCGCTCGGGCAGGTTGTGGGCCTCGTCGACGACCACGATCCACTGGCTGAGGTCGTCGCTGAGCTCGGCGAGGCGCACGCTGGGGTCGAAGACGTAGTTGAGGTCACCGATGACCAGGTCGGCCCGGCCGACGAGGTCGAGGGTCAGGGCGAAGGGGCAGGCGACGTGGTCCCGGGCCGTGTCGACGATGGCGTCGACGGCGGGGGTGCCCATGTGCTCGCCCCAGAGCTGGTCGAGCAGATCCCCCCGGGCGACCTTGTCGTGGTAGCGGTCGGCGTAGGGGCAGCAGTCGGGCCGGCAGGCGACCACCTCGTTGAGGCAGATCTTCTCGCGGGCCCGGATGGCGACCGCCCGGATGGGCAGCCCGGCCGCGGCCATGGCCGTGACGGTGCGGGCGGCCATGGCCTGCTGGGTGGTGCGGGCGGTGGCGAAGAAGACGCGCTGGCCGGTGTCGCGGGCGACCGTCAGGGCGGCGTGGAGGGCCGCGGCCGTCTTGCCGTAGCCCGTGGGCGCGCCGAGCAGCAGGTGGCGGCCCCGGCGCAGCGCGTCGGCGGCGTCCTTGGCCAGGGCCTCCTGGCCGCGGCGCCAGGCGGCGTGGGGAAAGGGCACGGGAGCGGCCCGGCGGCGGGCCCGCCACGCGATGCGGTCCTCCCGGTCGAGCAGCAGCCAGTCGAGCTGGGCGCCGACCCAGTCGGCGATGTCGGGGTCGGCGTCGACCTGGAGCACCCGCCGGGCCCCGTCGTGCAGCGAGACCACGACCAGCCGGCCCACAGCGGGCCGCCCCTGGCTGGCCAGGAACCACAGGTAGAGGCGCAGCTGGAGCGCCCAGGCGTGCACGTCCTCGACCACCAGGGACTGGAGCCGCTCGGCGGGCAAGGTGGAGGACTTCAGCTCCTCGACCACGAGGTGATCGCCCTCTTCGGTGAGGCCGTCCATGCGGCCCTGGATGGTGACCTCCCAGCCGCGCACCACCATGCGGTGCTTGATCGACACCTCGCGCTGGAAGGCCGCGCTCTCGTCGGCCCGCTTGGCCTGCCAGTCGGTGTGGGCGGCCTGGCCGGCGCGCATGCGGGTGCGGGCCGACCAGGCGACCTGGAGGCGCAGGTGGCCGGCGGGCGGACCGGCGTCGATCAGGTCGGGCACCCCCAGCTCGAGGGTGCGGTGGTCGTCATCGAAGCGCAGCACTCAGCGGTGCCCCCCGCCCGGGGCCTCGCCCTCGAGCGGCTCCGAGCGCACGTAGAGGCCGTGGGTGCCGGCCCGGAGGATGACGGCGGCCCCGGCGGGCAGCTGGCGGACCCCTTGGGCCCCGTCCAGCTCGAAGCTGCGGCCGTCCATCAGCGTGGCCGTGCCGGCGAGCTCGCGCCCGCAGTCGACCTCGAGGCTGCCGTCTTCGCAGAGCTGGACCCAGCCGCCCCGGGAGGTGGCCTTGCGCCCGGGCAGCAGCTGGCCAGCGCTGCGCCAGGCGTTGTTGCTGCGGGTCCAGACCTCGGCCGGGCGCACCACCCGCTCCTCGACCAGCGCGGCGCCCACCGTGGGCTCGGCGATGTCGACGAGGGCCCGGGTGAGGCCCGAGGGGGCGGTCTGGGAGACCTCGCGCTCTTCTTCGAGCAGCCCGTCGAGGTCGAATTGCTCGTCGTGGAAGGTCTCTTCGTCGACCGGTCCGAGCGGCGGCACCTGGCCCAGCTTGGCGAGGTTGGGCACGGGGCCGAGGGCCGGCTTGCGGGCCGGCAGCTCGTCGGTCTCGGTCTCGGGCTCGGGCAGGCTCATCGAGGGCAGCGAGCCGGTGAGCTCGGGCAGGGGCATCGTCAGGTCGTCGCCCAGCTCGCGCTCGAGCGGCGCCACCGGGGCCTCGTCGAGGCTGCCGGCGGGCAGGGCATCGGCGACGGGGGGCGGCGCAGGAGCCGGCGCAGGAGCGGGGGCCGGGGCAGACCTGCGGGGGCGGACCACCTTGCGCACCGTCGGCGGCCGCCGGGGCCGGGGGGTGGACGGCGCGGCCGCGGGGGGCGGCGCGGGCTCGGGCGGTGCCGGAGCAGGGGCGGGGGCGGCCGGGGCGACCGGAGCCGGGGCGGGGGCCGCGCCGGGCTCGCCGGCCCGGGCGGTGAAGGTGGCCACGGTGCGGCCGCCGCGGCCCTCCTTCATCTGGAGCTCGAGGGGCCCCTCGTCGAGGGACCAACGCCCGAGCAGCCGCCCGTCGCGGTGGATCTCGAGCACCATGGACGGCAGGCTGTCGCGGAGGGCCGCGGCGGCGGAGCGCGAAGAGCGGGCGTCGTCCATCGTGCAGCACCCCTGGGGAGCGGGAGGAGGCCCCCCGTAGCGTGTTGCCGCCGGGCGGTCTGCCCGTGGCCCGGCCTCAGCGGCGGCGCGGCTGGCGGGGGCGGGTCTGGCCGGCCCGGGCCCGGTGGCGCCGCCGCACCCGATCCATGAAGACCCGCCGGCTGCGGCGCCACTCGAGGGTGAAGGCCTCGATCAGGGCGGGATCCGGCTCGGACCGCGATCGCAGCAGCATGCCGGCCGCGGCCCGGGCCCGGCGCACGGCCGGCTCCTCGTCCTCGGCGGGGGGCAGCAGGCCCACGAGCCGGGCCGCCAGCATCGGGCGGCGGGCGTCGATGGCCGCCTCGACCACGGCGTCGAGGCCCTCCGGCGGATCGGCCGCGCGCCAGGCGGCGACGAAGGCGTCTTCGTCGGCCCGCTCGCGAGAGGGCAGGGCGGTGGGTGCGGGCATGGTCACCTCCGGACGGTGCCCCGGAGACCGCGTCCCCGGGCGCTCCAGGGTAGCCCCCCCAGCAGGCCCTGGCCGCCGGCTGACCGGGCACACTCGCCAGCGGCCCCCACCGGAATAGGTCGGAGCGCGTGCACGGGCCGCCGTGCCGCTTCCCCTGCATGCGAGGCCGCCATGTCCGCCCCCTTCGTCGTCACCATCGAGAACTTCCAGTCCGACGTGGTCGGCTCCGAGCTGCCCGTGCTCGTCGACTTCTGGGCCACCTGGTGCGGCCCCTGCAAGGCCATCGGCCCCATCCTCGACGAGCTCGCCGAGGCCTTCGACGGCAAGATGCGCGTGGGCAAGGTCAACGTCGACGAGCAGGGCGCCCTGTCCCAGGCCTTCGGCGTGCGCTCCATCCCGACCCTGGCCGTCGTCAAGAACGGCGAGATCGTCCACGTCGAGGCCGGCTTCAAGGGCCGGGCCGCGGTCGAGGCGCTCTTCCAGGCCCACGCTGCATCTTGATGGGTTTGGTTGAGAGCGGTCTGTTGGCGGCCGTTCTCGGGGCTTCTGGCTCCCTGCCGGGGCCGGCATGAGCGACCCGGCAGCGCCCGTGCCCCGGATCTGGGGGCTGCGCCTGGGGCCGCTGCTGATGCTGGCGGCGGGGCTCTGCTTCGCCCTCATGGTGAGCGCCGTGAAGATCGCCCGGGCCGAGGTCTCGGCGGTCGAGGTGGTGGCCTGGCGCGGGCTGCTGAGCGTGCCCCTCTGCGCCCTGGTCGTGCCCCGGGGGCGCTGGCGCATCCACAACCGGCCGTGGATGGCCGCCCGCTCGGTGCTCGGCCTCGCCGCCATGCTCTGCTACTTCACGGCCGCCAAGGGGCTGCCGGTCGCCGATCTCACCCTCATCGGGCGCCTCCAGCCCGTCGCCCTGGCCCTGCTCGCGCCGGTGCTGCTCGGTGCCACCGAGCGCAGCGATCGGCGCATCTGGGCGGTGAGCGCCGCCGGCATCCTCGGCTGTGGGCTGCTGCGCGGGCCCTCGCTCGCGGTCGGCAACACGGCGGGGCTCTGGGCCCTCGGGGCGGTGCTCACGGCGGCCCTGGCCCACCTCTGCCTGCGCCGCCTCGGGGCGACCGAAGACTCCCAGACCGTGGTCTTCTGGTTCCAGGCTTTCGTGTCGGTGGCCGCCTTCGGGGCCCTGGCCCTCTCTGCCGGCGGGCTGCCGTCTCTGCCGCCGCCGGGGGTGCTGCCCTGGCTGCTCGCGGTGGGGGCCGGCGCGGCCCTGTTCCAGAACCTCATCAGCCGGGCCTACCAGCTCGACCGGGTGGCGCCGGTAGCCGCCGCCAGCCACGCCACCCCCCTCTTCGGTGTGTTGATCGATCTGGTGGTCTTTGCCACAGTGCCCGGGCCTGCGGTGCTGGCCGGCGGCGCCCTGCTGCTGGGGGCGGCCCTGGCGCTGGTGCTGATGAAGGAGCGCCCATGAGCCTGTCCCGCGTCCAGACCGCGGCCGCCCGCTGCCTGCCTGCGCTCGGGGCGGCGGCTCTGCTCGGCGCCTGTGGCACGGGCACCAAGATCCCGCCGGTGGCCGCCCGCGACACGGGCCCCGCGGCCGACACGGGGCCCGGCTGTGGGGTGGTCGCGATCGTGCTCGATGTGGTGGTGGACGGGGTGACGGGCGCGCCGCTGGGCCTCGACGCGTCGGCCACGGGCACGGCGGGCACCCTCGAGCTCGGCTGGCGCCCCTGCCTCCCGGACGGCGACGGGGCCGAGGGCCAGGGCCGCTTTGCCCACGACGGCGCCGGCGCGCTCCGGCTCGACCTCGGGGGCCACCGGCTCGACGGCAGCGGCCGCCTCCTCGTCGAGACCACCGTGTGGCATAACGATCACGACATCGTCTTCGTGGACGGGGCTCGGGTCGGGGGCCGGGGCGGCACGGCGGCGCCGGCCCTCTCGGTGGACGGCGCGGCGGATCCGGCGCTGTCGTTCAGCGCCCAGCTCTCGGTGGACGGCCAGCTCGCGGCGGACGCCCTGCCCACGGGCCTGGAGGTCGACCCCGCGGCCGCCCACACGCTCACCGTGGACGGCGGGGGGGACGTGCTCTCGCTGGCGGTGATCGGCAGCCGCTGAGCCGCTTCAGTCCGCGACCACCCGCACCCAGCGCCGGGCGGCCAGGGGCCCCTCCTCGACCGTGGTCCCGTGGGGCAGGCGCACCCGCAGGGCGTCGACGGCACGCTCCGGGCCGAGGCCGAACCACACATGGGGCTCCCGGGCCGCGCCGTAGCCGGTGTCGGCGGTCACCCAGGCCCGCCGGAGGGTGCCCGCGACCTCGAGCTCGACCACGCTGCCGACGGGGGCCGCGACCGCGAGCCAGCCCGCCGCCGTGCAGCCCTCCGACAGGAAGATCGCCGGCGCGGCACCCCAGCGGGTGGCGACCACGTCGAGCACCCCGTCGCCGTTCAGATCGACGGGCACGACGCCCCGCCAGTGGCCCGGGCCCGCCGCCAGCCACGCGTCGGTCTCGTCCTCGAAGTCGTCGGCGCTCTCTTGGTGCATCAGCCGCAGGGACTGGGGCAGGGCGCTGCGGCCGAGGCGGGCGAGGTCGTCGGGACCGAAGTCGCCCTCGGCCACGAGGATGTCGGTCAGGCCATCGTTGTCGGCATCCCAGAAGGCCGTGCCCCAGGGCATGCCATAGGTGCGCTCGGCCTCGCTCCGGCCCTCGGGCACGGCGCCCAGGGCCGCGCCCCCGTCGGCGAAGCGCCCGTCCGCCTGGCCCAGCAGCAGGGCGTCCCGGCCGACAGCGCCCACGTAGAGATCGGCCCAGCCGTCGCCGTTCACGTCGCCCAGGGCCCCGCCCATGCCGTCGAGCCGCAGCTCGGCCCCCCGGTCGGCGGCGACCTCGGCGAAGCCGCTGCCCGTCCAGCTGTAGAGGCCGTTCGGCCCCCGCTCGTTGCCCTTGTCGTTGACCGTGTAGATGTCGAGATCGCCGTCGTCATCAGCGTCCCAGACGATGCTGTCCCAGTTCTCGCCGGTGGCCCCCGGCCCGGAGAGCAGGCTGCGGTCGGTCCCGAGCGCCGACCAGGGGTCGCCGGTGTTCCAGAGCACCTGATCGGGGGAGCGGGCGGGCTCGGGATCCGAGAGGCCGGCCACCAGGTCGAGGTCGCCGTCGCCGTCCATGTCGGCGGGCAGCAGCTCCCGGGCCGGTCCCTCCAGCCGT
Organism: Myxococcota bacterium; assembly: GCA_964226865.1. Lineage (GTDB taxonomy): Bacteria > Myxococcota_A > UBA796 > UBA796 > UBA2385 > CAXQUZ01. The sequence goes on along the minus strand of CAXQUZ010000297.1, from coordinate 4,209 downwards.
CGCCCGAGGGGCCAGGCCTGGAAGTCGCCACCGATGTTCTGCATCAGCAGCGGGTCCTCACCGGCGAGGGTGAGATCGAGGAGGCCGTCGCCGTCGAGATCCCCCAGGCCCATGCCGTGGGCCTCCACCGGCGCGTCCGGCTCGAGGCCCGCGAGCAGGGTGGGGTCCCAGCGGCCGTCCTCGCCCTGGCGCAGCAGCACGGCCCCCACGTCCTCGTCGCCGAAGGCGAAGACCAGATCGAGGCGCCCGTCGCCGTCGAAGTCGGCCACCGCCACGGTCGCGCCCCCGCCGGCGCCCTCGGCCCAGTCTTCGGGCACGGGAATGCCCCAGTCCGGGGCGTGATCGCGCCAGCTCGGGGCCGCCGCGGGCTGGGGGCAGTCCTGGGGGGCGCCGAGGTCGAGGCCCGGGCGGTCGGGCTCGGCCTTGTCGGAGGCACAGGCGGCAGCCCAGAGGACCACCACCAGACAGCGGGGCGGGGACATGGGCCCAGCCTGCCCGGGACGGGGCCCGGCGGCAAGGGTGGGCGCCTTCAGCGGGCCCGGCGCTTCGGGCGGTGGTGGGCGGCGAAGCTGAGCAGCTGGAGCGCGTCCTGCCAGGTTCTTGCGTCGCCGGGAATGCCCTGTGTTCGGATGTCTTGGGCAAGCTGGGGCGGCACGGGGGAGCGGCGCCAGGCGGCCGTCTCGCGGGCGGACTCGGCCCACTTGCGCCCCTTCTTCTCGACCTCGAAGTCGACCGCTTCGACCGCCGCCTCGACCTTCGAGAAGGCCGCCACCTTGCGCCCGTCCCAGACCACCTGCCAGCGATCCTTGCGGCCCGGCTTGCCCCGGGCGAGCACCTCGATGCGGGTCATCTTGTCGCCCCGGCGCAGGATGTGGAGCACGAGGCCCATGCGCCCGAGGCTGGCCCAGCCGTTGGCCGAGATGGCCCGCAGGTCGGGGTGGACGGCCTGGGAGAGGGGGTCGAAGGAGGCCGCCCGGTCCTTGATCTCCTGGAGGGTGATGGCCTCGGGGGGCAGCTCCAGGGCGTCGCCCCAGCGCTGCATGGCGCCGCTGTACTCCTGGCGGGCGTCCTCGGCGTCCATGCCCTCGAGGTCGAGGTGGGTGGGCATGCCGTAGAGCACGGGCAGGGTCACCAGCTCGAGGTCAGAGACGTCGGCGAAGTCGAGCACGAGGCAGTCGCTCTTGCCGGTCTCGGGGGAGAGGCGGGTGCCGCGGCCGATGCACTGGACGTAGAGGGCCTGGGAGCGGGTCGGCCGGGCCATCGCGATGCAGCTCACCCCGGGGTCGTCGAAGCCCTCGGTGAGCACGCCCACGTTGGTGAGCACCTGGAGCCGGCCCGCGGCAAAGGCAGCGAGCACGGCGGCCCGCTCGTCCTGGGGCATCTCGCCGTGCACGTAGCCGGCGGCCAGGCCGACCGTGCGCAGGGCCAGCGCGAGGCGGCGGGCGTGGGAGACGGTCACGCAGAAGGCGAGGGTGCGGCGGTCGCGGGCGAGCTCCTGGATGCTGCGGGCGACCAGGGCGTTGCGGTCCTCGATGTCGATCGCCTCGGCCAGCTCTTCGAGCACGAGATCGGCGCGGGTGGGGCGCACGGACTGGAGGCTGGCCTCGGTGGCGATGCGGAAGCCGCGCAGGGGCACGAGCCAGCCGTCCGCAATCATCTGGGGCATGCCGCGCGTGTAGACCAGCTCCTCGAAGACCTCGTCGAGGCCCACGCCGTCGGCGCGCACGGGGGTGGCCGTGAAGCCGAGCAGGGTGCCCGTCCAGTCCGGGGCGAAGGCGCCGAGGCCGGTCAGCACGGCCTTGTTGCCGTCGGCCGTGGCGTGGTGGCACTCGTCGTAGACCACGAGCCCGAAGCGGTGGCTGGAGAGCAGCCGTGCGAGGCGATCCTCGTGGAGGCTGCGGATGCTCGCGACCACCACCTTGGCCGAGGGATCGGCCGTCGCCCCGGCCTGCTCGATGGTGACCGTGCCCCCCGCCGGGCCGAGGGCGCGGCGCACCTTGTCGGCGGCCTGCTGGACCAGCTCGGAGCGGTGGGCGAGCACCAGCACGGGCTGGCGGGCCATGCGGGCGAGCTCGGAGAAGATGACCGTCTTGCCCGCGCCGGTGGGCAGGTGGATGACCATGCGGCGCACCCCGGCCCGGCGCCGGTCGAGCACCGCGGCGATGGCCTCGCGCTGGTAGGGGCGAAGAGAGAAGCGTCCCATGGCGGGGTCTCGGGTCGGAGGCGGGCGCGGCGGCCCCAGGAGTGGGCCCGAAGCTGTGCCAGGTCAGGCCTTGCAGCTTGGCGGGCAGGGCCGATGGTGCGTAACCAGCCGCCGTCGCCAGCATCCCCGCGGCCCACCCCCGCCCCCCGAGTGTCCCATGCAGTCCCGCACCGTAGATGTCGCCATCCTGGGCGCCGGCACCGCCGGCCTGAACGCCCGCCGCGCTGCCGAGAAGGAGGGCAAGACCGCCCTCATGATCGATCCCGGCCCCTACGGCACCACCTGCGCCCGGGTCGGCTGCATGCCGAGCAAGCTGCTCATCGCCGCTGCCGATGCCGTCCACCATGCCGGCCAGGGCGACGTCTTCGGCTTCTCGGCCACCGTCGCGGTCGACACCCGCAAGGTCATGGAGCGGGTCCGGCGCGAGCGCGACCGCTTCGTGGGCTTCGTGCTCGAGAGCATCGACGAACACTTTGAGGCCGACCGCCTGGTCAAGGGCTGGGGCCGCGTCACGGGGCCCAACACCCTGGTCGTGAGCGAAGACCGGGCGGGCACCCAGCCCTTCCTCGAGCTGCGCTTCACCACCCTCGTGCTCGCCACGGGCTCCCGGCCCTTCGTGCCGCCGCCCTACCGGCCGCTGGGCGCGCTGCTGATGGACAACGAGGGCCTCTTCGACCTCGAAGACCTGCCCGAGAGCGTGCTGGTGGTGGGGCCGGGTGTCATCGGCCTCGAGCTCGGCCAGGCCCTGCACCGCCTCGGGGTGCGCACCCGCATCATCGGGGTCCAGGGCCTCATCGGTCCCCTGCAGGACCCCCAGATGCGCGCCCATGCCGAGCGCATCTTCGGCGAGGAGCTCGACCTCCACACCGACGTGCGCGACGTGCACTGCGAGGTCGAGAGTGGCCGAGCACGCGTCGTCTTCACCGATCCGGACGGCACACGGCACGACGCCCTCTACGACCGGGTGCTCGTCGCTTCCGGCCGCCACGCCAACATCCGCGACATCGGCCTCGAACACACCGGCGTCACCGTCTCCGACCGGGGCCGGGTCGACTACGACCCCATGACCATGCAGGTCGAGGGCAGCCACGTCTTCATCGCTGGCGACGTCAACAGCGACCGGCCCCTGCTCCACGAGGCCAGCGACGAGGGCCGCATCGCCGGCACCAACGCCGCGAGCTGGCCCGAGCTGGGCGCCCACCCCCGGCGCACGGCCCTCGGGGTGGTCTTCTCCGACCCCCAGATCGCCACGGTCGGCGAGCCCTGGGCCGCCCACAGCTGTGGCAGCAACCGGGTGGGCCAGGTCTCCTACAGCAACCAGGGCCGGGCCCGGGTGATGAACCGCAACAAGGGCCACGTGCGCATCTACGGCGAGGCCGGCACGGGCCGCATCACCGGCGCCGAGATGATCGGCCCCGACGTCGAACACACCGCCCACCTGCTCGCCTGGGGCATCCAGAAGGGCCTGACCGTCGGCGAGGCCCTCCAGATGCCCTTCTACCACCCCGTCGTCGAGGAGGGCATCCGCACGGCCCTGCGCGACCTGCGGCGGGCGCTCCAGGTGCCCCGGTCCGAGGGCTTCCGCTGCGACGACTTCGGCCCCGGGGAGTGAGGGGCTGGGCCGCGCGGAAGCCCCGTATGCGCGTACGGGGCTTCCGTGCGGTCTGGTCGCCGGCCGCCGAGCTCAGGGCAGCCGGACGATGGTGTAGGCGTCGCCGCCCTCGCCGGGGTCGCAGGGACGCCAGGCCGCGATGAGGGTGCTGGCGCGCAGCCAGGACCGCACGGCCTTCTTGAGGGCACCCGTGCCGTGGCCGTGGAGAATGAAGGCCACGTCGCGGTTCTCGAGCGACATGCGGTCGAGGAAGCTGCCCATCTGGTCGAGGGCCTCCTCGACCCGCTGGCCCCGGAGGTCGGCGGTGTTGTGGTCCATGCGCAGCCCCTTGAGGGCCTCGCGGTCGATGGCCTTGCCCGCCGGGCGGGCCGCCGTGGCGCGGGGCTTGGGGGCC
>CAXQUZ010000296.1:0-35609 GCA_964226865.1 Myxococcota bacterium | reverse complement strand
CCAAGCGCCCCGGTCCGGCCCCCGGGCCTCCCCCCCACCAACGGGCCCCCCCCCCTGGGCCCCCCCCCCCCCCGTGCCCCGTGGCCCGCGCCCCCCGGGGCCCCCCCCCCCCCGGGCCCCGCGAGACCCCGGGGGGTCGGCCCGCCGGGGGCGGGCCGACCCCCTGCGGCGCCCCCGGCCGGCCCCGCGCCCCGGTCCCGGCCGATCTTGCCGGCGCGCCCCGCGATCGATCGCCCGGCGCCCGCCCGCCCCGCGCGGCCCCGGCAAGATCCGCCCCGGGATCCCCGCAAGATCCGGCCGCCGCGGCTCCGGCGCCGTCCCCGTCCGGGGGCATCGATCCGGGGACCGTGCTGGGGACCGATCGGGGACACCCGCAGGCCTGGGGAAAACCCCCGAGTTGTCCCCAGCCTCTCCCCGGGCGCTCCCCGCTCGCGTCCGCCGCCGCCGACCGGCATGATCTCCCACTGCTCTTGATCGCGAGCGTTTTCCGCACTATCGACAGCCCCGGCGGTGACGGACGACGGATCCAATTGAGATTCTTCTCTTCCATCGATCCCCGTCAGGCACCGCACGCTGGGGACGCCGCCCCGCCCCGGGGCTCGGGCCACCAGGCCCAGGGCGCCATCGGCTCCGGTCCGCTACGCTGCGGCTCCGCCGGTGGGGCGTCCCGCTCGGGGCGCCGGTCCCGTGCCCGGCCCTGCCGCCCGCCACCCCTCGCCCTCCGCGAACCCTCCCCCCCTCGGAGCCGGAATGGACCTCCACATCCAGCGCGATGAACTGATCCGTGGCTTGGGCCGCGCCCAGGGCATCGTCGAGCGCCGCACCACCAACCAGATCCTGTCGCATGTGCTGCTGAGCGCCCGGGGTGACAACCTGCGGCTCACGGCCACCGACCTCCACCACACCCTGGTGGCCGACCATCCCGCCCGGGTGGTGCAGGAGGGCGAGCTCTCGGTCGACGCCTCGACCCTCTTCCAGATCGTGCGGGCCCTCACCGAGCCCACGGTCCAGCTCACGACGGGCAAGGGCAACCGGCTCACCATCGTCTGCGGCAAGGCCCGCTTCAACGTCGTCGGCACGGCCGGCGACGAGTTCCCGCCGATTCCCTCCCGGGACGACCAGTCCTCGCTCACGGTCAAGGGCGGCGACCTCCGGCGCATGATTGAAGAGACCCTCTTCAGCATCTCGACCGACGACTCGCGCTTCGACCTGAACGGCGCCCACCTCGAAGAGATCACCGGCGAGCAGGGCGAGCCCCGCCTCCGCCTGGTCACGACCGACGGCTCGCGGCTGAGCTGGTCCGAGTCGCGCTACGAGGGCGAGTTCGCCATGGGCCGCAGCATGCTGCTGCCCCGCAAGGGCCTCGCCGAGCTCCGCAAGTTCATCGAGGCCGACGAGGCCGCCTGGCAGGTGGCCTTCGGCGACCGCTCGGCGACCTTCACCACCGAGCACACCACCCTGATGGTGCGCCTGGTCGAGGGCCAGTTCCCGCCCTACCGCCAGGTCCTGCCCCAGGGCCTCAAGCGCCGGGTCGTGCTCGACCGGGGCGCCCTCGTCGGCGCCCTCAAGCGCGTCGGCATCATGGCCAGCGACCGCAACCACTCCGTGCGCTTCGCCTTCGAGGAAGACCGCCTCGTGCTGACGGCCCAGAACATCGATGCTGGCGACGTTCGCGAAGAGATTCCCGCCGACCTCGAGGGGGCGCCGCTCTTCACGGGCTTCAACGTGCGCTACTTCCAGGACGTGCTCGGAGCCACCCGGAGCGACAAGCTCCAGCTCGAGCTCGGCGAGGCCCTCGACCCCTGCCTCGTGCGCATGCCCGACCGCGACGACTGCCTCTTCGTCGTCATGCCGATGCGCCTCGACTGAGCGCCGGCCCTCCGCGGCGCCCGCTCCGCCTGCCCCTCCGGGGGTGGGCGGCCGCCGGTTCCCCCTCCCCGCAGCGGCCGCCCGGCACCGCTGTCGCCCCCTGAGGCCCCGTGCGGCTGGTCTCCCTCGAATTCCGCTGCTGGCGCAACCTCGCCCAAGACCGCCTCGACACCGACGCGCGCTTCGTCGTGCTCCACGGCGACAACGCCCAGGGCAAGACGAACCTGCTCGAGGCGGCCTGGATGCTGGGCACCCTGCGCAGCTTCCGCGAGCACCGGCCCCGGCGCCTCGTGCGCCACGGCGAGCAGAAGGCCGCGCTCATCGGCCAGGTCGAGGGCATCAGCGGCCGTCGTGAGCTGCGCTGGGAGCTCGATGACGGCAGCCGCAGCCTCGCCCTCGACGGCCGCAGCCCGAGCGGCCTCGGCGACTGGTTCGCCGTGCTGCGGGCCATCCTCTTCTGCCCCGAAGACGCCGCCCTCGTCCGGGCCGAGCCCGCCGTGCGGCGCCGCTTCCTCGACCGGGCCGCCTTCACCGCCCGCCCGGGCCACCTCGACATCGTGCGCGACTACCGGCGGGTGCTGGCCCAGAAGTCGGCCCTGCTCCGGGACGGGGGCAGCGCCGCCGCCCTGGCGCCGTGGAACGCCCGCCTGGCCGTGCTCGGGGCCCGGCTGGCCTGCAGCCGCCAGCGGGTGCTCGACGAGCTCACCGGGCCCGTCCAGGCCCTCCACGCCCGCATCGCTGGCAGCACCGCGGCACCGGTGGGCCTGCGGGTCCGGGGCCTGGGCCAGGACGCCCGGGACGAGGCGGCGGTCGCCGAGGCCATCCGCCGCGCCCTCCACGAGAAGCGGGGCGACGAGCTGCGCCGGGGCATGTCGCTGGTGGGCCCCCACCGCGACGACCTCCACATCGCCCTCGACGGCCGTCCGGCCCGCAACTACGCCAGCCAGGGCCAGGCCCGCTCGCTCGTGCTCGCCCTCAAGCTCGCCGAGCTGGTCGCCGCCCGGGAGCGGGGCGAGGCGCCGCTGTTCCTGCTCGACGACCTCACCAGCGAGCTCGACCGGGGCCGCATGCGCCGCCTCATCGACGTGCTGGGCGAGCTCCAGAGCCAGGTCTGGCTCACGACCACCGACCCGGCCTGGCTCGGCCCCCTTCCCGCTGACTCCACCCTGCTGATGCAGGTTGTCGACGGCCGGGTGGAGCGGGTGGAGGGCGTGGACGAACGGGGTCCGAGCCGTTAGGCAGACGGGTCCCTCCGGCGCCCCGCCGTGGCCCCTCCGCCCGGCGACCACGGCGCTCCAGCGGCGCCCGGTGTCTCCCGTGGCGTCCGCCCGCGGTGTCCCCCCGGACGCCCGTTCCCGGCGGGACCGCCCCCCGCGCTCCCCGGACCGTGCCCCTGCCGCCTCCGCGCCCCCGCTCGGCCCGCAGGCCCGGCGTGCCACGGTCCCGCCGCCTGACGCGAGAGTCTCGATGCAGCCAGATCCCTCCCTCGACCCCGCCACCGACGGCGAGGGCACGCCCCCCGTCAGCGGCGACTACGACGCCTCGTCGATCAGCGTGCTCAAGGGCCTCGAGCACGTCCGGGCCCGGCCCTCGATGTACATCGGCTCGACGGGCCCCGCCGGCCTCCACCACTGCGTCTACGAGGTCGTCGACAACAGCGTGGACGAGGCCATGGCCGGCTTCTGCTCCCGCATCGACGTCGTGCTCCACGACGATGGCTCCATCTCCATCGCCGACGACGGCCGCGGCATCCCCGTCGACATCCACCCCGAAGAGGGGCGGCCCGCCGCCGAGATTGCGCTGACCGTGCTCGGCGCCGGCGGCAAGTTCAAGAAGGGCTCCTACCAGGTCTCCGGCGGCCTCCACGGCGTCGGTGTCTCCTGTGTCAACGCCCTCTCCGAGTGGCTCCAGCTCGACGTCTGGCGCGACGGCTCCCACTGGCGCCAGTCCTACGCCCGCGGCATCCCCACCGGCGACCTCAGCCCCATCGCCGACCAGGGCGAGCGCCGCGGCACCCGGGTCCAGTTCCTCCCGGACGACCAGATCTTCCAGGAGACCACGACCTTCTCCTTCGACATCCTCGCCCGGCGCCTCCAGGAGCTCGCCTTCCTGAACCCCGGCGCCCGCATCCACATCGAGGACCGCCGCGACGAGCGCCGCGAGGCCTTCCACTACGAGGGCGGCCTCGCCAGCTTCGTCGAGCACCTCAACGAGGCCCGGACGGCCATCCACCCCGACGTCATCCACATCCAGGGTGCCCGGGACGGGGTCCAGGTGGCGGTCGCCATCCAGTGGACGAGCTCGTACAACGAGAACATCCTGAGCTTCGTCAACAACATCAACACCATCGACGGCGGCACCCACGTCTCGGGCTTCAAGTCGGCCCTGACCCGCACGGTCAACAGCTTCGCCAGCGCCCGCAGCCTGCTCAAGGCCAACAAGGGCGAGACCGTCGCCGGCGACGACATCCGCGAGGGCATGACCTGCGTGGTGACCGTCCGGGTGCCCGAGCCCCAGTTCGAGGGCCAGACCAAGGGCAAGCTCGGCAACTCCGAGGTCAAGGGCATCGTCGAGGCCATCGTGGCCGACCGCCTCGAGGCCTACCTCGACGAGAACCCCTCGACCGCCAAGAGCGTCATCGGCAAGGCCATCGAGGCCAACCGCGCCCGCGAGGCCGCCCGCAAGGCCCGCGACCTCGCCCGCCGCAAGTCGGCCCTCGAGGGCGGCGACCTGCCCGGCAAGCTCGCCGACTGCCAGGAGAAGGACCCGACCCGCTGCGAGCTGTACCTGGTCGAGGGCAACTCGGCCGGCGGCTCGGCCAAGCAGGGCCGCGACCGCCGCACCCAGGCCATCCTGCCCCTGCGCGGCAAGATCTTGAACGTCGAGAAGGCCCGCTTCGACCGCATGCTCTCCAACGAGGAGATCCGGACGATGATCTCGGCCCTGGGCACGGGCATCGGCCCGGAGTTCACCGCCGAGAAGCTGCGCTACCACCGCATCATCATCATGACCGACGCCGATGTGGACGGCTCCCACATCCGCACCCTGCTGCTGACCTTCTTCTGGCGCCAGATGACCCAGCTCGTCACCGGCGGCCACCTCTACATCGCCCAGCCGCCGCTCTACAAGCTCAAGAAGGGCAAGAAGGAGCGCTACATCAAGGACGACAACGCGCTCGACGAATTCCTGCTCGGCCAGGCCCTCAAGCGGGCCTCCGTCGAGCTGGCCGACGGCACCCAGCGCCAGGGCGAGGAGCTCGCGCCGGCCCTCGAGAAGGTGCGCCGCTACGTCAGCGTCATCGACCGCCAGCACCGCCGGGCCATGCCCGAGGTGCTCGACGCCTGGTACGCCATGGGCGGCCACTGGGTCGACATGACCGACATCGACGCCGTCGAGGCCGCCGCCGAGAGCGTTCGAGAGATTGTTGCTGAGAACGCCCCCGAGCTCCACATCTCCGACATCTTCCTGCGCAAGCGGGACGACGAGGCCGCCCGGGAGAACGAGCGGGGCATCGAGGTCGTGACCCTGCGCAACGGCGAGGAGCGGCGCACCCTGCTGCGCTCCTCCCACCGCGACGCCGAGGGCGTCCGCAACCTCGTCGACCACCTCCACGAGGTGCTGCCGCTGCCCGTCAAGATTGCGGGCGACGACCGGCCCTGCCACTCCTGGAAGCTCATGCTCGAGCGCATCCTCGCCGGCGTGCGCAAGGGCTACGACGTCCAGCGCTACAAGGGTCTGGGCGAGATGAACCCCGAGCAGCTCTGGGAGACCACCATGGACCCGGACCGCCGCACCCTGCTCCAGGTCTCGGTCGACGACCTGGGCCAGGCCGACAAGATCTTCAGCGTGCTGATGGGGGACGCGGTCGAGCCTCGCCGCAACTTCATCCAGAACAACGCCCTCGACGTGCGCAACCTCGACATCTGAGGCGCCCGGCGGGCCGCGCTCCGGTCGGGCCACGGGGGCGGGCCCCCCACTGCCCGGGCGCAGGCCCCGCCGGAGGGCCGCGGGCGCAGCCGGCCCCGGTTCGATAGCCCCTGTCTGCAAGGCTGCGCCGCCGTCCCGCGTCTGGGGGGCGGCCCTCCCTCCCGGCTGCCGCCCCCAACCTCCCGCGAGGTCCCGCGTGGACATTCCCTCCCTGCTCGCCAGCCGCCTCGTGATGGTCACGGGCAAGGGTGGCACCGGCAAGACCTCGTTCTCGGCGGCCCTCGGCCGGGTCTTCGCCGAGCGCGGCCACCGCACCATCGTGGTCGAGGTCGACACCTTCCGGCCCGCGCTCACAGCCAGCCTCGGGGTCGCGCCGACCTACGCCCCCCGGTCGGTGGCCCCGCGCCTCGACATCTGCAACGTGACCTGGCGCGAGGCCCTCGAGGAGTGGCTCAAGCACGCCGTCCCGGCCCAGCGCGTCGTCCGCAAGATCCTCGACAACAAGCTGGTGCAGACCTTTCTCGACGCCACCCCCGGCGTCCGCGAGACGGTCATCCTCTCGCGGGTGCTGACCCTCACCGAGCAGTACGACCGGGTGGTCGTCGACATGCCCGCCAGCGGCCACGCCATCAGCCTGCTCGGGGTGCCCCAGGTCGCCATCGGCCTGATGCGCGGCGGCCCCATCCGCGAGCGGGCCGAGCAGGTCCAGGCCATCCTCGGCCGGCGCGACACGGCGCTGTGCATCGTCGGGCTGCCCGAAGAGATGGTGGTCAACGAGACGGTCGAGCTCTGGGAGCGCCTCTCCAAGGAGGTGCCCGTGCTCCACCCCCCCCACATCGTGCTCAACCGGGCCGCCGTGCCCAGCCTGAGCGCGGCCGAGCAGACCCTGCTCAAGCGCCTCGACGCGGCCACGGCCGGCACGGGCGCCGGCGCCGAGCTGGTGTTGGCCGGGCGCTGGGAGGCGGGCCTCGAGGAGGCGACCGCCCAGTCCCAGGAGCGGCTCACGGCCGCCTTCGGCAGCCCGCCCCTCACCTTCGCCCGCCTCGGCGCCCTCGGGGGCTTCGGCGGTGGGCCCCCCAAGATCGTCCAGCAGATGGGCCTCGCCCTCACCCGTGAGGCCGCCCGCCGCGCCGGAGCCCGCCGATGAGCGCCCCCTCCCCGGACCACCGCTTCGACCGCCTCATCCGCGAGCGCAAGCTCATCTGCTGCGTGGGCTCGGGCGGCGTCGGCAAGACCACCACCGCCGCCGCCATCGCGCTCCAGGCCGCCCTGCGCGGGCGCAAGGTGTTGGTGCTCACCGTCGACCCGGCCCGCCGGCTGGCCAACTCGCTCGGCCTGTCGCGCTTCGGCAACGACGAGACCCGCATCGACCTCTCGCCGCTCGGGCCCGCCCCCCTCGGCACCGAGCCGGGCGAGCTCTGGGCCATGATGCTCGACCAGCAGAAGACCTTCGACGACCTCATCGCCAAGCTGGCGCCCGACCCGGTGCGCCGCAAGTCCATCCTCGAGAACAAGATCTACCGGGCCACGGCCGACAACATCTCGGGCAGCCAGGACTACATGGCCACCGAGATGCTCTACGACGTGGTCGAGACGGGCCGCTACGAGCTTGTCGTGCTCGACACCCCGCCGGTCAAGAACGCCCTCGACTTCATCGAGGCCCCCGGCCGGCTGGCCCGCTTCCTCGACAAGCGGGTCATGAAGTGGTTCCTGACGCCCTACGACCGCGAGAAGGTCTTCGGGCGGCTGCTCATGAGCACCAGCGCCGTCGTCTTCCGGCTGCTCAGCTACGTCTTCTGCCGCGAGTTCCTCGACGACCTCGCCGAGTACTTCCAGCACTTCCGCGACCTCTACGACGGCTTCCGCGACCGCCAGGAGGCCGTGGTGCGCATGTTCCACGACCGCCAGCGCACGAGCTTCGTCGTGGTCTGTGCCCCGAACGGCCCCTCGGTCGAGGTGGCCGACTTCTTCCTCGACGAGCTGCGCAGCCGCGGCATGCCGAACCCCGGCGTCATCGTGAACCAGCGCCACGAGGTCATCGGCGAGGCCATCGACGCCAAGACCGAGCTGGGCGGGCTGGCCGACGAGCTCGCCCATGACCTGCCCCCCCACACGGCGGCGAGCCTGCTGGCCCGCCTCGGGGCCGCCCACCGGCGCCTGCGCGAGCTGGCCCGGGCCGAGGGGGCGCTGATGGGCGAGCTGCGCGACCACATGCAGCCCACCCAGCGCATGTGGACCGTGCCCCGCCTCGAAGACGAGGTCAACGACCTCGCGGGCCTCGCCACCGTCGGCGGCCACCTCTTCGAGGACTGAAGCCCCGCGCCCTCAGCCCGCCGGCCGGTGGGCGTCGAGGAAGCGACCGGCCTCGTGGGCGAACCAGGCCGGGTGCTCCTCGTGGACGAAGAGCCGGCCGTCCGGGCGGCAGACGAAGCGCGCGCCCCCGCCGAAGCTCGGGGCCATGCGCCGGGCCTCGCCCGCCGGGAAGTAGGGGTCGCCGAGGCCCCAGAGCAGCAGGGTCGGGCCCGTCATCTGGGCGTGGGCCGCGGCCAGGGCGTCGGTGTCGGCCCAGTCCCAGTCCCGGGCGAGCAGCCGCTGCCCCTCGACGCGCCGGGGGTGGTCGAGCAGGTCTTGGCCGAAGAGGGCGTGGAACTCGCCCTCGGCCCGCTCCGGGTCGGCGAAGCAGGCGCCCCAGCCCAGCCGGGTCTGGCGCAGGAAGGGCGAGCGCAGCAGCATCTTGAAGCCGCCCATGCCCCCGGGCAGCTGGCCCGCGGCGATGAGCAGCCGCAGCAGCAGGGGGCGGCTGGCCGGGATCTCGCTGCCCGCCACGACGTTGGCCCACACCCGGTCGCCCAGGGCGGCGGCGACGTGGCGCCCGATGGCGGCGCCGCTGTCGTGGCCCACGAGGGCGAAGCGGTCGAGGCCGAGCTCGTGGACGGCCGCCACCACCCGCTCGGCGTGGCGCCGCACGGTGCAGACCACCTCTGGGGTCCACTGGGACGCGCCCGTGCCGGGCAGGTCGAAGACATGGCAGCGGTAGCGGGCGGCCAGCGCCGGCACGATGTGGCGCCAGGTGAGGCCGTGCAGGGGCCAGCCGTGGATGAAGACGAGGTCGGGGCCCGCGCCGAGAACCCGGTGGGCGAGGGCGCTGTCGCCCACGTCCACGAGCGAGACCGGGGCGGCGGCGAGGGCAGTCTCAGGAGCGGCGGTGGTCACGGGGCCTCCCACGGCAAGCGGGCCGAGGGAGGGCTATCCCGGCGGCGGCTCAGCAGCGCCGGCGCCGGGCGAGGGCGAGGCCCAGCAGCCCGAGGCCCAGCAGCCCGCCTGGGCCCGGCGCCGCCGTGCCGGCCCCGGTGGCGCAGGCGGTGGCCTTGGCATCGCCCGGGTCGGTGCCCGGGTCGAGCGCGCTCGCGTCCGTGCCGCCTGCGTCGTCGGTGCTGCCGTCCCCGGTGCTGCCGCCCGTGCCGGCCCCGCCGTCCTCGCCGCCGTCGCTGCCCGCGCCGCCGTCGTCGCCGGCCGTGGCGTCCTCGCCGTCGCAGTCCTGGTCGATGCCGTCGTCGGGAACATCTTCGGCATCGGTGTTCACGTCGGGGTCGGTGTCGTCGCAGTCCGTGCCGCCGGCGGCCGTGCCCGCCTCGCCGTCGCCGTCCACGTCGGTGAGGTCGGTGCCGTCACAGTCCTGGTCGATGCCGTCGTAGGGGGTCTCCTCGGCGCCGGGGGCCACCGTCGGGTCGGTGTCGTCGCAGTCGTCGGCCGTGGCCACGAAGCCCGCGGTGCCCGCACACAGCGAGACCGCCGCCGCCGGGTCGCCGTGGCCGTCGCCGTCGGTGTCGGCGTAGAGGGTGGTGCCGCCGGTGGCCCCGGCCTCGTCGGTGTCGCCGTCGCAGTCGTCGTCGATGCCGTTGCAGGCCTCGGTGGCCGCCGGGCTCACGGCCGCGTCGCTGTCGTCGCAGTCGTCGAGGGTGTCGTAGCCGTCGCCGTCGAGGTCGCTCACGGCCGAGCCCGGGCCCCCGTAGACGCCGATGTCGGAGACCGAGCCGTCCGGGTCGGAGAGGCTCGGGTCGCCGGCGTCGATGAGGGGCGAGCCGGAGGACAGGCGCAGGTCGTCGTTGCTGCAGTCGCCGTCGTCGGTGCGGCCGCGCAGCAGCGGGTCGGCGGTCGTGTTGCCGTCGGCGGTGGGGTCCTGGCTGAACTGGCCGCCGAGGTCGTCCCGCCAGTTGTCGTACCAGCCGTTGTACTGGATGGTCGCGGCGCTGTCGGTGGATGCGACGGTGGTCGAGATGCCGTCGCCGTCGACCGTGTGGGCCACGAGGTTGTTCGTGAAGGTCGTGGTGGTCGTGTAGAAGAAGGCGGCCCCGCCGTCCTCGACCGCGTCATTGCCCACGAAGCTGTTGTTGAGGATGCGGTTGTGGTTGCCGCTGTAGACGTAGAGCGCGCCGCCGTTCTCGTCGGCCGCGTTGTCTTGGAAGATGTTGTTGCTCCAGTCGTCGGTGCCGCCGGCGCCCTGGGCGTAGAGGTAGGCCGCGCCGCCGCTGGTGCCCGTGTTGCCGCAGAAGACGCTGTTGCGCACGGCGGTGGACTGGCTGGTGCTCAGGTAGAGGGCGCCGCCGCCGTAGTAGTAGATGCCCCCGTCGGTGGCGTCGTTGGCCGTGAAGGTGCAGTCCTGGACGTCGATCTCGTCGGCGTTGCTCGCGTAGACGGCGCCGCCCGAGAGGCCCGCGGCGTTCTCGGAGAAGAGGCTCGCGTCGAGGGCGAGGCTGCCGCTGCCGCCGGGCGAGAAGTAGACCGCTCCGCCCCGGCTGTCGCTGGTGTTGGTCTCGAGGGTGGAGCCGGTGATGGCGAGGTCGACCGAGGTGCTGGCGTAGATGGCGCCGCCGGCCTCGGTGGCGTGGTTGCTGGCCAGGGTGCTGTCGCCGAGCTGGGCCGCGCCGGTGCCCGCCAGGTAGAGGGCGCCGCCGTAGCTGGCGCTGGCGCCCTGGATGTCGAGCTGGTCGAGCACGACGCCCGCGTCGACGCTGCTGAGGTAGACCGAGCCGCCGTAGGCGGGGCTGCCGGTGGTGGTGGCGCCCGTGCTCACGAGGTCGGTGAGGGTGGCGCGGTCGATGACGCTGCCGCAGACGTCGGGGCAGGAGCTGCCGCTGTTGTCGGTGAAGGTGGTGGCCGTGAGGGCCAGCACGGCGTCGTTGTAGCCGTAGACCGTGCCCGAGCCGCTGGCGCTGTTGCGGGCGAAGCTCGTGTCGCTGGCGCTGAGGGTGGCGCGGTTGCCGTAGAGCGCGGCGCCATTGTACTGGCTCAGGTTCTCTGAGAATGTGCTGTTGGTGACCGTTGTGGTGCCGCCCGACGCGTTGTAGACCGCGCCGCCGTAGCTGCCCTCGTTGGCCGTGAAGGCGGCGCTGTCGAGGGTGAGGGTGGCGCCCGAGGCGCTGATGGCCCCGCCGGCGCCGGCGCCGTAGCCGGCGATGTTGCCCGTGAAGGTGTCGCCCGTGCTGTCGAGGGTGCCGTCGCTCATGGCGATGGCGCCGCCGGTGTGGCCCCGGGCGGCGTTGTCTTCCCAGGTCGTCGTGGCGCTCGTCAGCGTGAGGCCCGACTCGAGGTAGACCGCGCCGCCGGCGTAGGTCACGGCGTTGCCCGACAGGGTGCAGCCCGAGAGGTCGAGGCTCGGGTTGCCCCGGGCGCCGGCGTCGGCGTAGGCGGCGCCCCCCCACAGGGCCGTGTTGTCGGAGAAGGTCGAGCTGGTGAGGGTGATGGCCGCGCCATTGGTCGCGAGCAGGGCGCCGCCGTAGCTGCCCGTGCAGCTGTCGAAGACCAGGTCGGTGCCCGTGAGGCTGCCGCCGTCGGCGTAGACCCCGCCGCCGGCCTCGCTGAGGTGGCCGAGGCCCGAGAAGACCAGGTCGGTGGCCACGAGGTCGGCGTTGAGGCCATAGATGCCGTGCTCACCGTCGTTTTCGATGGTGAAGCCCGAGATGTTGAGGGTCTCGCCCCCCTCGGCCAGCAGGGCGTAGGTGCAGGCGCCCGCGCCGTCGAGGGTGGTGGTCGTGCTGCCGGCCCCCGTGAGGGTGAGGTCCTTGCCGTCGAGGTCGAGGCAGGCGCTGTGGGTGCCGGCGACGACGCTGATGGTGTCGCCCGTCGTGGCGGCGTCGATGGCGGCCTGGACGGTGGCGTGGGCGCTGGGGCTCGACGGGTCGACCGTCAGGGTGGTGGCCTGGGCGGGCGAGAGGGCAAGGAGCAGGGCGAGCACGAGAGACTCCGCGGCGGCGTTGCGGGGGGGCACGGGGGTGGGGCCGATGCTACCCTGGACGGCCCCGGCTCCCCTCTTGCGCCCCCTGGCGCCCCGCCCCCGAGCGCCCCATGGCCCGCAAGTCCAAGATCCCCCGCACCCCGGCGCTGCGGGCCCTCGACGCGGCCGGCGTCGCCTACGTGCTGCGTCCCTACGACTATGTCGAGCGGGGCGGCACCCGCGCCTCGGCCGCGGCGCTCGGGGTCGACGAACACACCGTCGTCAAGACCCTGGTCTTCGAGGACGAGGACGGCCAGCCCCTCATCATCTGCCAGCACGGCGACCGCATGGTGAGCGGCAAGGCCCTGGCCCGGGCCCTCGGGCGCAAGAAGGCCGTGCCCTGCGACCCGGCCGTGGCCCAGCGCCACACCGGCTACAAGGTCGGCGGCACCAGCCCCTTCGGCACCCGCAAGCGCCTGCCCCTCTATGTCGAGGCCTCGGTGCTGGCGCTGCCCGCCATCGTCATCAACGGCGGCGCGCGGGGGCTGCTGGTCTCGCTCGACCCCGCCGTGCTCGTCGACCACTTCGGTGCGGTGCCCGTCCAGGCCAGCCAGGCCTGAGCCGCCCGGGCCCGCCCCCCGGGCTACGCTGGCGCTGTGGAGGTCCCGTGCCTGTGCTGCCCGCCGCCCTGCTGCCCGGCGCCCTGTTCCTCGCCCTCGCGCCCGCCCGCGCCGACCCGGCGCCGGTGGCCCCCCGGGCGGCCCTCGCCCCCACCGACCTCGACGGCGACGGCCAGCCCGAGCACTTCGTCCAGACCGCCGAGACGCTGACGGTGGGTGCGACCCGCCTCGACTGCGGCGCCGAGCCCTTCCCCTGCGAGCTCGAGCTGCACGACCTCACGGCCAAGGACGGCCAGCGCGAGCTCGCGACCTGCCACTTCGGCCCCCGGGACGACCGCTACTGCACGCTCTATCGATTCGAGAACAACGCACTGGTCGAGATTCCCATCAAGGACGGCGCCGGCCGGGCCCTCCACCCCAGCCGGGTCCACACCAAGGGCAACGGCATCCTGCTGGTCGACCGGGACGAGCGCTTCCTCACCCGCCGCGACAAGCTGCTCCACCGGGGCGGCGGCGCCCTCGCCTTCGTGGCCCAGCCCTTCCACGACGCCGGCCAGCGCAAGGTCCCCGTCGACCGCAGCTTCCCCCTCACCCTGCGCCCGGACGGCGGCCCGGTGGTCGCCAATGTGGCCCCCGGCACCACCGTGACCCTCGTGCTCGCCGATGCCACCCGCCCCCAGACCTTCCTCGTGCTGGTCAGCTCGGGGCTGCTCGGCTGGGCCGACATCGAGACCATCGCCCGCGGCAGCGACGCGGTGATGGGCGTGCTCGGGGCGGGCTGAGACATGCAGCTCGCCCGCCTGCCGCCGGCCGACCTCCACTTCCTCCCGCTCGGTGGCACGGGCGAGATCGGCATGAACCTCAACGCCTACCACCACGCCGGGCGCTGGCTGCTGGTCGACTGCGGGGTGCTCTTCGAGCGGGCCGGCCCCCACCACACCCGGGTGCTCTTCCCCGACATCGCCGCCATCGCCGGGCTGCGCGACCAGCTCTGCGGCCTCGTGCTCACCCACATCCACCAGGACCACCTCGGCGCGGTGGTCGACCTGTGGCCGCGGCTGCGCTGCCCGGTCTACTGCACCCGCTTCGCCGCCGCCTTCCTCACCGACGCCCTGCGCGAGGCCGGCCTGCACCAGAAGGTGCCGCTCAAGGTCATCGGCGAGGATGCCCGCCTCGACATCGGGCCCTTCTCCCTCCAGCGCATCCCGATGACCCACAGCACCGTCGAGATGGGCGCCTTCGTGCTGCGCTGCCCTGGCGGCACCGTGCTCCACACCGGCGACTGGAAGCTCGACCCCGACCCGGTCTCGGGGCGCCAGACCGACCGCGCCGCCCTCGAGGCCCTGGCCCGAGAGCCCGTGCACGCCGTCGTCTCCGACAGCACCAACGCCCTGCGCGAGGGCTGGAGCGGCAGCGAGGCGAGCCTGCGCGCGCCCCTGGCCCGGCTCGTCGCCGCCCAGCCCGGCCGGGTGGCCGTGACCCTGTTCTCGTCGAACGTGGCCCGGCTGCGCACCCTCGCCGCCGTCGCCGAAGAGACCGACCGCCAGCTCGTGCTGATGGGCCGCTCGCTGCTGCGCACGGTCAAGGCCGCCCAGCAGGCCGGCTACCTCGCCCGCATGCCGCCGGTGGTCTCGTCCCGGGAGTTCGGCTTCCTGCCCCGGCGGGCCGTGCTCATGCTCTGCACCGGCAGCCAGGGCGAGCCCCGGGCGGCCCTGACCCGCATGGCCGAGGACGCCCGCAGCGACGTCTACCTCGAGGCGGGCGACACGGTCATCTACAGCGCCCGCCACATCCCGGGCTGCGAGGTGGCCATCGCCCGGGTGCGCCAGCTGCTCGCCGAGCGCGGCGTCACCACCCTCGACACGCGCGACGCCCACGTCCACGTCAGCGGCCACCCCTGCCGCGACGAGCTCCAGGCCCTCTACCGCTGGGTGCGGCCGGCCCACGTCGTGCCCGTGCACGGCACCCCGGCCCACCTCGAGGCCCACGCCGCCCTCGCCGAGGAGCTGGGTCTCGGGGCCCTGCGGGTGCGCAACGGCGACGTGCTGCGGCTGGGGCCCCGGCCGGGGCGGGTGGGGCGGGTGGCGACCGGGCGCGAGCAGCGGCCCGAGACGCGGCGCCACCCCCCGCGGGGCGGCCGGGGGCCTCAGCGCCGGCGGAGCTGAAGGCCGCGCAGGGTGGTGGCCGCCGTCGCCCGCAGCGAGAGGGTGAGCTGGGCCGGCACCCCGGGCAGTCCCGGGTCGGGCGCGGGGGTGGCGGTGACGGCGAGGCCCGGCCGGGCCACCGGGGCCCAGTCGGCGGCGGTGGTGCCCGGGGGCAGGGCGACCGTGCCCGAGGCGGTGTCGCCCGTGTCGAGAACGACCGACAGCACGCCATCTTCATCGAGTGTGGCCGGGCCCCCGGTCTCGGTCAGCAGCCACCCGGGCACCCAGAGGCCGCCGTCCCGGGCGACCGGCCCCAGCACCCCGTCCCGCCGCAGCCAGGGCCGCAGCCGCACCGGAGCCGCGGCGTGGCGGGGGGTGGTCTGCCAGTGCACGAGGGCGTGGGTGGGGCGGAAGTCGGGCCGGGCGTCGAGCTGCTTCTCGGAGGTGAAGCTGGGCACCGTGCCGCCCCGGGGGCCCGTGAAGAAGACGAGGTCGGGGCGCTGGTCGAAGACGTAGTCGCCGTCGCCGGTCTCGTGGCCAATCCAGCCGTGGCCGTCGCTCTCGGTGCGCCCCAGGTGGGCGTCGTTGAGGCCGATCATGTCGAGGCTGGGCAGCCGGCTCTCGTAGGGGATGGAGCCGGCCGGGGAGAGGGCCACGAGGGGCTGCTGGTCGGCGAAGGCGGTGGCGAGCAGGGCGCCGACGTCCCGGCCGTCGACGACCCAGCCCTCGGTGGTGGCCCGGACGACGACGGGGTGGTCGCGCTGGTCGAGGGTCATGGCGCCGAGCATGCCCGTGGCGAGGACGGCGAGGCCCAGGGCCAGGGGGCGGCTGCGGGCGGCGAGGCCGGCGGTGGCCGTGCCGGCGAGCCAGGCGAGCACCACCACCATCGGCACGAAGTGGCGGAAGGCGGGGAAGATGTCGCCGCCGATCCAGACCGTCCAGGCCAGCCAGGCGCCGAGCACGGGCAGGGCCAGCCGCAGCCGGGCCCGGGGGGGCTCGCCGGCGGGCGAGAAGACGAAGGCGAGGGCGGCGAGGGCCAGCAGGGGGAGGTGGGCGTCGAGGGCCTGGGCCGTCCAGAGGGCGCCCATGTCGGTGTGGGCGGCGCTGGGCCGCACCTTGACGTGGGCCGTGTTGGGCACCCAGTCGCCGTAGACGACGAGGCGGACGGCGACCTGGAGGGCCGTGGCGGCGGCAGGCACGAGGGCGAGCACGGCGGCGGTGCCGAGGGCGCGGCGGTCCTGGCCGGCGGCGAGGAACCAGCCGAGGGCCAGGGCGGCGACCAGCAGCGGGCTGTCGGGGCGGGTCCAGCAGAGCAGGGCCAGGGCCAGGGCCGCCGGCAGCACGGTGGCGGCGGTGGGCGGGCCGGCGTCGGCGCGCAGGCCCCGGCCGAGCACGGCGAGGGCCACGGCGAGCAGCAGGGCGACGAGGGGCTGCTCGAGACCTCCCGGCACCCAGAGGGCGACCGAGGTGCTGGCGGCCACCCCGAGGCCGGCCACCCAGCCGGCGGCGGGGCTGCGGCGGGCGAGGGGCCCGGCGACCGCGACCACCGTGCCGAGGCCGCAGGCGAGACCCAGCACCCGCACGGCGGCCGTCAGGGGCAGCCCCGTGAGCCCGATGAGCGCCGTCAGCAGCACCCACAAGAGGTTCGAGTAGCCCTCGACCGGCGGCCCGGCCGTCCAGGTCAGCCCCTCGCCCGCCAGCAGCCGGTCGGCGTAGCGCAGCGAGATGAAGGTGTCGTCGGCGACGTAGAACCACCAGTCGGCGGCGTGCAGGCCGAGCAGCGCGGCAGCGAGGGCGACGGGCAGGGCGGAGGTCAGCCGCACGGGGGCTCCGGTCACGGCGCGGACAGGGCGGGGGCCGCCCGGCGACCGGTCCCCCGGGCAGACGGGCTCAGGGCATGCGGATGATGCGCATGGTCACCGTGGCATCCTCGCCCATGCCGAGGGTGCCCGGGTTGGTCACGACGAGGGTGCCCGTCTTCCTGAGGTTGCAGGTGACGTCGAGGGCCGTGCCCGCCTCGTGCTCGAGGCAGCTGCCGCCGTTGGCGGAGATGGCCACGGGCTGGCTGGCGCCGAGGGTGATGCGGTAGGTGCCCGCCTCCATCGGGATGCCGAGGGTCTCGGAGTCGGGCAGGGGCTGGCCCTGGCGCGCGAGCACCTGCTCGCCCACGACCACGTCGACGGTGCCGATCTTGTCGGCGACGACGGCCTTGATGGTGGTCTGGCCCCGGGTCTTGGCCGTGGCCGTGCCGTCGGGGGCGAGGGCGACGACGCTGGGGTCGGCGACGGTGATGGCCACGTCGGCGCCGGTGACGGGCTTGCCGTCGAGGCCCACGACCGTGAAGCCCACCTTGGCGCTCTTCGACGGCACGAGGGCGCCGTCGGGGCCGGGGACCATCGTGAGCACGAGCTCGGCGGGAGAGGGGGTGATCTCCTTGATGAGCATGCAGCGCACGATCACGTCGAGCTTGGCCGGCGGGGCCGAGAGGGTGGCCGTGGCCGTGCCGAAGGAGGTGCACTGGAGGGCGCCGCCCTTGCCGGCCTTGAGGATGCCCGGGTCGGAGACGCCGGTGAGCTCGACGGCCACCCCCTCGAGCACGTTGCCGCTGGCGTCGAGGGCCTGGGCCTGGAGAGTCTGGAGGGTGGTGTCGGAGACGGTGATCTGGGCGGGGGCCTGGATGGAGGCCGGGGCGGACGTGCCGCAGCCCGCGAGCAGGGCGGTGCCGACCAGGGCGGCAGAGACGAGGCGGGACATGGGGACTCCGGTCCGTTGGGGGGTGGGCTGTAATCCGACCGGCGCGGGTTCTCCCGGCAATTGCTGCGCGCGCCAGCTGCGCGCGGGAGGGCGGGCCCGGGCGCGGGGGGCCTGTCGTCTCGGGGGGCCCGGGGGCAAGGCGGGACGGGTGCCGCCCCCCTCAGCCGGGCACCCAGCAGCCGTGGAAGGTGGGCGGCAGGTGGTGGCCCCACCAGAGGGTGGCGAGGGGGCCGTCGTCGGGACGGTCGGGATCGAGCACCAGCACGGCGGTCTCGTCCCGATCGGGCACGTAGAGGTGGCAGAGGAGCCAGCGGCCGCCGTCGGGACGGGGCACGACCGTGGCCTCGCTCGGGTGGCCCGCCCGGCCGAGGTCCAGCCAGTGCTGGCGCGGGCTCCCGGCGGGGCCTCCCGGGCTTGGGGAACTGTCGGGAATGACGACAGCGAGACCATCTTGGAGCATGGCGCCCGCCGCTGGACCGCCCCGGAGGCCCGCGAGGAAGACGGCGCGGGGGGGCCGGTTCTCGGCGGCCTGGCGGGGGTCGACCTGGGGGAACTCGAGGGGCCCCGGGGCGAGCACCTGCCGGTCGAGCTGGCGGCGCGCCGGGTCGATGCGCAGGCGCTCCAGGCGCCCGGAGGCGGGACGGGCCGAGCCGCCCTGGAAGACCTCGGCCAGCCAGGCGTCGATGCCGAAGTCGGGGTGGGTCACGAGGTCGACGCCGATGTGGTCGTCGGCCTCCCAGGCGGCCGCCGTGTGGAAGCTGAAGAAGGGGTCGGTCGCCCACCAGCGGGCGGCCCCCGGGTCGTCGATGGGCACCACCAGCACGGCCGTGCCCCAGTGGGGCTCCCAGCGCAGCAGCGACCGGAAGCTCTCCCGGCCGCCCAGGGCGGCGAGGGGCGAGAAGCGCAGGGGCGCGAGGAAGAAGACGAGGTGGTGGGGCGTCGCGGCACAGTCGTGGACGAGGGTGGGCCAGGGCAGGGCCACCCGGCCGAGGGCGCGGGGCCGGCCCCCGAGGGGCAGCAGGGCCAGCTCGAGGTGGCAGCGCAGCCCGATGCGCAGCCCGAAGCCCACCCAGGCCTGGCGCTGGGGCAGGAACTTGGGGTGGGCGGAGAAGGTGGGGCCCAGGGCGCCGCCGAGGGTGGTGGGGCCGAGGGTGTGGAGGTCGCCCGGGCGCAGCCGGGTGGGCAGGCCCGCCTCGAAGAGGGCCAGCAGCTCGCCATCCCAGGGCATCAGGGCCGTGTTCGCCGCGTTCTTCACCCCCCAGGGGCCCCGGGGCAGCCAGCTCGGATCGGCCGTGCCGTAGGCGCCGAAGCGCAGCCGCCCGGCGGCCTGCTCGGCCCGGCGGCCGGCGGTGTCGACCCAGCGCACGGCCCCGGTGGCGCCCCCGTGGCCGTCGAGGTGCACGGCGCTCACGGCCCCGTCCCCGTCGAACCAGTGGCCCAGCCGGTCCGGGCCCACCCGGGTCGTGCCCGGGCCGACGCGGAAGAGGGTGCCCCGCAGCCCCGGGGGCAGGCGCCCCGTGATCCGCAGCGGCCGGTGCCCGTGTTCCCCGGGGAACGGGCGAAAGCAGCGGTGCCAGCTGGGGGACGGGGATGGGGGAGACACGGGCCTTCCGGGGGGGCGGGGCCCGGCCGCGGCCGGGGGCGGGCGGCGGCGGCGGGCGGGGGGCCGCTTGACGGGCCCGTGCGCCCGGCTATCCTTGCCGGGCCATGCTGACTGCCTGCCACCATCACCACCACCATGCCCACCACTGGATGGGTCGGTCGTGTTGATGTCACTGGCAAGCTGACGTCCCCCGCGCCGACCCCTCCCGGTCGGCGCGGTTGCTTCAGGCACAGGGCGAGTCCCTCCAGCGCGTCGACCCGGGTCCCTTCCCCCCGAGGTCTCGATGCTCCCCTCCGCCCCCCTCCGCCTGGCCCTGCCCAAGGGCCGCATGCGCGACGGTGTCTTCGCCCTGCTGCGCGACGCCGGCATCTCCGTCCAGCTCGGTGCCCGCGGCTACCGCCCCACGGTGGGCCTGGCCGACGCCGAGGTGAAGCTGCTCAAGCCCCACAACATCGTGGAGATGCTCGCCGCCGGCACCCGGGACGTGGGCCTCGCCGGCGCCGACTGGGTGGCCGAGAAGGAGGCCGCGCTCGTCGAGGTGCTGGATCTCGGCCTCGACCCGGTGCGGGTGGTGGTGGCCGGCCCAGCGGCGCTGGTGGCCGCCGGGCTGCCCCGGTGCATGCCCGGAGGCCGCCCCCTGCGCATCGCCAGCGAGTACGCCCGGCTCACGGCCCTCTGGGTGGCCCGCCAGGGCATCGAGGCCCGCTTCGTGCGCTCCTATGGCGCCACCGAGGTCTTCCCCCCCGAAGACGCCGACCTCATCGTCGACAACACGGCCACCGGCGCCACCCTGGCCGCCAACGGCCTCGAGATCGTCGGCGAGGTGATGCGCTCCAGCACCCGCCTCTACGCCAGCCCCCAGGCCTGGGCCGACCCGGCCCGGCGTGCGCGCATCGAAGACCTGAAGCTCGTTCTGCAGAGTGTTCTCGATGCACGCCGCCGGCGCATGGTCGAGGTCAATGTGGGCGCCGCCGACCTCGAGCGCCTCATCGCCCTGCTGCCGGCCATGCGCCAGCCCACGGTCTCCCAGCTCCACAGCGGCAGCGGCTTCGCCGTGAAGGCGGCCATCCCCAGGACGGCCCTGCCGACCCTCATCCCCGCCCTGCGCGCGGCCGGCGGCAGCGACATCGTGGTCTCGGCCATCGCCCAGCTGGTGCCCTGATGGCCGCCCCCCGCCCCGTCCTGCGCCCCGCCCGCCGGGTGGCCGGCACCCGCCCCTACGCCGTGCCCGCCCCGGCGGCGCCCCTCCGCCTCGACCTGCGCGGCAACGAGGGCCCGGCGCCCGATCCGGCCCTCGCCGCCGCCCTGACCGCCGCCCGCGACGGGGGCGCCGAGCTGCTGCGGCGCTACCCCTCGACCGCCGCGCTGACCGCTGCCCTCGCCGGCCACCTGGGGGCCGACCCGGAGCGGCTGCTCGTGACCGCCGGCGGCGACGACGCCCTCGACCGGCTCTGCCGGGCCCTGCTCGAGCCCGGGCGCCGGCTGCTCGTCCCGGTGCCCGCCTTCGAGATGACCCTGCGCTACGCCCGCCTCGCCGGGGCGACCATCGACACGGTGCCCTGGCCCGGGGCCGCCTTTCCCGCGGCAGCGCTGTGTGGGGCGCTCGGTCCCGAGACCGCCCTCGTGGCCCTGACCGCCCCCAACAACCCGACGGGCGCCACCTTCTCGCCCGCAGAGCTGGCCCGGGTGGCGACCGCGGCGGCGGCGGTGGGGGCCGCCGTGCTGGTCGACCTGGCCTACGGCGACTTCGCCGATCCGGGGGCCACGGCGGCCCTGGTCGCGGCGGCCCGCGGCTTCGACAACACCGTGATTCTCGGCACCCTGAGCAAGGGCTGGGGCCTGGCCGGGCTGCGGGTGGGCTGGGTGGAGGGGCCGCCGGCGCTGCTGGGCTGGATGGCCGCCGCCGGGGCGCCCTACGCCGTGAGCGCCCCGAGCCTCGCCATCGCAGCGGCGGCCCTGGCGGCGGGCCCCCCGGCGGCGGCGGTGGACCGGGTGCGGCGCGACCGGAGGCGCATCGAGGCGGCCCTGCGGGAGAGCGGCTGTGCGGTGGTGCCGAGCCAGGCCAACTTCGCCTTCGCCCGCTCGCCCCGGGCCCCCTGGCTGGCCGCGGGGCTCGCGGGGCTGGGCATCGGGGTGCGGCGCTTCCCCGAGCGCCCTGGGCTCGAAGATGCTCTGCGCATCGCGGTTCCTGCAGACCCCGCGGGCACCGATGCGCTCGTCTCCGGCCTCGCCCGGGTGGCCCGGCCGGCGGCCCTGCTGCTCGACATGGACGGGGTGATGGTCGACGTCTCCCAGAGCTACCGCCGGGCCATCGTCGAGACGGCGGCCGACTTCGGGGTGGCCGTGGGGCCCGCCGAGATCCAGGCCGAGAAGGCCGCCGGCGACGCGAACAACGACTGGGTGCTGACCTGGCGGCTGGTGGCCCGGGGCCGGGCCGCGGCGGGGGCGGCGCCCGTGTCGCTCGACGCGGTGACGGCGGCCTTCGAGGCCCGCTACCAGGGCACGGAGGCGGCGCCCGGGCTCCACGAGGACGAGGCCCTGCTCGTGGACCGGGCGCTCTGGGCGGCCCTGCGCGCGCGCCTGCCCATCGGCATCGTCACGGGCCGGCCCCGGCGGGACGCCCAGCGGCTGCTCGACCGGCTGGGGGTGGTGCCCGACGCCCTCATCACGATGGAGGACGCCCCGGCCAAGCCCGATCCGGCGCCGGTCCAGGCGGCCCTGGCGGCCCTCGGGGTGGACCGGGCCTGGATGGTGGGCGACACCCCGGACGACGTGGTGGCCGCCCGGGCGGCGGGGGTGGTGCCCCTCGGCATCTGCGCCCCGGGCGACACGGACCCGGCGCCCCTGCTCCGGGCGGGGGCGGCCCGGGTGCTGCCCGCGCTCTCCGATCTGCTGGCCCTGCTAGACGGGGCGCCCGAGGGGGGCTCCGTGGTCATGGATGCCCCCAAGATGGCCTCTGTCACGATGTCTTCGGAAGACCCCAAGCCGGCGGCCCGGGTCGCCGAGGAGACCCGCGAGACCGCCGAGACCCGGGTGGTCTGTCGCCTCGACCTGGACGGCAGCGGCCAGGCCACGGTCGACACGGGGCTGGGCTTCCTCGACCACATGCTGACGGCCCTCGCCCGGCACGGGGGCCTCGACCTGAGCCTGCGCTGCACGGGCGACCTCGTCGTCGACGACCACCACACCGCCGAAGACTGCGCCCTCGTGCTCGGCCGCGCCCTCGACCGGGCCCTGGGCCGCCGGTCGGGCATCGTGCGCTTCGGCACGGCCCATGCCCCCCTCGACGAGGCCCTGGCCCGGGCCGTCGTGGACCTGAGCGGCCGGCCCTGGCCCGCGGTCCAGCTCGGCCTGCGCCGCGAGCGCCTGGGCAGCCTGGCCACCGAGAACCTGGGCCACTTCCTGCGCTCGCTGGCCATCGCCGGCCGCATGGCCCTCCACGTCGACGTGCTCACGGGCGAGAACGACCACCACAAGGCCGAGGCCGCCTTCAAGGCCGTGGCCCTGGCGCTCCGGGCGGCGGTGGCCCGGCGGGGCCAGGGGGTGCCCAGCACCAAGGGGGTGCTGGCATGACCGTCCTGCTCATCGACACGGGGCTGGCCAACACGGCCAGCGTGGCGGCGGCCCTGGTGCGGGCCGGGGCCACCGTGGTCCGCAGCCACGACCCGGCCCGGGTCGCCGAAGCACCCTTCGTCGTGATGCCCGGGGTGGGCCACTTCGGCGCCGGCATGGCCGCCCTGGCCGACCGGGGCCTCGTCGACCCCCTGCGCGCCCGCATCGCCGCCGGCCGCCCCACCCTGGGCATCTGCCTCGGGCTCCAGCTCTGGGCGTCGTCCAGCGCCGAGGCCCCCGGGGTGGCGGGGCTCTGGGTGCTGCCCGCAGCGGTCGCGGCCCTGCGCCCCGGCCCGGGCCCGCGCGCCCGGGTGCCCCACCTCGGCTGGGCCGGGGTGCGCGCCGACCCGGGCTGCCGGCTGCTCACGGGCGGCGCGGCCAACTTCGCCCACAGCGACGCCCTCGACGCCGTGCCCCCGGGCTGGTCGGCGCTCTGGGCCACCCACGCCGGGCGTCCCTTCGTCGCCGCGGTCGAGCGGGGCCGGGTGCTCGGCTGCCAGCTCCACCCCGAGCTCTCGGGGGCCTGGGGCCAGCAGCTCATCGCCCGCTGGCTGGACGACCGCCCCGCCGTGCCGGCGCCGGCGGGCCCCGTCGGTCCGCGCATCGTGCCCTGCCTCGACGTGCGGGACGGCCGGGTGGTCAAGGGGGTGCGCTTCCAGGGGCTGCGAGACGCCGGGGACCCGGTCGCCCAGGCCCGGGCCTATGCCGCCCAGGGTGCTGATGAGCTGGTCATTCTCGATGTTTCGGCAACCGCCGAGGGCCGGGCCGCCGCCACCGCCACCGTCGCCGCCGTGCGGGCCGTGCTGCCCGTGCCGCTGACGGTGGGCGGCGGGGTGCGCACCGAGGCCGACGCCGCCCGGCTGCTCGCGGCCGGGGCCGACAAGGTGGCCACGAACACCGCCGCCGTGCGGGATCCGGCCCTGCTCGGTCGGCTCGCGGGCCGCTTCGGGGTGCAGTGCACCGTGCTGGCCCTCGACGCCGCCCGGCGCCCGGACGGACCGGGCTGGGAGGTGGTCATCGCCGCCGGCACGACCCGCACGGGCCGGGACGCCCTCGACTGGGCCCGCGAGGCCGTCGACCGGGGGGCTGGCGAGCTGCTGCTGACCTCGTGGGACCGGGACGGCACGGGCGAGGGCTACGACACCGAGCTGCTGGCGGCCATGCGCGCCGCCGTGCCCGTGCCCATCATCGCCTCGGGGGGCGCCCGCACCCCCGTCCACATGGCCCGGGCCCTCGGGGCCGGCGCCGACGCCCTGCTGGCGGCGAGCATCTTCCACGATGGCCTGCTCACCGTCGACCAGCTGAAGACCGCCCTCCGCGCCGAGGGTGTGGAGGTGCGCCAGTGATCGTTCCCAGCATCGACATCCAGGGCGGCTCGACCGTCCAGCTCGTCGGCGGCCGCGACAAGGCCCTCGACGCGGGCGACCCCCGGGCCGTGGCCGCGCGCTTCGGCCGGGCCGGTGAGCTCGCCATCATCGACCTGGACGCGGCGATGGGGGTGGGTGAGAACACCGCGCTCATCGAAGCTGTCGTGCGCCGCCATCCCTGTCGGGTGGGCGGGGGCATCCGCTCGGTCGCCGCCGCCCGGCGGTGGCTGGACCGGGGGGCCGCCAAGGTCATCCTGGGCACGGCGGCCCGGCCCGCGCTGCTCTCCCAGCTGCCCCGGGAGCGGGTCATCGCCGCGGTGGACGCCGTGGACGGCGAGGTGGTGGTCGAGGGCTGGCGCACCCGCACGGGGCGGGACCTCACCGAGACGGTGGCGGCCCTCGCGCCCTACGTCGGCGGCTTCCTCGTCACCTTCGTCGAGCGCGAGGGGCGCCTCGGGGGCACGGCCCTCGACCAGGTGCCCGCGCTGGTGGCCGCCGCCGGCGACGCCCGGCTGACCGTGGCCGGGGGCATCACCACCGCCGACGAGATCGCCGCCCTCGACCGCATGGGCGCCGACGCCCAGGTGGGCATGGCCCTCTACACCGGGCGCCTCTCGCTCGGGGCCGCGGTCGGGGCGCCCCTGCGCAGCGACCGGCCCGACGGGCTCTGGCCCACGGTGGTCTGCGATGCGCACGGGGTGGCCCTGGGCCTCGCCTGGTCGGACGCCGAGAGCCTCGCCGCCGCCCTCGAGACCGGCCGGGGCATCTACCACTCCCGGCGGCGCGGCCTCTGGGAGAAGGGGGCCAGCTCGGGCGCCACCCAGCGGCTGCTGCGGGTCGACCTCGACTGCGACCGGGACGCCCTGCGCTTCACGGTGGAGCAGGCGGGCCCCGGCTTCTGCCACACCGAGAGCTGGAGCTGCTGGGGGCCCACCGGGGGCCTGCCCGCCCTCGACCGCACCCTGGCCCGGCGCGTGGCCCAGCTTGCCGAGAGTGACGACAAACAAGGTGTTTCTGACGGTATGGGCAGCGGATCGGACGGCGGCTCCTACACCGCCCGCCTGCTGCGCGACCCGGCCCTGCTGCGGGCCAAGCTCATGGAGGAGGCCGGTGAGCTGATGGCCGCCGGCGGCCCCGAGCACGCCGCCGAAGAGGCCGCCGACCTCCTCTACTTCGCCCTCGTCGCCGCCCGGCGGGCCGGCAGCTCCCTCGCCGAGGTGGCCGCCGTGCTCGACCGGCGGGCCCGGCGCCAGACCCGCCGCCCTGGCCACGCCAAGCCGCCCCCGCCGCTGCCCGCGCCTGACCCGTCTTCTGCCCCTGCTGCCGCGCCCCCCACCGCCCCGGACCAGCCATGACCCGCCTCCTCCGTGCCCTCGCCCCCGCCGACCTGCCCGCCCTGCGCCGGGATCCCGTCGACGCCAAGACCCTCGCCGCCGCAGGCGCCATCGTCGACGACGTGCGGCGCCGGGGGGAAGCGGCCCTCGTCGACCACAGCCTGCGCCTGGGCGATCTGCCGTCGGCGACGGCGCCCCTGGTCATCGACAAGGCCGAGATGAAGGCCGCCTTCGAGGGGCTCAGCGCCGCCGACCAGGGGGTGCTGACCCGCACGGCCGCCCGCATCCGGGCCTTCGCCCTGGCCCAGCGGGCGGCCCTCCAGCCGGTGACCGTGCCCGTGCCCGGGGGGGCCGCCGGGCTCCACTATGCGCCGGTGGCCCGGGCGGGCTGCTACGCCCCCGGGGGGCGCTTCCCCCTGCCCTCGAGCGTGCTGATGACGGCCGTCACGGCCCGCGCCGCCGGGGTCGAGACGGTCTGGGTGGCGAGCCCCCGCCCGGCGCCGGTGACCCTGGCCGCCGCCCACGTGGCGGGGGCGGACGCCGTGCTGGCGGTCGGGGGGGCCCAGGCCATCGCGGCGCTGGCCACCGGCGCCGGGCCCGTGCCCGCGGTGGACTGCATCGTCGGCCCGGGCAACCGGTGGGTGACCGCCGCCAAGCAGCTCGTCGCGGGACGGGTGGCCATCGACATGCTGGCCGGCCCGAGCGAGCTGGTGGTGCTGGCCGACGCGGGGGCCGACCCGGAGCGGGTGGCGGCCGACCTGCTGGCCCAGGCCGAGCACGACCCGGACGCCCTGCCCGTGCTGCTGAGCCTCGACGCGGGGCTGGTCGACCGGGTCGAGGCGGCGCTGGCGGCCCAGCTCGCCGTGCTGCCGACGGCGGCCATCGCCCGAGAGGCCCTGGCCAACGGCTTCTCGGTGGTGGTGGACGGGCTCGCTGCGGGCTGTGGGCTCTGCGACCAGCTGGCCCCCGAGCACCTCGCCCTCCACCTCGACGACCCGGCCCCGGCCCAGGCCCAGCTGCGCCACTATGGCGCCCTCTTCGTCGGGGGCGCCGCGGCCGAGGTGCTCGGCGACTACGGCGCCGGGCCCAACCACGTGCTGCCGACGGGGGGCACGGCCCGGTCGGTCGGGGCCCTGTCGGTCTCGACCTTTCTGCGGGTCCAGACCTGGCTGCGGGTGGACGCGCTCGCCGCGGCGGCCGAGGTGGTGGAGGACAGCGCCCGGCTGGCCGAGCTCGAGGGCCTCGCCGCCCACGCCGCCGCCGCCCGGCTCCGCCGTCCGCCCGGGGCCTGACTCCCCGCAGGCGCGGGGGCACCGGAGCCTTGGCTCGCGCCGGTCGGCCGGGGTTAGGGCCCTGCCTTGCCCTGGAGTCCCCGATGTCGGGCGCCCCCCTCTCGCCCCCCGTGCCCGCGCCGGCCTCCCCGTCCCCGCCGGGCCCGGGGCTGGCCCGCTTCTCGCTGTTCACGGTGCTCTTCAACCTCGCCGTCATCGTGTGGGGGGCCCTCGTGCGGGCCACGGGCTCGGGCGCCGGCTGTGGCGACCACTGGCCCACCTGCAACGGCGAGGTCGTGCCCCTCGACCCCTCGGTCGAGACCCTCATCGAGTTCACCCACCGGGCCACCAGCGGCCTCGCCCTGCTGCTGGTGCTGGGCATGTTCGTGTGGTCGCTGCGGGGCTGGCCCAGGGGCGCGGCCGTGCGGCGGGCGGCGGGCGCCACGATGGTCTTCATGATCGGCGAGGCCCTCGTGGGGGCGGCCATCGTGCTGCTCCAGATGGTCGGCGACAACGACTCGATGTCGCGGGCCGCCGTCATGGGCGTGCACCTCGTCAACACCTTCCTGCTGATGGGGGCGATGAGCCTCACGGCCTGGCTGGCGGCGGGCAAGCCGACGCCCAAGATGTCGACAGACAAGGTGTTCTCGGTGGTCGGGGGCGTGGCCCTGGTGGCGATGCTGGTGCTCGGGGCGAGCGGCGGCATCACGGCCCTGGGCGACACCCTCTTCCCCGCCGACTCGCTGGCCGCGGGCATCGCCCAGGACTTCTCGCCCACGGCCCACCTGCTCATCCGGCTGCGGGTGCTCCATCCCCTCATCGCCTTTGCCACGGGCACGGCGGTGGTGGCCACGGCCGTGCTCGGGGGCCTCGGCGCCCAGACCCCGACCACCCGGCGCCTCGCCGCCGCCACCGGGGGCCTGTTCCTCTGCCAGCTCGCGGTCGGGGGGCTGAACCTGGCCCTGCTCGCGCCGACCGCGCTCCAGCTCACCCACCTGCTCGTCGCCGACCTCGTGTGGATCGCCCTGGTGCTGCTCATCAGCGCCCGCCTGGGCGAGCACGGCGCCGCGCCGGCCTGAGCCCGGCTTGTGGCGCGGGCCCCGGCCTGCCTACAATCGGGGCCCCAGCGGACGGACCATGCTCGACGAGCTCGAAGACCCCATCGACGGGGCGACAGCGGAGCCCGGGCTGCTGCCGCCCGAGACCACCTGGCGCCTCGGCGCCCAGACCGGCGTGAGCCCCTTCGGGCGGGTGCACGCGGGCACGGCCGTGCTGCCGGACGGCACCGAGCGGGCGCTGCGCTTCGTGGTGCTCGACGCCGAGTCGGCCGTGGGCCCCGAGTGGCGCGACCGGGTGCGCGACGAGATGCCCATCCTCGCCGCCCTGCGCAACCCCAACCTCGGCACCCTCGAGGCCCTCGCCACCCTGCCCGAGGGCCTCGCCGCCGTGACCCGCCCGGTGGTCGGCAAGCCTCTGGTCGAGCTGCTCGACCGCGCGCGTCCCTCGCCCCGGGCCGCCGCCGAGCTGGCCCTCGAGATCGCCTGGGCCCTCGCCGCCGCCCACAGCGCCACCCGGCCCGACGCCATCAAGCCCGTCTGCATCGTGCACGGCAACCTGCGCCCCGAACACCTCCGCCTCTCGGCCAGCGGCGAGCTCACCCTGGTCGACTACGGGCTCCACCGGGCCACCAACCCCGGGGCCACGGCCGCCGACGACGTCTGGGGGCTGGGCGCCGTGCTCTACGAGAGCCTCGCGGGCCGGCCCCCCGGGCGCCCGAGCGGCGACGCCGACGCCCACGCCCCCGTGCTGGCCGAAGACCTCGCCGCCCTCGAGAACCAGGACGACCGCCTCGTCGCCCTGCTCCAAGACCTGCTCGCGGCCAACCCCGCCCTGCGGCCCTCGGTGCGCGACACGGCCCGGCGCATCCGGGCGCTCATCCCCGAGCTCGAGGGCGCCTACCTGTCGGCCTGGGCGGGCGAGCTGATGCCCAATGCCAAGGCCCCGGCCCTGACCATGCCCCTGCCCTCGGGGGTCGGGCCCTCGGCGGCCATGGTCGAAGAGCTGCCGACCGATCCGCGCATGCCCCGGCCCGGGGGCACCCGCAGCCCCGGCGAAGACAGCACGGCGCCGCCGCCGATGGACGGGGGCCTGCGCCCGCTCAAGCGGGTGGCCAAGGGCGGCGAGGCCGCGACGGGCTCTCTTGACGGGGCGGCGGTGCGCATCGCCGGCATGGCCGTGCTGTTGCTGCTCATCACGGGCGGCTCGGCCTGGAAGCTCCAGCGCTTCTGGCTGCCCTACTTCGGGGGCATGGACGGCCCCGACACCCCCACCGACCAGGCCGGCCCCGACCAGGCCGCCCAGGCCGGGCCCGTCACGGCCAGCGGCCGGCGCAAGGGCGACAGCCCCCCCTCCGAGGCCGTGCCCACGGGCCCGACCGCCACGGGCGCCGTCACCATCCTCGAAGAGGAGCGCGGCATCGAGGCCGTGGACGAGGGCGCCCCCCGCCCCACCCGCGAGCTCGCCCCCACCGACGCGGCCATCACCCCTGCGGCGCCGCCGCCCCCCCCGCCCCCGCCCTTCGACCCCGCCAAGGGCGTCGACCAGCCCGTGGGCCCGCCCCCCTGGCCCCGGCCGGAGGGCTCGCTCGGCGAGATCGATCTCTTCGTCGAGGTGCCCCTGGCCTCGGCCGTGCGCCTCAGCTGCGCGAGCGGCATCGCCCTCCAGGGCAGCGCGCCGGAGCGGGTCGCCATCATGCAGACCGTGGCCGGCCCCTGCACGGTGCAGGCGACCATGCCCGACGGCAAGGAGGCCACCGTCGAGTACCTCTTCGCCGACTCGATGGACCTCGTCTGTCGGCGGCTGCGCCAGAGCGAGCTGTCGTGTGCGCCCCGCATCGAGCGCGAGCGGGAGGACGCACCGGCGGCCCCCGACCAGCCCCGCGGGCCCGATGCCCGGGGCAACATCGACGTGGTGGTCCAGGTGCCCCTCGCCACCTCCCTCGAGGTGCTCTGTGAGGACGGCACCCGCCGGAGCGGCCTGCGCACCGAGCGCCTCGAGTTCCCGGGCCTCAAGCCGGGCCGCTGCAAGGTCACGGCCCTGCTGCCCGACGGCGGCTACATGGGCGAATTCGTCGCCCGCAACAGCGCCCCGGTCATCTGCATGCGCGACCTCGTCCACCACAGCCTGCGCTGCGCCGAGGTCGAGCGTCTCTGAGGCCCAAGGCCAAGAACGACGACAGCGACGATTCTTTGGGGCCACCGGGCCCTCGCCGGCTGCCGATGCATTACGGTCGCCGCATGTCCGACACCGCCTCCTCGCTTCCCCCGGTCCTGCTGGACGGTGGCTCCCTCGACCACGCCACCGTGGTCCAGGTCGCCCGCCAGGGCCGTCCCGTCGCCCTCGCTCCCCACGCCCGCGCGGCGATGGCCCGGTCCTGTGACTGGGTCCAGGCCGCCGGCCAGGGAGGGCGCCCCGTCTACGGCGTCACCACCGGCTTCGGCTCGCTGGCCCGGGTGACCATCGCCCCGGCCGACCGGGCCCGGCTCTCGCTCAACCTCGTGCGCTCCCACGCCGCCGGGGTCGGGCCGAGCCTGCCCGTGCCGGTTGTGCGGGCCATGATGCTGCTGCGCGCCAACGCCCTGTCCAAGGGCGCCTCGGGCTGTCGCCCCCTGCTGGTCGACACCCTCTGCGCGATGCTCGACGCGGGCCTGACCCCGGTCGTGCCCTCCCGCGGCTCCTGCGGCAGCTCCGGCGACCTCGCCCCCCTCGCCCACCTCGCCCTGGTGCTGGCCGACGGCGACCACGACAGCCGGGCCCTGCTCCGGGGGGTGCCCATGCAGGGGGCCCAGGCCATGGCGGCGGCGGGCATTCCGCGGGTGCCCCTGGCGGCCAAGGACGGCCTCGCCCTCACCAACGGCGCCCAGGCCACGACCGCCATCGGCGCCCTGGCCAGCCACGACGCCTTCCGCCTCGTGCTCTTCGCCGAGCTCTCGGCGGCCATGAGCATCGAGGCCCTCCGGGGCGCCAGCCGGGCCTTCCACCCCGCCGTCCACGCCCTGCGGCCCTACCGGGGCGCCCGGGCCACCGCGGCCAACCTGCGGGCCCTGCTCGCCGGAAGCAGCCTGATGGACAGCGTTCCCGGCAAGGTCCAAGACGCCTATTCCCTGCGCTGCACCCCCCAGGTGCTCGGCGCCAGCCGCGACCACATCGCCTTTGCCGCCGCCCAGGTGGGCATCGAGCTCAACGCCGCCACCGACAACCCGCTCATCCTCCCCGACGCGGGCCCGGCGCCCGAGGGCTTCGCCCACGACCCTGAGAACCACGCCTTCTCGGCGGGCCTCTTCCACGGCGAGCCCGTGGGCATGGCCATGGACAGCATGAAGGTGGCCATCGCCGAGGTGGCCAGCATCGCCGAGCGGCGGCTCTACCGCCTCACGACCGGCAGCCTCAGCCAGCGGCTGCCCCCGGGCCTCGCCCGCCGCGACCGGCCCCGGCTCGGGCTCATGCTGCCCCAGACGACGGCGGCGGCCCTCGTCAGCGAGAACAAGGCCCTCGGCTGGCCGGCCACCATGGACTCCATCCCGACCTGCGAAGACCAGGAAGACCACGTGGCGATGAGCACGACGGCGGCCCGACGGGCGGCCCGGGTGCTCGAGAATGCTCGCCAGGTCATCGCCATCGAGCTGCTGGGCGCCACCCATGCCCTCGCCTTCCGCCGCGAGGAAGACCCGGGCCTCGTCCACGGTGCCGGCACGGGCCCGGCCTTCGAGCTGGTGCGGGCGCGCCTCGGAGGCATCGACCCCTCCGTGCCGCCGGCCGAGGCCATCGCCCGGGTCCACGCCCTGCTCCTCGACGAGGATGAACAGCTCGTGAATCCCTTGCTCGATGTTGTTCCCGAGCTTCTTGAGGTGGGCGCTGCGCCCGAGGAGGGCCGATGAGCCCCATCGTCCTGACCGGCGCGGAGCTGGGCGTCGACGCCCTCGCCCTCATCGCGGGCGGCGCCGCCGTGGTGGCAGATCCGGCGGCCCTGGCCCGCATGGCCGAGACCGCCGCCGCCGTGCCCGCGGGCTCGGTGCTCGAAGACAAGCGGGCCTGGCTGCTCGGCGACCACGCCCGGTCCATTCCGAGCGAAGACCTGCCCCGGGCCTTCATCCTCGACCACTGCGCCGGTCTGGGCGAGCCCCTGCCCGTGGGCGTGGTGCGGGCGGCGATGGCGGCCCGCGCGAACGTGCTGCTGGCGGGCCACTCCGGGGTGCGTCCCGTCGTGGTCGAGGGGCTGGTGGCCATGCTCACCCACCGGGTCCACCCGACCGTGCCCTCCCAGGGCAGCGTCGGGGCCGCCGGTGACCTTGCGCCCATGGCCCACATCGCCCGGGTGCTCTTCCAGCTCGACGGGCCCGTGCCCGGCATCCCCGCCATCGACCCCACCCCGAAGGAGGCCCTGGCCGTCATCAACGGGGTCAGCATGAGCGCCGCCATCGCCGCCGTGGCCCTGCACCGGGCGCGGCGGGTGCTCGCCACGGCCGTGCGGGCGCTGGCCATGACCATGGAGGCCGTGGGCGCCGACGCCGGCTGCATCGACCCCCGGGCCCTCGCCGCCCGCCGCCACACCGGCCCCGTCCAGATCGCCGCCACGCTCCGGTCCCTGCTCGCCGGCACGGCCCAGGTCACCCGCGGTCGCCGGCCCGACGCCTTCTCGATCCGCTGCGCCCCCCAGGTGCTCGGTGCCGCCGCCGAGGCCATCGACCACGTCGGCGAGGTGCTGGCCCGCGAGCTGGCCGGCGCCTCCGACAACCCGCTGCTCTTCCCCGAAGACGCCGGGCTGGCCGGGGGCCCCTGGGTCGAGGCGGGCAACTTCCACGGCGCCGCCATCGGCATGGCCATGGACCACCTCAAGCTGGCCCTCGCCCAGATCGCCACTGTCTCCGAGCGGCGCACCTTCCGCCTCAGCTACGGCCAGCTCACCCCGGGGCTGCCGAGCTTCCTCGTGCCGGGCACGGGGCTGAACTCGGGCTTCATGCTGGCCCAGTACACCGCCGCCTCGCTGGCCAGCGAGATCAAGGGCCTCGCCCACCCGGCGAGCGTCGACACCATCCCCACCGTGCAGCACCACGAAGACCACGTCTCGATGGCGCCCATCGCCGCGCGCACGGCCCTCGAGGCCGCCGAGTGCTGCGCCGACATCGTGGGCATCGAGCTGCTGCTGGCGGCCCAGGCCCTCGACCTGCGCAAGAATGGATACGCCGAGAACAGCGATGGGGAGGCTGTCTCGGCGGAGCCGCTCGAGCTGGCGCCGGCGGTCCAGGCGCTCTGGGAGCGGGTGCGGGGGGTCGTCGACTACTGGGCCGACGACGGGGTGCTCCACCCCTGCCTCGCGGCGGTGGGGGGGCTCGTGCGCAGCGGTGCGCTGCTCGAGGGGGACGAGCGGGCCCCCTGGTCGCGGCGGGCTCAGGCCGTCGAGATGGGCGGCACGGCGTCGACGGCCGACAAGAAGAGCGGGTCGGCGCCGGTGCTGCCGGTGGTCGGGTCGGCAGCGGCGGCCCGGACGAGGTCGTGGCGGCTGACGAGGCCGATGAGCCGGCCGTCGTCGTCGACCACGGGCAGGCGGCGCAGCCCCTCGTGCACGAAGCGGTGGGCGAGGTGGAGCAGGGTGGCCCGGGGGCTGGTGGTGTGGAGGCTGCGGGACATGGCGTCGCGCACCAGCGGCATGGGCCGGCGGTGGTGCATGCTCGAGAGCAGGGCCGCGAGGCAGTCGTGCTCGGAGACGAGGCCGACGAGGCGGCCGGTGCCCTCGACGACCGGGGCCGATGAGATGTTGCGGCCCGAGAGTGTCTGCATGGCGGTGCGCATGTGGTCGGTGGGGCGCAGGGTGACCACGTCGGCGGTCATCAGGTCGGCGGCGCGCTGGTCGTGCAGGGTGGTGGAGACGCTGGCGGGCAGGGGGGCGAGGACGGTCATGGGGGCTCCGGGTGGGGGTCTTCCCGGACCATAGGCCGGGCCGGCCCGGTCCCAAGGCCCCGCCGGCGTCTTTAGCTGCGACACTGTTGCAGTTGCAATCGAGTCGCAATAAGCGGAGGCTGCGGCCGGCCGCCCCTGGCTGGGCCCCCACCGGAGACCGACATGTCCCTGCGCACCCTCGCCGCCCTGCTGCTGCCCCTGTCCCTGCTCACCGCCTGTGGCGACAAGGACGCCGAAGACAGCGGCCACGACGAAGAAGAGCACGACCACGACCACGACCACGAAGACGAGGACTAGGCGCCCGCCGCCGGTGGGGGGGCGCCCCGCTCAGCGGCCGGCGCCCACCCCGAAGCCCGACTTGTCGCAGGCGACCCGGGCGACGGTCTCGAGGTCGTAGAAGCGCGCCGACTCCATGAGCATCCGGCACTCGAACCACATGTCGCCGTCGACCATGGGCATGAAGAGGTCGTAGATGTTGTCGACGCCCAGGTAGAGCGGGATCTCGGCGTCGAGCATCTTCTTGAAGGGCGCGATCGAGTTGTGGATGGGCGAGACGGCGGGCAGGGGCTTCATGCTCACGGCCGCCGAGGGGCAGACGATGATATTCATGCCCGCGTCCTTGACCTTGGCCAGGATGCGGTCCTGCTCGGCCTCGTGCTTGGCGGCGACGCTGATGGCGTGCACCCCCGAGACCCGGCCCTCCATGCCGTGCTCGATGGTCTTGGCGGCCAGCAGCTCGGTCTCGGACTCCCAGGGGTTGTTCTCCTGGTCGACGTGCACGTCGACGCACTTGCCGAGGTCCTTGGCGAGGCGCAGGATGAAGTCGAGGTGCTTCTCGGGGGTGGGCCGGTCCTTCGAGGGCAGCCCGCCGACCAGGTCGGCCAGGGCGCAGGCCTCGACGAAGTACTTGCGCGAGTCGAGGTCGAGCACGCCCTGGAGGGGCTGCACGCCGATCTCGAGGTTGATCTGGTCCTTGTAGCGCTCCTTGACCTCGAGGGCGGCCTTGACGGGCAGCAGCTTCACGGTGCTGTCGGCGTCGACCATCGTGCGGGTGTGGGTGACGCCCTGGTTGATCTGGCCCTCGACGGCCCGGCTGATGCGCTGGACGAGGTCCTCGTGGGTGTAGTTCTCCTTGAGGTACTTGTAGAGCGCCCACTTCTTCTGCATGTCGACCTGGCCGAGCTTCAGGTTGTCCGGCGAGATCAGGTAGGCCTTGTCGAAGTGGCCGTGGTAGTTCGCCAGACCGCCCAGCTTCTGGACCATGTGGGCGAAGTGCAGCTTCATGTTCCAGGGCTCGGCCTCGCCCAGCACCCCGAGGGGGCTGCGCTGCTCGCCGGCCTGGCGGCACATGCGCTGGATGGTGGCGATGGCCACGTCGGCGTCGGTGATGAGCGGGATGCCCGCCTCGATGCTGAGCCGGCGGATGAGGCGGCTGTCGCTGCTCTCGTCGTAGCTCGGCACCCCGTGCACGATGTTGATGACGAGGTCGAAGCGGTCGCTGCGCAGGAAGCTCTCGATGTTGGGCTCGCGCTTCTCGGCGACCTTGTAGACCTCGGTGGAGGCCGTGCCGTGGGTCGAGAGGAAGGCGCTCGTGCCCGAGGTCGCGAAGAGGTCGACGTTGAGCTCGGCGAGGGCCTGCAGGTGGGGCAGCAGGCGCTCCTTGTCGGTGCGCCCGCCGGCGCTGACCAGGATGTTCTTCCTGCTCCGCCTCCCCATCATCTTGATGTTGAAGGCAAGCATCTCGACGGTGTCGTGAGAGAACATCCGGGCCTCCGTCGGGCCGGGTTCTGGACGCCGTCACTGGGCGCTGTGCTGGCCCGTCGGCGCGCGGCTAACCGCTGGGTGCGGGCACCCGGTCCCGCGTCACCAGACCGTCGCCCCCCGCTTGGAGGCTTTGCATGCTGCCCACAGGTGCCCCGCCCGCCCCGGGCCGTCCC
>CAXQUZ010000295.1:0-6245 GCA_964226865.1 Myxococcota bacterium | reverse complement strand
CGCGGTCAGCGAGAAGGTCGACCCGGTGCTCCAGGTGCTCGGCCTCGTGCCCGCCATCGTGCTGGCGCTCATCGCCGCGGCCTGGAAGACCCTGACCTACGGCGAGATGGCACCAGGCCTCGTCGGCGTGCTGCTCGGTGCGGCGGTGCTGGGCTTCTCCGACGGAGCCCTGTCGGGCGCCATCATCGGCACCCGCAGCCTCTTCAACGCCGAGCGCCAGCAGCGCTACGTGGGCGTGGGCGTGCTGCGGGGCGAGCGGGTCATCGAGAACACCCTGCCGAACGTTCTTCCCGCCCTGGCTGGCCAGTTCCGGGCACGGGTGCTGCAGCTCGTGAGCGCGGCGGTGGTGGTCGAGGTCATCCTCCGCATCAACGGGCTGGGCGACCTGCTCTGGCGCGCGGCCCTGCTCCAGGACTTCGGTCTGGTGCTGCCGGTGGCGACCTGCTTTGCGGTGATCTCGAGCGTGCTGCTTGTCCTCCAGGCGGTGGTCGAGACGGGGGTCGCCCTCCATGTCCGGCGCTCGCCCGCCGGGGTCGTGGGAGGCACGGCATGACCGCCCGCTGGCCCGCTGCGACGGTGGCCCTCGTGGCCTACGGCATCCTCATGGTGCTGGCGCTGCTCGCGCCCGAGCACCTCTCTCCCCAGGCCCCCGAGCTCGCGGGCGCGGGCCCGGGTGCCCTCCCGCCCTTCGGCGCCGACGAGCGGGGCCGGCCCCTGCTCGAGTACGCGGCCCAGGGGGCGAGCGTGCTGGTGCTGCCGGCGCTGGTGTCGGGCTTCATCGTCGCCGCCTTCGCCACCCTCGGCGGGCTGGTCCGTGCCATGGGCCTCGGCTGGGTCGACCCGGTGCTCCAGGGCCTCGGCGAGGTGGTGGGCGCCCTGCCACGCAGGGTGGTGGTGCTGGTGGTGGCCCTCGTGCTGCCCAGCGACATGCGCGGGCTGATGCCGCTCGCCATCACCTGGGCGCTGCTCTCGGCGCCCGGCGCCATGGACGAGGCGGCCGCCGTGGCCGAGCGCCTCGGCGGGGCGCGCTTTGTCGAGGCCTTGCGGGCCCACGGCTACTCCGCCCCCCGCATCTTCCTCTACCACATCACCGCCCTGAACCTGCGGCCGGTCATCGTGCGCCAGGCGGCCGAGACCACCCTCGCCGTGGTCTTTCTCGAGATTGCGCTCAGCTATCTGGCCATCGCCGATGCCGAGCCCTCCTTCACCCACGCCGACAGCCTGCGCT
Organism: Myxococcota bacterium; assembly: GCA_964226865.1. Lineage (GTDB taxonomy): Bacteria > Myxococcota_A > UBA796 > UBA796 > UBA2385 > CAXQUZ01. Next base: position 5,017 of record CAXQUZ010000295.1, on the reverse strand, counting down.
CCTGGGCCGACATCCTCTACCTGGGCTACCAGGCCGCGGCCTTCGACCTGCCCTACTTCCATGCCCTGGGCCTCGGGCTCGGGCTGCTCGGGCTGATGGCGGTCTCCACGGTGGCCCTGGGCCGCGCTGCGAGGTCGCGATGACCGCCCTGGTCGAGATGCGCGACCTCACCATCCGCGCTCCGGGGCGGATCCTGGTCGAGGGCATCAACTTCGACATCCTGCCCCACCGGGTGACGGCGCTGGTCGGCCCCTCGGGGGCGGGCAAGTCGCTCACGGCGCGCGCGACCATGTGTGTGCTGGACGTCGACCCGGGCCTCGTGCGGGGCTCGCTGCGCTTTCCGGCCCTCGACCCGGCGGTCGACTGGTACGAGGGGGTGCGCGGCGGCGGCATGCGGGCCCAAAACCGGCTGCTGGCGCGCTCCCGCCACCTGCGCGGCGCCTACTTCACCTACTCCCCCCAGGCCGCGTCCTCGGCGCTGAACCCCAGGCGCACCATCGGCCGCCAGATGGCGCTGGCCATCGCCCGCCGCGAGACGCCACCCGACAGCGTGGCCGGTGAGATCCGGCGCATCCTCGCCCAGGTGGGCCTCGACCCCCGGGCCTCGGGCGCGCTGCCTGGCGAGCTGTCGGGTGGCATGTCCCAGCGGGCGGCCCTCGCCATCGCCGTCGCGCCCAAGCCCCGGCTGGTCATCGCCGACGAGCCCGAGACGGGCCTCGACCCGGTGCTGCGGCGGGCCGTCGTCGAGCTGCTCGTCGAGGTCAGCAAGGACAACGGCGCCGGCCTGCTGCTCATCTCCCACCACGCCGACACGGTGCGCCGCATCGCCGACGACGTCATCCAGCTGCCCGGCCGCGGCAGCGACGAGGGGGCCCCGTGACCGCGCCCCGTGACCAGACGCCCGTCGTCGACGTGCGCGATCTCCACAAGACCTTCGTCCAGACGGGCCCCTGGCCCTGGAGCCCCTCCCGCGACGTGCGCGCCGTCCAGGGGGTCAACCTCCAGGTGGCCCCAGGAGAGGTCGTCGCGCTCGTGGGCCAGTCCGGCTCGGGCAAGACCACGGTCTCGCGCATCGTGCTCGGCCTCGAAGAGCCGAGCGCGGGCGAGGTGTGGCTCCAGGGCAAGCGCTGGGACGGCCTCAGCGAGGCGGCCCGCCGGCCCCCCCGCGTCCACTACCAGTACGTGCCCCAGGACGCGATGGGGGCCCTCGACCCCCAGCAGACCGCCCTCGAGCACGTCATCGAGACGCTCACGGTGCTCGGGGGCTGCGCCCCCAAGGAGGCCGACGACCGGGCGCGGGATCTGCTCGATCGCCGGGGCCTCGGCCGCCGCTTCGCGGCCCTGCCCCGCGAGATGTCGGGCGGCGAGCAGCGCCGGGTCACCCTCGCCCGGGTGCTCGCCCTCGAGCCGAGCCTCGTGGTCGCCGACGAGCCCACCAGCGGACTCGACCCGGACCGTCGCGAGAGCGTGCTCGAGGCCCTGGTCGGCAACCTGCCCAAGGGGGCGGGCTGCATCCTCGTCACCCACGACATGAGCGAGGCCCGGGGTTGGTGCCACCGGATCCACGCCATGCTGGCCGGGCGGGTGATCGAGGAGGTCGACCTCCGGGCCGCCGAGCCGCGCCACCCCTACGCCCGCATCCTCTTCGATCCCTGGTCGGGGCGGCTGCCCAAGGGCCCCCTGGCCACCACCGGCTGCCCCTTCCGGGGCGACTGTGAGCTCGCCTCCACCCTGCCGGAGGGGCGCTGCGCCGCGTCCGTGCCCCCCCTGCGGGATCTCGACCAGGCCGGCGCCGCCGGTCACCGCGCCGCCTGCTTCGGTCTCCATGCCGATGGGACGGGGGCGCCATGACCCCATCTCTGCCCCACTCCCACCGCGCCTCTCGTCTCCTGAGCCGCATGCGGTACGCTGCACGGGCCGGTCTCGCCCGAGCGGCCGCCCCTATCGGAGGGCCCATGTTCTCGTCTTCCCGCTTCGTCCTGGTCGCCGCTGCCCTGGCGGCCCCCTCGGTGGCCCTCGCCGCGGGCTCGGCTGCGGCCGAGGCCGAGCACACGCGCCTCGCCGAAGAGATGCGCAACCTCGCCCAGCGCAGCGCCTGGCGCGGGGTCGACGCGGCCTACGAGCGCATGCTGCCCCTCCAGAAGAAGGGCGTCGTGCTGACCGTCGAGGACCACTTCCTCGCCGCCCAGGCCGCCCGTGATCTCGGCCAGATCAACGTCCAGTACATCCGCCTCAAGCGCGCCGAGGCCCACGCGGACGCCGCCTCCAAGCCCGAGGTGGCCCAGTCGCTCCAGCAGATCCGCTCGACCTTCGGCGAGGTCTCGCTCGGCTACGACCCCAAGTTCCCCGAGTCGCGCACCCTGGCCATCGCGGTCCAGCCCTTCCAGGCCGACCAGCGCAACGCCATCGCCGTCGCCCAGAAGAAGCTCGAGACCAACGGCGAGTTCCAGGGCCTGCTGCCCTATGGCAAGTACACCTTCGGTCCCCTCGAGTTCGAGCTGACCCCCGAGAGCGGCGAGATCGAGCGCTACCTCTCGAACGCCCTCGCCAAGCGCGGCTCGGCCTCGACCGCCAAGCGCCGCGACGGCCTGCGGCTCTCGCTCGGCCCCCAGTACCAGGTCGTCGGCAGCCCCGGCGACGCGGCCGCGGGCCTTCCCGACGGCTTCTCGCGCCCGGGCCTTCGGGCCGGTGTGGGCTGGGAGATCGAGCTGGTGGAACACCTCGGCCTCGTCGTCGAGGCGGGCTGGGCCGGCACCTTCAACAAGCAGGTCCCCGGCTCGGGCGAGCTCAGCACCGAGGTCGACGGCCAGCTCTACGTCTCGCCGGGCACCGACTCGAAGGAAGCCCTCCAGCTCTTCTACGTCTGGGGCGGCCCCACCTACTTCGTCGGCGACTTCGCCGTCTCCGTGGGCCCCGCCTGGTCGGCAGGCCGGGCCACCTCGCCCACGGCCACCATCGGGGGCATCGAGACCTCCAACGAGTATGTCGGCTCGGTGCTCGCCGGCGGCGGCACCCTGTCGCTCTTCTACGGTCTCTTCGACACCCCCGGTCTCAGTCGGTCTCGCAGCGGACTGAGCCTCTCTGGTGGGGCGTTGACCGATCTGGACCGGACCTACCCGTGGGGCCAGCTCGCCTTCACCGTCGCCCCGGCCAACTGACCTCCCATGGAGAACCGAATGTCTTTCGTGCGCGCCCTCGCCCTGTCTCCGTGGCTGCTCGCCAGCACGGCGGCCGTGGCATCCGAGGTCCCGCTGCCCGAGCGCGGGCATGCGACCAACCCCGTCTGGTCCAAGGACGGGGCCTGGCTTGCCTTCGAGCTGAACGACTTCGACGGCGGCATCAAGCTCTTCGCGGTGAGCGTCGCGGGCGGCCACGCCTCTGGCCAGCCCAAGAGCGTCGCGGTTCCCGGCGCCTCCTCGTCCTTCTCCTCGGGCAAGTCCGTGGCCACGGGCACGGTCTGGCATCCCGAGGGCATCCTCGTCTTCGAGGGCGCGGCCGGGGGCGCCGGCGCGCGCCTCTACTTCTGGCAGCCCGGTGGCCAGAGCCCGGCGGAGCTGCTCAACAGCAGCCAGGTCGGCGGCGACCTCAGCTGGCCCGCCGTCTCGCCCGACGGGTCCAAGATGGCCTTCGTCTCCGACAAGAGCGGCTCGGGCGATGTGTTCCTCTGGGACCGCAGCTCGGGGGGCATCTCCCAGCTCGTCTCGTCGCCCCAGTCCGAGGCCTCGCTGGCCTACAGCGCCGACGGCCGGCTGGCCTTCTCGCGCAAGAACCTGGGCGGCGAGGATCTCTTCTCGCTCACGGCGGCGGGGGAGCTCCAGCCCCGCATCGGCGGCAACGGCGACCAGACCCGCCCGGTCTGGGCCGGCGACACGGTCGTCTACTTCTCGAGCGAGTCGGGCGACGGCAAGTGGAAGCTCATGGCCTCCGATGCGGTCGGCAAGCGGCGCACCATCGCCTCGGATGTGCGGCTGCCCTACTGGGCCACCCCGGCCATCTCGCCGGACGGACAGTGGGTGCTCTACGGCACCTCCAACGCCGAGGCGGCGGGCTCGGTCTTCGCCACCAAGGTCGACGGCAGCCGCACGGTCAAGATCGCGACGGGCCACGTGGCCTGCGGTGAGCCTGCGGTCGTGACCGCCAACGGCCGCACCTTCCTCGCCTACACGGCCCTGCCCGGAGAGGGGGCCGACTGGCGCCAGCTCAACATCGTCGACATCACCGGCAAGCTCAACTGAGCGGGTCGGCCACTCTGGTCGAGAACGACGAAGCCGCCGGTCATCCCGGCGGCTTCTCGCGTCTTGGGGCCCCCGAGGGGGCCGCAGCCCGCGGGGCCTAGAAGTACTGGCAGGTCTGCTCGGTGAGGTAGTTGAAGGCCTCGCCGTCGACGCCGCCGGCGCCCAGGTAGGTGCCCGAGGCGGCGTAGTACCAGCTGGTCTGGTCGCCGCTCACCGCGACGCCGTAGGCGCTGGTCCACTGCTGGTCGGTGGGGTCTTCCCAGAGGGTCTCGGGGCAGGTGGTCTGGGACGGGTCGATGCTGGCCGACACCTCGAGACCCACCGAGCAGGCCCCGCAGGCCCCGGTGTCGCCCTCGGTGGCCTGGACGATCCACACGACCTCGCAGTCGTCGACCCCCGCCGCCTTCCAGGCGTCGTTGGCGTAGAGGATCCAGCGCTCCTGGCCAGACCAGCCGCCGCTGCTGTTCGGGAAGTACTCGCCATAGAAGAAGGCCGTGGCGCCCGTGACGTCGACGCCGTCGTAGCCGTAGCAGTCGGGGTCGGAGGAGAGGCCGCTGGTGAGGTCGGGCAGGTCGTAGGCGGAGCCGTCGCCGCCGTCGCTGCCGTCGCCGCCGTCGCTGCCGTCGCCGCCGTCGCTGCCGTCGTCGCCGTCGCTGCCGGGGCCGTCCTCGTTCTCTTCGGCCGACTTGTCGTCGAAGCCGGCGCTGCCGGCCGAGAGGGCCAGGGCGAGGCCGAGGAGGTGGGGGGCGGGGGAGGGGGCGCGTCGCATGGGCGTCTCCGGG
>CAXQUZ010000294.1:0-7634 GCA_964226865.1 Myxococcota bacterium | reverse complement strand
CAGGCCCGCCGGACGCCCTGGTCCTCTCTCCCCCCCTCCTCTTCTCCCCATGCGTTGGGCCTGTGAGTCGCCAAACGCAAGTCACGACACCAACGTCGTGAGTCGGGGACACAAGGCAGCGGCACGGGAGCGAGGGCAGCACGCGGGTCCCCGCCCGGCGGGGAGCGTCGCGGTGGAGGACGGCCCGCCAGCCGTGCGTCGCCGAGCGGCACCGGCAGGGCGTGCGCGCGGCCGCCACACGGGCCGGGGACGGACGGCGCGCCAGGGGCCAGCCGCCCGCTGAAGCAGGACGGGGCCCAGCGCCGAGCGGCGGGGGCCCCGGGGGGCGGGCGCGGGGCCCGGTCGCGCCGCGCCCGCCGCGGCCCTTGGCGGCCAGCTCGGCCTCCAGCGCGTCCATGCCGCCGAGCTCGGCCGCGGTCGGATCCGCGTCGGCAAAGCGCCGGGCGTCGCCCACGTCGGGGCCGCCGCTCGTCGGGGGCGGGGCGCCGCCGCCCTCGGCCGCCACAGAGGCCGCCGGGCCCTCGCCGCTCGGGCCGCCGTAGTCGCCCGAGGCGAGGCCGCTCTCGCCGCCGCCACCACCGGAGTAGTCGCCGTAGTCGCCGGCCGCGGCACCGCTCTCGCCGCCGCCGCCACCGGAGTAGGCGCCGTAGTCGCCGGCCGCGGCACCGCTCTCGCCGCCGCCGCCGCCGGAGTAGGCGCCGTAGTCGCCCGACGCGGCGCCGCTCTCGCCGCCGCCGCCGCCGGAGTGGGTGCCGTAGCCCCCGCTGGCGGCACCGCTCTCGCCGCCGCCGCCGCCGGAGAAGCCGCCGGAGGCCGGGGCCGCCGCGCCGCTCTGGCCGCCACCGCTCGCGGGCATGCCCGGGGCGCCGCCGCCGCTCGGGGCGCTGGTGTGGACGCTGGCCGAGGCGCCCATGTGGTCGTCGGGGCTCGCGCCGCTGGCCGCGCTGGCGGCGACGCTGCTGTTGCCCTGGCCGTCGGTGCGGGCGGCCGCGGTGGCCCCCCGGCCGTAGCCCTCGACCGAGGCGTCGCCGTCGCTCGAGCCGCGGGCCACGTAGCGCTCGCCCTCCTCGGTGGAGGTCGCGGCGTAGCCCTTGACCCGGCCGGTGCTGTTGCGGGTGACGGCGGCGCCGTCGGTGCGGGCCTGGGCCACCCCGTCCTCGCCGAGGTAGCCGCCGGTGGCGCCCACCGAGGCGTCGACGCTGTCGTCGCGGACGTGGGCGCTGGAGGACTCGCGGACCGAGCCGTCGGGGTTGGTGCCCGAGGCCTGGGAGTAGCCGCCAGAGAAGCCGCCCTGGCCGTCGGTGCGCACGCCCGACGAGGTGTCGCGGCCGAAGCTCTCGGCCGAGAAGTCGCCGTCGCTCGAGCCCTTGACCACCTGGCGGGCGCCGTCCTCGCCGGTCGAGCTGGCGTAGCCCTTGACCCGGCCCGAGCTGTTGCGGGTGACGCTGGAGCCGTCGGTGCGGCCCTGCATCATGCCGTCGCTGCCCAGCATGCCGCCCGTGGCGCCCTTGCTGCCCTCGACCGAGTCGTCGCGGACGTGGAAGCTGTTGGAGTCGGCACCGCCCGTCGCGGCCGTGGACTGGCCGACGCTGAACTTGCCGTCGGTCGAGCGGCGGGCCGCGGCGCTCGTGTCGCCGCCCATGCTCTCCATCGAGAAGTCGCCGTCGCTCGAGCCCTTGATGGCCTTGCGGGTGCCGTCCTCGCCGACGCTGCTGGCGACGCCCTTGACCCGGCCGGTGCGGTTGCGGGTGACCACCGAGCCGCCGCTGCGGGCCTGCATGTAGCCGTCTTCGCCCATGCCGGCGGCCTTGTCGCCGAAGGAGCCGTCCATGCCGTCGTCGCGGAGGTGGAGGCTCGAGGCCTCGGCGCCGCCCGGACCGGGGGCCCCGGCCGCCTTGCTGTAGCCGCCGCTCCACTTGCCGTCGGTGGCCCGGCGGGCGCCGGCGCTGGTGCCGCCGCCGAAGGACTCGACCGAGAAGTCGCCGTCGCTGGAGCCCTTGACCACCTGGCGGGTGCCGTCGGGGCCCGGGATGCCGCCGTAGCCCTTCACCCGGCCCGTGCGGTTGCGGGTGATGGCGCCGCCGGCGCCGGTGGCCTGGAGCATGCCGTCCTCGCCGGCCGTGGCCCCGAAGCCGCCGCCGCCGATCGACATGCCGTCGTCGCGCAGGTTCAGGTTCGAGCCGCCGCCCAGGGCGCTCGAGCCGCCGGCGCTCCACTTGCCATCGGTCGACCGCCGGCCGCCGATGCTGCTGTCGCGGCCGAAGCTCTCGAGCGAGAAGCCGCCGTCGCTGTTGCCCTTGCCGACCACCCGGGAGTCGCCGACCATGCCACCGAAGTAGCCCCCGAGGCGGCCGTTGCGGTTCTTCGTGACGCTGCCGCCGAAGCCGCTGCCGAAGAGGCCGCCCGACATCGAGCCGTCGGCGCCGAGGAAGGCGTTGAAGCGGTTCTTGCCCTCGCCGCCGGCGATGTTGAGGCCCTTGCGCGACAGGCCCACCGAGAAGGTGCCGACCCGCAGGCTGGCCCCCTCGCCGTGGATGTCGAAGTCGACGTCGGGGGCCGCGTCCATGCCGCCGGGCACACCGCCACCGCCGCCGCTGTCGGCCGCGCCTGCCGCACCGCCGCCGCCGCCGGCCCCACCGCCGCCGCCGCCCCCACCCCCGCCGCCAGCGCCGCCGTCCTGGTGGCCGCCGGTGGCGCCGCTGGGGCCGCCGTGCTTGGGAGGATGCTTGTGGTCGAGGGAGGTCAGGGCGTTGGCCACGACTGGCTCCGAGAAGCGGGGGCGAGGGCCGCGGGCGGACGCCCCGAGAGGGCGGTGGCACGGGGCGCGCGAGGTGGGGGACGGCCGGCGCGCGGGCGCAGGGGTCCACCGTGCAACTGTATCGTGCAGGCCGGGGCTCTCGGTGTCAGTCCGATGTCGTCGACTGCCCCAGACTGGCGACCACCACGCCATCCTGCCGCGGATCCCGCCGGGTGGGCGGCCCCCGGCCCCGGGGCAGGGCCGGTGCGCCAGCGGCATCCGCGATTGCGCCTGCTCCGTCCCCGGACCACACTGGCGACCCGACCGCCCCCGGAGCCCCCATGATCCGCCCGTCCCGTCCCGTCCCCGCCCGTCTCCCCTCCCTGCGGGGCTCCGCCCTGCTGCTGTGGCTGCCCCTGGCCCTCGGCTGCACCGACGCGGGCGACGACAAGGCCGAGGCCGGCGAGACCACCGAGACCGACGGCGGGGACGGGTCCGACGGGTCCGACGGGTCCGATGGCACGGACGGCGGCGACGGCACGGACGGGGGCGACTGCACCCTCGTGCTCCAGGGCCACGAGCCCGCCGACGGCGCCATCAACGTGCCCCTCGACCAGAACATCTGGCTCCAGATGAGCGAGACGGTCGATCCCGACGGCGACTGGTCCGTGGCCGTCAGCCCCGCGCTCACCCACGGCACGGCCGTCGACGGCGACACCATCACCCTGTCGACGGCGGGGGCCCTGGCCGCCGACACCGCCTACACGGTGGACGTCACGGCCTGCGGCCAGTCCACGGCCTTCTCGTTCACGACGGTGGACGGCGGCGGCGGGGACGACGGCGGGGACGGGGGCGGCGACGACGGGGGCGGCGACGGCATCGACGTGCCCAACGACGCGCTCATCGGCAACACCTACGTGCTCGACCTCGCCAGCGCCTCCTGGGCCGAGCCGGCGGGCCTCGGCGCCCTGCTCGGCACCATCTTCCAGGATCCGCTGCTCTTCGGCGTGACCGACGCCGACAGCGCCGACCTCTGGGTCTCGCTGGCCACCTCGGCCATGGGCAGCGGCAGCTCGGGCGTCATCGTCGTCGACACCACCACGGTCATCGGCCAGACCAGCTTCGCCGGTGCGCCCCAGCTCACGACCGACCCCGCCGACCTCACCCTGCGCTACTCGGGCGTCGACATCCCCGTCGAGGATCTCGTGCTCGACGTCGAGTTCGCCGCCGACGGCTCGACCCTGCTCACGGCCCATGCCGAGGCCCTGGGCGACACCCGCAACGTGGGCGCCGGCCTGGGCCTGGGCTCGGGGGACGACGCCTTCTGCAGCGCAGCGGTCGCCTTCGGCATCACCTGCGTGCCCTGCGGCGACGGCCAGCCCGTCTGCATGGAGATGGAGCTGACCGTCTCGGATGCCCCCCTCGCGGCGGGCGTCTCGCTCTGAGGGCCGCCCGGGGCCCGGCCCGCCGGCCGCGCCTCAGGTGAAGACGATGTCGGCGCCGACGGTCTCGGCGTAGAATTCCTCGGCCGTCAGCACCGCCTCGACCTGGGGCAGCAGGTCTTCCTTGTCGAGCTCGAACATCTTGAGGGCCAGCTCGCAGGCGAAGATGCGGCAGCCGGCGTCCGAGATCATCTGGATCATCTCGCGCACCCCGGGCACGTCGAGGTCCTGCATGCGCTTCTTCATGAAGCTGGTGGCGACGTTGTCCATGCCCGGCAGCCCGGCGAGGGCGTGGGGCATGGGGCTGGAGGCGTTGCCCACCATGCTGACGTGGAGGTGGTCGACCTTCTTCTCGGTCACGGCGTCCATGCCGTAGAAGGTGAAGAAGATCGAGGCGTCGATGCCAGAGGCCCGGGCGGCGTTGGCGAGGATGAGGGCCGGGTAGACCTCGTCGAGGCCTCCCTTCGAGCAGATGAGGGCGATGCGGCGCTGGGCGCTGTCGGTCTGCATGGAAGACTCCTGGGTGGGGGCCTGCGGGGTGGCGCAGGCGCCGGGTCAGATACAGCCCGCGGGCTTGGGGATGCCGGCGAGGCGGGCCACGGTCTTGCCGGGGGCCTTGGGAAAGAGCTGGTAGAGGTCCTTGACGGGGATGTCACCCCGGACGCTGAGGCGGCGCACGTTGGGCGCGGTCCCCGACTCGGACCAGGCGGCCCGGGCCGTGCGGATGGCGTGCCACTGGCGGTCGCTGAGGGTGCCGAGGCCCAGGTCGGCGGCGATGGCCGCGCCGAGGGTCTCGGTCCACTGCTCGGGGCGCACGAGGAAGCCCTCGGGGGTGAAGGCGGCGCTGGCGTCGGCGGCCTGGGCGTGGGGGCCGGGCAGCACCGGGTCGCCGGGCCCGCGGGGCACCTGGACCGGGGAGCGGCGGGCCACCTGGACCGGGGGCGGGGCGACCGGTGCCGCGGCGGCCGGGGGCGCGGCCGGACGCAGGGCCGCGCCGCGGGCCCGCTCGGTCTTGCGGCGCGAGACCTCGCGGGTGGCGCGGCCGGCGTGGCGCAGCAGCTCGAGCACGACGGCGAGCCCGCGCTGGACCTCGACCTCGCCGCTGGCGCGGATGAGCTTGCCCGGGCCCACGGGCTCGAGGTGGTCGGCGTCCTGGAGGGTGTCGCCGACCTCTTCGAAGATGGCCATCACCTCGGGCTGGGTCATGGCCCGCACCCCGTGCTTGATGGCGAGGATGCTGTCGGCCAGCTCGTCCAGCTCGGCGGCGGTGGTGCCCTCGAAGAGGCGCTGCATCACCCCCATGGCGCTGGTCGCCGTGCGCACCCAGCCGGCCTGCTCGGCCTGGTCGAGCTTGTCGACGGCGGCGATGCCCGCGAGGCGCACGATGGGCCACATCTCGTCGATGAGCTCGGAGCGGGCGGCCTCGGCGGCGGCGAGGCGCTCGACGGCCCCCGTGAGGCGGTCGAGGCGGTCTTCGATGCGGGCGAGGCGGTCGGCGTCGCCCCGGGCCTGGGTCTCGGCGTTCATGCGGCACCCCTCTTGCCCGCCATCAGCATGCGATGGTCGAGCGGCAGGCCCTTGCCGGGCAGCAGCAGGTTCCAGTAGATCCACCGGAAGGCGAGCTTGCCCCAGTGGTTGGCGTGGTTCTCGCCCAGCAGGCGGAAGGGCCCGATGCCCGGCAGGGGGAAGTCGCCGGGCAGGGGCTGCACCTCGTAGTTGAAGTCGAGCAGGATGGCCTTGTCGTGGCCCGTCTCGATGACGCCGTTGGCGTGGCCGTCGAAGTCGGGCCGGACCGGCTGGCCGTGGATGTGGCGCAGCACGTTCTCGACCAGCACCTCGGCCTGGAAGTGGGCGACGCTGCCGGCCTTGGAGGTGGGGCAGTCCGTGCCGTCGCCGAGGGCGAAGACGTCCTCGTGCACGACACTCTGGAGGGTGTGGCGGTCGACGCGCACGTAGGCCAGCTCGTCGGCGAGGCCGCTGTCGTCCATGGCGGCGCTGCCCCGGTGGGGCGGGGTGCTCACCAGCAGGTTGTGGTCGACGGTGCGGCCGTCGTGGCTGATGAGGCGGCCGCCGGTGGGCTCACCCTCGACCTCGCCCGTGGCGAAGTCGGTGACCACCTCGATGTCGCGCGAGGCGAGCAGATCCCCGAGGTGGGCGGCGGCGACGGGCTTGGTGAAGGCGCCGTCGAGGGGCGTCACGAAGGTGAGCTCCACGTCGTCCCGGATGCCCTGGGCCGTGAAGTGGGCGTCGAGCAGGAAGGCCATCTCGAGCGGTGCCACGGGGCACTTGATGGGCATCTCGACGGGGTTGACGACCACCCGCCCGCCGCTGAAGCTCCGGAGCCGGTCGCGCAGGGCCACGGCCCCCTCGAGCGTGTAGAAGTCGAAGGCGCTCTCGTTCCAGCCGGCGCCGGTGAGGCCGGGGGTGCTCTCGGGCACGGTGCGGCAGCCGGTGGCCGAGATGAGCACGTCGTAGGCGAGGCTGCGGCCGTCGGCGAGGTGGACGGTCTTGGCCTCGTGGTCGACGGTGCGCACGGCGGTGCGCTCCCAGCGGGCCTCGGGGGGCAGGGTGCGGGACCGCTCGCGGACGATGCTCTCGGGGCTGTAGGTGCCGAAGGGCACGAAGAGCAGGCCGGGCTGGTAGATGTGGGTGGTGCTCGGGTCGACCACGGTGACGTGCCAGCCGGCAGGCAGGCGGGGCAGCAGCAGCCAGGCCATCATCGTGCCGGCGGTGCCGGCGCCGAGGATGACCAGCTCGCGGGTGGGCAGTGCCATCGGGTGCTTCCTGGAGATCGGGAGGTGCGGGGGTGGGCGACCGCCAGGGATGCAGGGATCGTGCCACTGGCGCCGGGGCCGAGAACGGCGACAGGCCCGCCGGGGTGGGCGGGCCTGCGGGGCATTCGGCGCGGCGGCCTGGGGGATTTCGCCCAAGCTGACGCGCAGAGCGGGCGCGGCGGCGGGCCTGTGCTCAGCTCGCCATGGCCGCGCCGGTGGTCTCGCCGCTGGTGAACTCCTCGAGCACCCCGTGGGTGGCCTGGCCCAGCTCCTTGATGGCCTCGACGGCGACCCGCATGCGGTTCATGCCCTCCGAGGAGCTGCGCAGCCCCGCGTCGATGTTGGTCATGGCATCGGCCACCTGGGCGACGCCCTGGCCCTGCTGGTTGCTCGCGTCGGCGATGGTGCGGCAGCGGTCGAGGGTCACCCCGACGACCTGCTGCAGCTCGCGGATGATCTCGCCGGTCTCGTGGGTGAGGTCCTGGCCCTCGGCGACCCGCTGCATGCCCTCCTCGGTGGCCACGACGGCGGCGGTGGTGCTGTCTTGGATGCCCGAGAGCAGCTGGCGCACCTGGCGGGTGGCCTGCTTGGACTGCTCGGCGAGGTCGCGCATCTCGTTGGCGACGACGCTGAAGCTGCGGCCGAACTCGCCGGCCCGGGCGGCCTCGATGCTGGCGTTGA
>CAXQUZ010000293.1:0-3149 GCA_964226865.1 Myxococcota bacterium | reverse complement strand
GACGACGAGGCCCTTCTTGCTGAAGATATCCGTCCTGACGTTGTTCTCGGTGGTCACGACCATGAGTATATGCGCCGCGAGGTGGACGGCCGGCTCGTGCTCAAGGGCGACGCTGACGCCCGCTCGGTGGTGGCCCTGTGGATCACGGTGGCGGCGGACGGCACGGTCACCGTCGAGGACGAGCGGGTCGCGATGGGCCCCGAGACGCCGGCCCGCGACCCCATGGTCCAGGCCCGGGTCGACCAGTGGGAGCGCGCCCTCGGGCATGTGCTCTGCGCCGATCCGGCAGCGGCCCCCGACGCCCCGGTGCCCGACTGCCTGGGCGCCCCCCTCGGCACCACCCAGGTGACCCTCGCCGCCACCGAGCACGCCATCCGCTCGACCGAGAGCAACCTCGGCAACTGGCTGATGGACGCGGCCCGGGCGGCGACGGGCAGCCCGCCGGTGGCCCTCATCAACAGTGGCAGCCTGCGGCTCAACCAAGACATTCCCGCCGGCGCCACCATCACCGACCGCCAGCTCATCGAGCTCTTCCCCTACCCGGCGGGCCTCGTGACCCTCGAGCTCGACGGCGCGACCCTCGCCGCCGTGCTCGCCCACGGCGCGAAGGACCGGGGCAGCCGGGGCCCCTGGCTCCAGGTCTCGGGGCTGGCCTACCGCATGGATGCCGACGGCAGCAACGTGCGCGACATCCACCTTCTCGGCCCGGATGGTCCCCGCCCGCTGGCCCCGGAGGAGACCCTGACCGTGCTCACGGGCGGCTACATGGCCGCCGGCAACGACGGCTACACGATGCTGCGCGGCCGGCCGACCACCGACACGGGCCAGGAGCTCTCGGCGGTGGCCCGGGCGGCCCTGGCGGCGGCGGGCCCGGCGGGCATCGCCCCGGCGGCCGAGGGGCGCATCTGCATCACCGGGGTGGCGGGGCCCTGCCTGCTCGACTGAAGGCCGGTCTGGCGGGCCCCCACGCCCGGTGTTCCCCGGGGAACGGACGGGGCAGGGGCCCCCGGGGCTACTCGGCGGCGGGGGCGTCGGCCTCGGGGCTCACCGCATCGGCTGCGTCCTCGGCCTCGACCGCGAAGGGCGCCGGGGCGTCGCCGGTGAGCTGGCGCCAGAGGAAGCGGTAGCCGAGGGTGCGCATGAAGGCCTGCTGGCCGTTGTTGGCCGCGCCGCCGTGGCCGCCCTCGATGTTCTCGTAGTACGCGACGTTCTTGCCCATGCTGCGCGCCAGCTCGGCCATCTTCCGGGCGTGGCCGGGGTGGACCCGGTCGTCCTTGGTCGAGGTGGTGAAGAGGATGGGCGGGTGGTCGGCGCTGGCGCTGAGCTTGTGGTAGGGCGAGTAGTTCTGGAGGTAGGCCCACTGGGCCGGGTCGTCCGGGTCGCCGTACTCGCCCGCCCAGCTCGCGCCGGCGAGCAGCTTGGTGTAGCGCTTCATGTCGAGCAGGGGCACGGCACAGACGATGGCGCCCCAGTGCTCGGGGTAGCTCGTGTACATGTTGCCCATGAGCAGGCCGCCGTTCGAGCCGCCCATGATGCCGAGCTGGGCGGGGGTCGTGACGCCCCGTGCCACGAGATCCTCGCCGACGGCGGCGAAGTCTTCGTAGGCCTTGTGGCGCTTCTCCTTGAGGGCGGCCTGGTGCCAGCGGGGGCCGTACTCGCCGCCGCCGCGGATGTTGGCCACGACGTAGACGCCGCCGGGCTCGATCCAGCCGATGCCGGCGTGGGCGGAGTAGCGGGGCTGGAGGCTGACCTCGAAGCCGCCGTAGCCGTAGAGCAGGGTGGGCAGCCCGCCCTCGGGCACCTCGGCGGGGGCGACCTGGAAGTAGGGGATCTTGGTGCCGTCCTTCGAGGTCGCGAAGTGCTGGGTGACCGTGCGGTTGCTCGCGTCGAAGAAGGCGGGCGACTCCTTCCAGATCTCGGGGGCCTGGCCGGGGAGGATGAGGCCGAGGCTGGAGGGGGTGAGGTAGTCGGTGAGCTGGACCCACAGGTCGTCGCTGCCGTGCTCGTCGACGGCCCAGACGCTCACCGTGCCGAGGGCCGGCAGCCCGGGCACCGGCGCGGCGTCGCGGCCCTTCTTCTTCGGGCTCAGCACCACCACCTTGCTGCGCACGTCCTCGAGGATCTCGAGCACGATCTTCGACTGGGTGGCCGTCCAGCCCGCGAGGCTGGTGTTGTCTTCGGGCGTGAAGAGGGCGACGGGCTTCTTGCGGCCCTTCATCCACTTGCGGTAGTCGGCCATCACGAGCGAGCCGGCCTTGAAGGTCTGGTCACCGACGGTCCAGTCCTTGCGGGGCTCGAAGTAGATGTGGCGGCCGATGACCTTGGCCTGGGTGTGGTCGGGCTTGTCGATCTTGACCCACTCCTCGCCGATCCGCTCGTAGAGCTCGTCGGTGAAGAAGGTCACGGCCCGGCCGGCGAAGTCGCGCTCCCAGCCGGGGGTGTGGTCGTGCCAGGCGCCGGCCCAGACGTCGGACTTCTCGCCCTCGAAGGCCACCGGGGCGCTCTCGAGGGGGGTGCCGCGGGTCCAGATGCGGGCCGTGCGGGCGTAGCCGGAGTCGGTGAGGCTGTCGGGGCCGAAGTCGGTGCCCACCCAGAGGGTGTCTTCGTCGATCCAGCTCACCTCGGACTTGGCCTCGGGCAGCACGAAGCCGTCGGCGACGAAGGCCTTCTCGTCGAGGTTGAACTCGCGCTGGACCGAGGCGTCCGAGCCGCCGGGCGACAGCTCGATCATGCAGTGCTCATAGGTCGGGCGCAGGCAGCGGGCGCCGTGCCAGACCCAGCGCTGGCCCTCGTCGGCCGAGAGCTTGTCGAGGTCGATGATGACCTCCCACTCGGGGCTCTCGCTGCGGTAGCTCGTCCAGGTGGTGCGTCGCCAGACCCCCTGGGGGTGGTCGCCGTCGCGCCAGAAGTTGTAGAGCATGCCGCCCATCTCGTCGGGATAGGGGATGCGCGCATCCGAGTCGAGGGCGGCCCGCACCCGCTCCTGCATCTCGCGGAAGGCGGGCTCTTCGGCGTAGGCGCCCTCGGTCTCGGCGTTGCGGGCCTTGACCCAGTCCATCGCCCGGGCGCCCTCGACCTCTTCCATCCAGAGGCGGGGATCCTCGTCGGGGGCGGCGGCAGCGTCGGCAGCGGCAGGGGCGGCGGGGGCG
>CAXQUZ010000292.1:0-7058 GCA_964226865.1 Myxococcota bacterium | reverse complement strand
TGAGGGTATCAAGGATGGCATCGGACTTCTTGGTCAGGTCCATCCCGACCAGGTCGAAGAACAAATAATCGGGCCTGAAATTGCACGCGCCTCGGTCCCGCCCACCGGGCCCACACCGCCGACGTCTCCGACGCCGCCGCGGTCGCCGCCCTGGCCGCCACCATCCAGGCCGAGGGCCCGGTCGATCTGCTGGTCAACAACGCCGGCATCGCTGCGGCAGGCGCGGCCGTCGACACCACCGTGGCCGACTGGCGGCGGGTGGTGGACGTCAACCTGATGGGCGTCGTGCACGGCGTCCACGCCTTCGGTCCGGCCATGCGGGCCCGCGGCCGGGGCCACATCGTCAACATCGCCAGCGCCGCCGGGCTGACCGCCGTGCCCCTCATGTCGGCCTACACCGTGACCAAGGGCGCGGTCGTGACCCTGAGCGAGGCCCTGGCCCTGGAGATGGCCCCCCACGGGGTCGGCGTCAGCGTCGTCTGCCCGGGCTTCGTGCGCACCCGCCTCATGGCCGAGGCGCCCACCCCCCTCGGGGCGACGGGCGTGCGCACCGAGCTCGCCCACACCCTGAGCGACCTGCCCTGGCGCGACCCGGAGGACGTGGCCGAGGCGGTGCTCAGCGCCGTGCGCTGGGGACGCCGGGTGGTGCCGGTCTACGCCGAGGGCTGGGCGCTGCGGGTGCTCGAGCGCCTGGCGCCCGGGCTGCTGCGCTTCATCAAGCGGGCGATGCTGGGCCGCAGCCAGCGCTGAGGCCGGCGGGCCCCCGGTGCCCTACCAGTCCAGGGGCGGCTCGTCGTCGCCGTCGTCCGCGCCGTAGTCGATGTAGGCACCGTCGTCCATGGGCGCCGGGGGCGGGCCGTCGTCCACGCCGAGCGACTGGCTGTACTCGCTCGGCAGGGCCACCTCTTCGTCCCCGAAGCCGCCGCCGCCGCCGCCGCGCCGCGGGGCCGGTGCCGGGGCCTCGCCCTCGATGCGCTCGCAGAAGCGGGCATCGATCCAGACGGCGTCGTCCGGGTTCTCGTCGTCGCGCACCCCGAGCCGCTGGCCGGGACCCTGGCGGCTCTTGCCCGTCCAGAAGACCGTGCCCGTGCCCTCGCGGCCGCGGTTCTTGAACCGCACCCGGTCGTTCTTGTCGAAGGTCTCGCCCGGGTCGGCCGGCGGGGCCTCGCCCGCGGCCTCGACGTGCTCCTGGTCGACCCAGTAGGTCTCGCCGTCGTCGGCCGACACGCCGTAGCGCTTGCCGTCGCCGTAGCGGCTGTCGCCAACCCAGAAGATCGACCCGGACTGGTCCTTGCCCTTGCCCGAGATGATCTTGACCCGATCGCCCTTTCCTGGCGCCTTGCTGTTCTTGCCGCCCATGTGCGTGCCCTCAGTCGGTGGGCGGCGCGCCTAACCCGGCAGGCCCCCGCCTCGGGCCGACGGCCTGGGTTAGCGGGGGCAGATGATCGTCCTCGGAATTGCAGACAACCACGACGCCGGCGCGGCCCTGGTGATGGACGGGCGGCTCCGTGCCGCGGTCAACCAGGAGCGGATCGACCGGATCAAGCACTCCGGCGCCTTCCCCTGGGGGGCCATCGACGCCGTTCTCGACACGGCGGGGGTGCGCGCCCGCGACGTCGACCGGGTGGTCTTCGGCACGGGCTTCACCCCGGCGACCCTGCTTCGGGCCCTGCCCGAGCTCCACCAGGAGCGCCGCAGCGAGGGCCAGTTCTCGCCCCTGCTCCACGCCTACGTCGTCTACCAGAGCGTCCTGCGCAAGACCGGCCTCCACGCCCTCGAGGTGGACGCCAGCAAGGCGCTGCTGCGCCAGCGGCTCCGGCTGCGGCGCTTCGGCCGGGCCGATGTGCGCATGATGGACCACCACATGGCCCATGCCCACGGCGCCTACCGCACCCAGCCCCGCGACCCCTGCCTCGTGCTGACGGTCGACGCGATGGGCGACGGCACGACGGCGACGGCGGCGGTGGGCCGCAACGGCGACCTGGTCCAGCTCTACCGCCAGAGCGGCCTCGCCTGCATCAACACCTTCTACTCCAAGGTGACCGAGCTGCTGGGCTTCACGCCCATCCGCCACGAGGGCAAGATCACGGGCCTTGCCGCCCTGGCCACCCCGCCGCCGGCCCTCGTGCGCCACTTTGCGGCCCGGGTGCGCTTTGTCGGCCCCGGCTTCGCCCGCAACCCGGCCTGGCGCCTCGAGCGCAAGGACGACGCCTTCTGGTCGGTGGTCGCGCGCCACTCCCGGGAAGAGGTCGCGGCGGCCGCCCAGGCGGTCGTCGAGGACGCCGTCACCGACTTTGTGCGCCACTGGATCAGCGAGACGGGCATCGCCGATGTTGCCGTTGCTGGCGGGATCTTCGCCAATGTGAAGCTCAACCAGCGCATTGCGTCGCTGCCCGAGCTCGCGACCCTCTGGGTGATGCCCCACATGGGCGACGGCGGCCTCGCGGCGGGCGCGGCACTGGGCTCGGCGGGGGTCATGCCCCGTGCCCTCGACGGCGCCTTCCTCGGCCCGCGCTTCAGCGAGCGGGACGCCTTCAAGGCCCTCGACCGCGGCGGCCTCGACCAGGACCGCCCGGGCGACCGCCGCTCGCCCTTCGGTACCCGCGGCGACATCGAGCGGGTGGCCGCCCTGCTGGCGAACGGCAACGTGGTCGGCCGCTGCCAGGGCGCGATGGAGTGGGGCCCCCGGGCCCTCGGCCACCGCAGCGTGCTCGCCCGGGCCACCGACCCGGCCGTCACCGACTGGCTCAACGGCAAGCTGCGCCGCACCGAGTTCATGCCCTTCGCCCCGGTGGTGCGGGCGGAAGACGCCGACCGGTGGTTCGTCGGGCTCGACAAGGCCCGTGCGGCGGCCCACTACATGACGGTCTGCTTCGACTGCACCCCGGCCTTCAAGGCGGCGGCCCCGGCCGCGGTCCACGTCGACGGCACGGCCCGTCCCCAGCTCGTCTCGCGCGAGCAGGATCCCGACCTCCACGCCGTTCTCACCCGGGTCGGCGAGCTGTCCGGCGCCGCGGTGCTCATCAACACCAGCTTCAACCTGCACGAAGAGCCCATCGTCTGCACCCCCTCCGACGCCGTGCGGGCCCACCGCGAGGCCCAGCTCGACGCCCTGTGGATGGGCCCCTTCGTCTCGACCCGCGCGAGGTTCTGATGCGCTCCTCCTGGCTTGCCCTCTCGATGACCCTCGCCCTCGGGGCGCCCCTCGCCGGCTGCAGCGACAAGTCGGCCGACGACACCGCCAGCGACGCGGCCGGGGCCGACGGCGGGGACGGAGAAGAGGGCACGGACGGCGCAGACGGCGCAGACGGCGCAGACGGCACGGACGGCACGGACGGCGGCGAGCCCCTGCCCGAGGCCTGGACCGAGTACTACCGGGCCGACAGCGTCATCGACGCCGGTGGCTTCGTCTTCGAAGAGGTCTACTGGGTGCGGCGCCAGCTCGACCCCGAGGCTGCGACCATCACCGAGGAGTTCGTCTCCGAGATCGACGCCGTCCTCACCCTGACCGAGCTCGTCGTCGACGCCGAGGCCAACACCTTCACCCTCACCATCAACACCGACGAGTACACCGGTGCGGGCAGCCTCGAGGGCCCGGCCTGGGCCTGGACGGCCTGGAGCTCGGTCTCGACCGCCGCCGACGGGTCCTATGTGGAGTCGAGCGACGTGGTGACCGCCGAGGGCATCACTGCGGCCAAGGTGGGCTTCGCGGCCGACGGCACCCAGGAGTGGACCCTCGACGAGGTGCTCGTGGCGGTCGACGAGGCGACCTGGGCGGCCGGGATCGCGGCGGCCGAAGAGGGCTGAGACCTAGGCCTCGACCTCGCCGCCCAGGCTGCACATGGCCAGGGCGGCGCCGCCCTCGATGGCCCAGAGGCTGCCGAAGGCCTTGAAGAGCTCGCCCGAGAGGCGCTCGCCGCTGCGGCCGCTGCGCACGTAGCTGTTGATGATGGCGCCGTTCTCGTCGTGGCGGTCGTGGGGGCGGTGGAGGTTCATGGCGATGCGCACCACGCCCTTCGAGCCGAGGTGGACGAGGCCCAGCGTGCCGTCCGGCAGCACCCGCTCGACGATGGCGACGTGGGTGAGCTCGTCGTCGCGGCGGCCGTTGTGGTTGCGGTCGTAGGTGTTGTCGAAGAAGACGACGTCGCCGACGTGGGGCGTCTTCTTCTTGTGGAGCAGCCCCTGGTCGCGGGCCATGGCGTAGAGGTGCTTGCTCGAGCCCCGGGGGTGGACCCCGGCCCGGGCGTGGGCGGCCTCGACGAAGCCCGAGCAGTCGAAGCGGTAGCGCTCGCCGCCTGCGGTCATGGCCCGGCGCCCGACCAGCTCGCCGGCGGCCTTCGCCACCTGGTCGCCCTCGCCCCGGCGCCCGCGGCGGCCCCGCGCGGCGGGGGGCGTGTCGGACTCGGCCTGGCGGGCGGCGCGGCGGCTGTGGGCGAGGCGCTCGTCGTAGTCGGTGCCGGCGCTCTTGCCGATGTGGCCCGTGGGGCCGGGCATGCGCATGCCCCGACCGGCGCAGGCGGTGCCCAGGAGCAGGGCGATCAGCGGGAGCATGCGGCGCATGACAGGGCCCCGGGGGCGAGAGGGGAACACGGGTGGGGAGGGTATCTCCATTGACGTGCCAAGGGCAACACTCATCTTCTACACCAGCCGTTCCACGCCCCGCCCCACGGGTTAGCCGCGGGCATCGACACTTCCCCGGGACACCCCATGAGCGTGCAGCAAGCCCCCACCGTCGCTGATGCCGGCGACGTCGACATCTTCGACGAGATCGACGCGCTCCGCCGCGAGCGCAACGCCATCATCCTGGCCCACTACTACCAAGACCCCGACAGCCAGGACCTCGCCGACTACATCGGCGACTCGCTCCAGCTGGCCAAGGCTGCCCGCGACACCGACGCCGACGTCATCCTGTTCTGTGGGGTCCACTTCATGGCCGAGACGGCCAAGATCCTCAACCCCACCCGCACGGTGCTGATCCCCGACATGAAGGCGGGCTGCTCCCTCGCGGACGCCGCCCCGGCCAAGCGGGTCGCAAAGTGGAAGGCCGAGCACCCCGGCGCCGTGCTCGTCAGCTACGTCAACTGCACCGCCGGCGTGAAGGCCCTCTCCGACATCATCTGCACCTCGTCCAACGCGGTGAAGGTCATCGAGAGCATCCCCGAGGGCACCGAGATCCTCTTCTGCCCTGACAAGAACCTGGGGCGCTGGCTCATCCAGCAGACCGGCCGCGACATGCACCTCTGGCAGGGCACCTGCATCGTGCACGAGACCTTCTCGGAGCAGAAGCTCATCCAGCTCAAGGTGCGCCACCCCCACGCCAAGGTCATCGCCCACCCCGAGTGCGAGCCCCAGCTGCTCCAGCACGCCGACCACATCGGCAGCACCAGCAGCCTGCTCCGCTACGCGACCACGACCGACGAGACCGACACCTTCATCGTCGGCACCGAGCCCGGCATCCTCCACCAGATGGAGAAGGCCGCGCCCGAGCGCACCTTCCTGCCCCTGCCGGGCATGGACGAGACCTGCGCCTGCAACGAGTGCCCCCACATGCGGCGCAACACCCTCGAGAAGATCCGCGACGCGCTCCGCGACCTGACGCCGCGCATCGACATGGACGAGGATCTGCGCACGGCCGCCCTCAAGCCCCTCGAGCGCATGATGGCCCTGAAGCTCTGAGCCCCCGCCGGGCTCCGGCCGACAGCGGCGGCGGCGGCGACGCAGGGCCTCGGCTCAGCGGCGCCGCTTGCCGCCCTTCTTCTTCTTGGTCTTCGGCGGCGGGCTGTAGTTCGCGCTGAAGCCGATGCTGTTCTGCACGCCATAGGCCGTGATCTGGCGCCGGCCGTGCACCCCGACGTGCATGCCCTGGATGCTCATGCCGAGGCCGGCCAGCCAGGCGAACTCGTGGCCGAAGCCGACCCCGTCGCTCTCCGACCAGTCGGTCTGCGCCCGGTCGCCCGAGACGTACCAGCTGGGCTCGGCGCCGACGTAGGCGTTGAAGATCTCGAGCGAGCCGTTGGCGACCAGCGGCGTCGAGATGCCCGTGGTCGCGGGAAGCTCGGTGCCCGCGTAGGTCCACTGGTTGTAGAAGACGTCGGGGCCGAAGCTGAAGCCGTAGTTCTTCCACTGGGGGCCGAGGAAGTTGCCGACCCGCAGCTCGTAGCCCGTGGCGTCGCCGCCCGCGGCCATGTAGCTGCCGCCGACCCGGGCCTGGCCCCGCAGCCGCGGCTGCTTGCGGCCCTTCTCCCAGTAGTCGAGGCCCGCGTTGCCGCCGATGCTGAAGGCCGTGACCGTCGTGTCGCCGTTGCTCCAGGAGGAGGCGCCGCCCGCGGGCCGGACGAAGGGACGGGTGGCCCACTCGGCGGCCTGGGCCCCGGGGCTGGCGACGGCGGCGGCGAGGAGCAGGCCGGCCCCGAGGGCGCGACCGCGGCGGGCAGGGGAGGGGACGGGGGCGTGCATCAGCGCTCCGGGGCGGGGAGGGGGGCCCGACGGCGCCCCGCGGGGTCTATTCGGCACGGGGCCCCTCCGGCGAGAGGCCGCGCCCCCAGGGCCGCCCCCGGACGCTACCCTGGGACGAGACCCGGAGGGAGCAGTGGCGCTGCGGCACGCGGGCGAGTGGGTGGACGGGCACCAGCTGGTGCGGCGGGTCGGCGGCGGCAGCCGGGCCGAGGTCTGGGAGGCCACGGGCCCGGAGGGGCGGGTGGCGCTCAAGGTGGCCCGGGAGGACTGGGACCGGCCCCGCCTTCGCAAGGAGGCCGTGCTGTTGGGCTGTCTCGACATTCCCGGCCTGGTTGGTCTGGTCGCCGGGGCCCCGGACGGGCGCTGGTTCAGCATGCCCCTGGTCGCGGGCACGGCGCTGCGGGACTGGGCGGCCGCGGCCCCCCACGCCGACCGGCTGGCCCTGCTGCGCGCCCTGGCCCGCACCCTGGCCCAGCTCCACGAGCACGGCGTGTTCCACGGCGATCTCAAGCCCGACAACCTGCGGGTGGGGGCCGACGGGCGCCCGGTGCTGCTGGCCCTCGGGGTGGGCGGCGCGCCCCCCGCCGCCCGCCGGGGGGGGG
>CAXQUZ010000291.1:0-9301 GCA_964226865.1 Myxococcota bacterium | reverse complement strand
CAGACGTGTGCTCTTCCGATCTCATGTCGTCCGCGAGGCTGCGCTCGAGGTAGGGCACGGCCTCGGCCGCACGGCCCGTCCGGGTGAGGATGATGCCCAGGTAGGCGTCATAGGACAGGTTGCGCGGGTCTTCCTTGTTCCACTGGGAGGCGCGCTTGAAGGCCTCCTCGAGCCCGCCCGTGTTGAGCAGGATACGCATGAGCTGGGCCCGGGCGGTGTCGTCGCCGGGCACCTGCTCGAGGACGTTCTCGAGCAGCGCCTTCGCCTTGTCGGTGTTGCCCTTGATGGCGTAGGCGGTCGACAGGGCCGACTTGAGCACCGTCGACATCGGCTGGAGCTTGAGCGCCTCGTCGAGGGTCGCGATGGCCTTGTCGGGCTCGCGCTGGGACTGGTAGAGCCGCGCGATGGCCATGCGGGCCTCGGCGATCTGGGGATGCTCGGCGAGGATCTCCTCGTAGAGGACCATCGCCTCCTTGGGCTTGCGCCGGGCGAGGTGGCGGGCGCGCTCGAGCTTCATGATGAGCGGGCGCTGGTCCTTCGCGTCGAGCTTCGCCGTCTCGGCGTCGCCGATGCCGGCCTCGGCCGACATGTAGCCGAGGGCCTCGAGCTGGGCGAGCACCTCGGGGGAGGCCGCGCCGCCACCCGAGTCGACCCGGCGGGCCTGGACGGCGGCGTTGACCGCCTGGAGGCGGGTCACGTCGGCGGGGCGCTCCTGGACGAGGTTCTTGGTCTCGCCGGGGTCGGCCACCACGTCGAAGAGGCGCGGGTTGGGGGTGTCCATGAGCTTGAGGGGCCCGTGGGCGACGGCACGCTCGGGCGCGAAGCCGAAGCGGTTCGCCGCGCCCTCGGCCTCCATGTAGACCGGGTCGCGGGTGAGCGCGGCGGCCGGCGCGTCGAGCAGGCCCGAGAGGTCCTTGCCGTCGAGGTCGTCCATGACGGGGAGGTCGAGCATGCCGAGCACGGTGGGGGTCACGTCGACGTTGCTGACGGTCTGGGTCGACTCGACCTTGCCCTCGGCCAGGGGCTTGGGCGGGCGCACGATGAAGGGAATGCGCATGGTCTGGTCGAAGAGGAACATGCCGTGGGTGTGCTCGCCGTGCTCCCGCTCGAGGGCCTCGCCGTGGTCGGCGATGAGCACCCAGCCCGTGCCGGCGTCGCCCTGGCGCTTCTCGACGACCTCCTTGAGGCGCGCGATCTGGGAGTCCATGAACGCGATCTCGCCGTCGTAGGGGCGGCCGGGCATCTTCTCGGCCCACTCCTTCGGCGGGGCGTAGGGGTCGTGGGGGTCGTAGAAGTGGACCCAGAGGAACAGGGGCTCGCCGGCGGGCTGCTTCTCGACCCAGGCGATGGCGTCGTCGACGACCGAGTCGGCCCGGCGCTCGCGGGCCCACTTGCCGCGCTGGCGCCGATCCTTCTCGGTGCCGACGTCGTCGAAGTAGGCGTCGAAGCCCTGGTCGAGGTTCCAGATGCGGGTGGTGACGAAGGCCGCGATGGAGGCGCCGGTGTGGTAGCCCTCGGCGTCGAGGGACTCGGCCAGTGTGGTGAGCTCCTCCTTGAGGATGGCGTCACCGTTGTTGTGGATGCCGTGGCGCGTCGGGTAGAGGCCCGTCATCATCGAGGCGTGCGAGGGCGTCGTCAGCGGGATGACCGAGTAGGCCCGCTCGAAGCGCAGGCCCTGGGCCGCCAGCCCGTCGACCGTCGGGGTGTGGGCCTCGGTGTGGCCGTAGGCGCCGATGTGATCGGCACGGGTGGTGTCCATGGTGACGAGCACCACCGAGGCCCGGTTGCCGCGCGCGGCGGCCGGCATCGGGTCGGCCTCGGCCTTCGCCTTGGGGGCGGCGTCCGAGGTCTTCTTGGGGGCGTCGCCGCCGCAGGCCGCGACGGAGATGCCGATTGCGAGGGGCAGGCTGAGGGTCTGCAGCCGCCGTGCCAGTGTGGACATTGCGAATCCGTGTCGTTAGCGAGGGGGCCCCTCGGAGGTACCGTGCAGCGTCGCCGCACTCACATCCTGGTCGCCGCTGTTGTCGCGCTGGTCGGGGCTCTCGGGGTTCTGCCCCGCACGACCTTCGGCGGCCGTCGGAGCGCGGTTCCCGTCGTGGTTCTGCGTCTCATCGGGCAGGGGCAGGTGCGCCTGGCCCACCGCGAGATCACGAAGCTGCTCGATGCTAATCCCTCCGACCCTGAGCTGCACGCCGCGTATGGGGCCATGCTGACCGAGGCATCGCTGTTTCCGGACGCGGTGATGGCCTTCGAGGACGCTGGCGGCTCGGCCTGGTATGCCCGCCGCGGCCGGGGCTACCACGCCCGCGCCTTGGCCCGGGTGGGCCGTGCGGACTCGGCCGTCGCGCTGCGCTCCGTTGCCCTGGACGTGGGCGAGGTGGTGGGCGACAAGGTCGACCTGGTCGCCCGGGCGAGCATGGTCGAGGATCTGGTCGAAGGCGGCGATCTGGACGATGCGGTGGCCGCCGGCGAAGACCTCGTGCTGCGCCACCCCGGCCGCACCTACGCCTGGGCAGCGCTCGCCTGGGCCCAGGTGAACCGGGCCACCCCGGCGGATCTGGACGCGGCCGGCTGGTCGCTCTTCCAGGCCCGGCGCCTCGAAGAGGGCCGCGAGCTGCTCTTCCTGTCGCGGGCCCGTGCCGTCTACATGCTCGAGCAGGGCCGCTACGAGCGCGCCTGGTACGAGCTCTACGACTTCAAGGAAGACACCTTCAAGGACCCCGAGGCCTGGTGGCTGCGGCTCGAGATCCTGCGCCGCTCGGGCTTCCCGGAGGAGTGTGTCTTCCGCGCCGAGCAGGACCGCTTCTCCTACCAGGAGGATCCGGCCTTCACGGCGGTGGTCGGCCGCTGCCTCGCCGACGTTGGGCGCGCGGACGAGGCCCGTGCGCTGGTGGCGGGGGCGCTCGAGACCCACCCGGGCAATAACCGGCTCAAGGCCGCCTGGGTGGCGCTCTCGGCGGGCTGAGGGCGCGGAAGAAGGGCGCCGGGCTCAGTTGCCGCCCTGGAGCCGCAGGGCCATGCCGCGGTTTCCGCAGGCCCAGATGACCCCGTCCGGCGAGACCGAGACGTCGTAGAGGTTGTTGTCGACCCCCGTGGGCAGCTCGGTCCAACCGGTGCCGTCCCAGCGGGCGGCGAAGCCGTTGTTGCCGACGATGTAGGTCTGGTCGGCGCCGAGGGCCACGACGCCCCAGAGGGTGGCCTGGGCGGGGCTCTCGACCTCGGTCCAGGCCGTGCCGTCGTAGTGGAGCACGGTGCCGGCGTCGCCCACGGCCCAGATGTCGCTCGCGCTGGTGCCCGAGACGGCCGTGAGGTTGACGATGCCGGCGGGCGCCTCGGCGGTCCAGCCCTCGCTGGTGCGCACGGCGATGACCCCCTCTTCGCCCACGGCCACGGCGTTGACCCCATCGGACCAGACGTCGTTGAAGCGCGGGTTGCCCGTGATGGGCAGGAACTCCCAGCCGGCCCCCGTCCAGGCGTAGGCGCCGCCCCAGCCCACGGCGACGAGGTCGTCGACGCTGGTGCCGGCGACGGCCTCCATGTTGGCGGTGCCGAGGGTGGCGTCGACCGTCCAGCCGTCGGCGTAGCGCACGACCGTGCCGCCGTCGCCGACCGCCACCATGCGCAGCACCCCGCCGCTGTTCTCGCCCCAGATGCCGTTGAGGCCCTCGCCCAGATCGAGGCCCATGGGAGCCCACTCGCCCTCTGCGCGGAGGTAGACCTCGCCGTCGTCGCCGGTCGCGTAGAAGCCCGCGCCGGACGGGAAGGCCCCGGTGAGGGTGACGCTGCTCTCGATGCGCAGCTCGTCCCAGACCACGCCGAGGGGGTCGGTCGTGTCGTCGTCGGCACTGCCGGTGTCGTCGCCGTCTTCGTCGGCGCCCTTGTCGCTGCAGCCGGCGGCCAGCGGGAGGGCCAGGGCGAGAAGGAGGGAGGCGGTGCGGCAGGACATGGGGGCTCCGGGGCCGGGGCCGGTGCGGGGGCAGCGGCCAGGGCGGAGCATCATAGCGCGGACCGACCGGTGGCCGGCGGGGCGCGCGCGGGCGGGCGGCGCTCAGGCCGCCTGGGGCCCCACGAGGCGGTTCCGGCCGCCGGCCTTGGCCTGGTAGAGCCGCTGGTCGGCGCGGTTGAAGATGTCCATGGCCACGCCGACGCCGAGCTCGGAGCTGCAGGCGAGGCCTGCGCTGGCCGTGACCCGGCTCCGCTCGCCGTCGTGGTCGACCTGCAGCGCCGAGATGAGCTGGCGGAGCCGCTCGCCGACCTGGAGGCCGAGGGCGGGGGCGGTGTCACGGAGGATGAGCACAAACTCCTCGCCGCCGAAGCGGGCGGCGAGATCCTCGGTGCGCACGGCCCGCTGGAGCACCGCGCCGACGGCCTTGAGCACGCTGTCGCCGGCGTCGTGGCCGTAGGTGTCGTTGATGCGCTTGAAGTGGTCGATGTCGATGATGAGGGTGGTCATCGGGCGGCCCGAGCGGCGGCTCTGGGACAGCTCGGCCTCGAAGCGCTCGAGGAAGACCCGCTTGTTGTAGAGGCCCGTCAGGGGGTCGCGCACGGCCTTCTCGTAGAGGTGCTGGAAGAGCAGGGCCGTGGCCGCCGACTCGATGCCCAGCTCGAGCACCACCTGGCTCGACAGGCGGATGCGGGTGCCGTCCTCGGCGGCCACGGGGCTGCCCTGGAGCCGGCGGGTGGCGACGTGGGTGCCGTTGGTGCTGCCCAGATCGACGATCTCGACGGTGTGATCGGGGTGGACCTCGACGGCGCAGTGGCGCCGCGAGATGGAGTGGTGGTCGAGGGTGATGTCGGCCTCGGGCGAGCGGCCGATGACGCTGCGGCCCGGGGTGAGGGTGATGCAGCGGCCCTGCTCGGGGCCGGTGAGCACCCGCAGCTGGACCCGCACCTCCTGGGGCACGGCCTCGACGGGCTGAGAGGCGGTGTGGTCGTGCCAGGTCTTCTCGTCTTCGTCCGGCAGGTCCTCGGGGCAGCCCACGAGGAGGGGAGAGGCGTAGGACTCTGTGTTCACCGGCTCGAACATGCGGTTGCTCCCAAGTGGCGACAGCACCGCGCGGGCAAGGGCGGTCCGCAGCGGGGCAGGGGCGCGTTCGGAGGGGCGGCCGCGATCCTTGAGCCCTTTGTGGGCGGGGGGACGCGGGGGCGGTGCTCAGCGGCGCTGGAGATCGTCGATGAGGGCGGTGGCCTGGGCCCGGTAGACCGGGTCGTCGGTCTGCTGGAGGGCCTTCTCGGCCAGCGCCAGGGCCTGATCGTCGTCGCCCTCGGCCACGGCCAGGGACGCGAGGCCCAGCCAGGCCGGCAGGAGGGCCTCGTCCTCGTCCGGCCAGGCCCGGGCGAGCCGCTGCCACTCGGTGCGGGCGCGGGCGGCGTCGCCCAGGGCCGTCCACGCGGCCGCCCGGGTCTCGGCCAGTGTGGCGTCCCAGCCGGGGCCGAGGGCGTCGGCGCCGACCTCCTGGAGCTCGCTGAGGGCCGCCTGCCAGGCCTCCTGGCCCGCGAAGAGCTGGGCCCGGCGGATGCGGGCCTGGAGGGCCACCTCGGGGTCGGGGTGGTCGACGAGCGCGGCGAGACGGGCCTGGGCCTGCTCCGGGTCGCCCGCCTCGCGCCAGCTGGCGGCCTCGCCGAGGCCGATCCAGCCGAGCAGCGAGGGGTCGTCGGTGTGGCGGGCGGCCTCCTGGTAGGTGGCCCGGGCGTCCTCGGGGCGATCGAGGGCCAGCTCGGCGTCGGCCTGGCCACGCAGGGCGGCGGCGCGGGCGGCGGGGGGGGCGGCGGCCGCCGCGGCGTCCTCTGGCCTGGCCGCGAGGGCGCCGGACGGATCGTCGGCCTGGAGGTGGGCCCGGGCGGTGAGCTCGAGCTGCCACCGGCGCGCGTCGGCATCGGGCGGGCGGAGGTCGGCCAGGGTCGCCAGGGCGGCCGCGGGGTCCCCCGCGCGGGCCTGGGCGCTCGCCTGGCCCATTCCGGCGGCGAAGGTGGTGCGGGCGTCGGTGGCGCCCGCGTCCAGGGCGGCGGCGTAGCTGGGGAGGGCCGTGTCGGTGTCGCCGTCTTCGAGGGCGGTGTCGCCGAGCTCGACGAGGGTGCCGGCCGTCCAGTCCGGAGCGGCGGGCAGCGCGGCGGCCTGGCGGAAGAGCGCGAGGGCCTCGTCGGTGCGGCCGGCCCCCCGGGCCCGCTGGGCGGCCTCGAGGAGGATGGGCCCCGCGAGCTGGGGGGCCCGAGAGACAAGCTGCTGCTGTTCTGCCCGGGCGGCGTCGCGGGCCGCGGCGGTGTCGGGGCCCAGGGCCTCCAGGGCCTGGATGCGGGCCGAGAGCAAGGGGAGGCGCAGCTCGGCCGCCTCGACCTGGTCGAGGGCCGTGGCCAGCACGGCGGCGGCGGCCTCCGGGTCGGCCACCGTGCGGGCCTGGCCGAGGGCGGCGTCGGTCAAGAGGTCGGCGGGCAGACCGTCGGCGACCGCCTCGGCGTAGCGGTCGGCGGCCGCGGCGGTGCGGCCCGCGCGCTCGAGCAGCTCGGCACAGGCGAGGCGCGCGCTGCCGCGGCGGTCGGGTGTGGCGGTCGCGAGCGTCTCTTCGCAGAGGCCGAGGGCCCGGTCGAGGGCGCCGCTGTCGGCGAGGTTGTGCATCAGCGCCGTGCGAGCGTCGCTGGCGGCAGCACTGCCCGGCGGCACGCTGCCCAGCACCCCCCGCCAGGCGGCGCGGGCCTCGTCGTCGCGGCCGTCTTCGATGGCCATGTCGGCGAGCTCCTGCCAGGCCTGGACCTGGAAGGCGCTGTCGGCCGCGCGGCGGGCCACCTGGCCGTAGAGGCTGCGGGCCCGCTCGCGCTCGCCGCTGCGCCGGGCGACCTCGGCGAGTCCCAGGCTGCCCTGGTCGCGGGTGTCGGGATCGGCGGCGCCGGCGAGGCTGGCGAAGGCGGCCCGGGCTTCTTCAGTGTCGCCGCCCTGGAGCAGGCCGTGGGCGAGCTGGAGCTCGAGCCAGGCGCGCTCTTCGGCCGTCGGGTCGTCGGCGAGCTGGGCGCGCCAGATCTGGACCGCCTCGGTGAGCTGGCCCATGGTGGCGAGACATTCCGCTTGGCCGGCCCGAGCCGCGCGGAGGGCCGAGCGGTCGTCGGGCGCGGCGCTCTCTGCCGCGAGGCCGTCGAGGATGGCCTCGTAGACCTCGAGGGCGGCGCCAGGGCGGCCCGCGTCGAGCAGCCGGCGGGCCTCGCCCAGGCGGGCGTGGAGCAGGATGCCGGCCCGGGCGTCCTCTGGCAGGGCGTCGAGGGCAGCGGCGATGGCCTCCTCGTCCCCGCTGCCGAGCAGGAGCCGGGCCAGCGACAACCGGGCCTCCTCCCGGGTCTCGGGCTCGAGGGTGTCGAGGGCGAGGGCGGCCTGGAACTGGTCGCGGGCGGCGTCGACGGCCCCGGTCTGCTCGTGCAGCCGGCCCTGGACCAGCAGGGCCCGGCCCCGGATGCGCGGGTCGGTCTCGGGGTCGAGCAAGGGGAGGATGAGTGTCTGGGCGGCGTCGGTGTCGCCCATGCGGTGGCGCAGGTCGGCGAGGGCCAGCCGGGCGGCCTCTCCGTCCGGCTCTCCGTCCGGCACGGCCGCCATCAGTGCGGCCCAGGCGGCGGCGGCGGCCTCGCTGCGGCCGTCGCGGTCGAGGATGCGGGCCCGGGTCTCGAGGGCCCGGCGGTGGAGCTCGGGGGGCAGGTCGAGGCCGGCGACCCGGTCCAGCTCGCCGAGGGCTTCGTCGAGGTGGCCCTCGGCGGCCCGGATGTCGGCGATGGCCAGCCGCAGGTCGGCCTCGGTCTCGGGCACGGCGGCGGCCGCGGCGAGCAGCTCGCTGACCAGATCCGTCTCGATGCCGCCCGCCGCCGCGGCGGCCCGGTGCAGCACCATGGCCTGGGCCCGCAGGTCGACCGGGAGCCCGCCGCCGCGCACCACGGGCTCGACCATGGCCAGGGCGGCGGCCCAGTTCTCCTGGCGCACCTGGAGCCGGGCGGCCTGGAGGCGCACGTCCGTGCCGAGGGCGGGGTCGTCGCCGGCCTCGTCGAGGGCCTCGCCCACCAGCCGGCCGGCGAGGTCCCGGGCGCCGCCCTGCTCGGCCAGGGCCGCCCCCTCCAGCAGGTAGCCGACGCGGTCGGTGAGCCGCTGGGACGACCGGGCCAGCTCTTCATAGGTGGCGGCGGCGGCCAGGGGATCGGCCTCCCGCTGCTCTTCAGCCCGGGCCTCGAGGGCCGCCGGGTCGGGGTCGCTCGCCGCGAGGAAGCGGGCCCCGAGGTAGGCGCCGACGCCGAGGGCGAGCACCGCGGCCGCCGTGCGCACCTGGCGGGAGGCCACCCGCCCGACGAGCTGGTCGAGCGCGGCATCGCGGGTGCGGGCACCGGCACGGGCCAGGGCCTCCCGGTCGCGGCCCGAGAGGCCGAGGGCCCCCGAGAGGTCGGTGCCGGCGATGCTCGCGCGGCCGAAGTCGGCGCCGGCGAGGTCGGCCTGGTCGAGCAGGGCGCCGTCGAGCACGGCGTCGGCGAGGTCGAGGTCGGAGAGGCGGGCGGCGCTGAGGTCGGCCCGGCGAAGGTCCGCGCCGGCGAGCTGGCAGCGCCGCAGGTCGGCACCGGTGAGGTCGGCACCCGCGAGGCAGCAGTCGCGCAGATCGGCGCCCCGGAGGTCGGCGTCCACGAGGCGGGCCTCGGTGAGATCGGCCCCCTGGAGGACGGTCTCGCGGAGCCTGGCCCCGTCCAGGCGCGCGCCGACGAGGCTGGCCCCGGCGAGCTGGGCGCGGTCGATGCGGGCCCCGCCGAGGTGGGCCCCCTGGAGGTCGGCGCCCGTGAGGGTGGCCCCGGTGAGGCGGGCCCGGCCCAGCTGGGCGCCGGCGAGGCGGGCCCCCGGCCAGTCCTGGCCCTCGAGGCGCAGCCCCCGCAGATCGGCCCCGGCCAGCTCGACGCCAGGGCCCGTGGGCAGCGCCGGCGGCGGGCTGCGCTGGAGCCAGGCGCGCCACCCCGAGCGAGCGGGCGGCGGGGCGGGCAGGGCGGCGGGGGCCGGCGGGGAGGCGGGGGCCGGCGGGGAGGCGGGGGCCTCGGCCGGTGCGGGGCCCGGCTCGGCCCGGGCCCGCTCGGCCTGGCGGTGCGCCCACTTGGTGCGCCGGGTGAGCTCGCGCACCCGCAGGCCGAACTTCACGCGCTCGGGATCGGGCGCCGGTGCGGGGGCCTGCGCGACGGCGGGAGGCGGGTCGGCCGGGGCCGGCGGCGCCGCCGGGGGCCGCGGCAGGGGAGGGGCCCGCGCGGCCTCGGCGCCCCGGCGGGCCGCCCGGGCGGCGAGGCGGGCCTGCTCGGCGCTGCG
>CAXQUZ010000290.1:0-5417 GCA_964226865.1 Myxococcota bacterium | reverse complement strand
CAGACGTGTGCTCTTCCGATCTCTCGTGATGGACGCGGGACGTGTCGTGGCCGATGTGGCCGGGGCCGACTGGGACCGGGTCGACCACCCAGCCGCCCGGCGGCTCATCGCGGCGGCGCACCGCCTGGAGGGCCGGTGAGCATCCTTCGCTTGGAGGGCGTCTGGGCCCGCTACCCGACGCCCATCTGGGCCCGACCGGGGCCCTGGGTGGTCGAAGCAGTCTCGCTGACCGTCGCGCCGGGCGCGGTCGTGGCCCTGGTGGGGGCCAGCGGCGGGGGCAAGAGCACCCTGGCCCGGGTGGCGGCGGGGCTGCTCGCACCGGCCCGGGGCCAGGTCTGGCGGGAGGGACGCCTCGCCACAGGCCGTCCGGCACCCGACCAGGTCCAGGTGCTCTTCCAGGCCGCGGCCGCCCACCTGCCGCCCCACCTCAGCATCCTCGACGCCATGGCCGAGTCGGTGGCCGTGCACGGCGGAGCCGAGCGGGTCGAGGGCCTGCTCACGGCCCTGGGCCTCGGGCACCGCCGCGATGCCCCCGCCCGCAGCCTCAGCGGCGGCGAGCGCCGGCGGGCAGGGGTCGCAAGGCTGGCCCTGGCGCGGCCCCGGCTGCTGGTGCTGGACGAGCCCACGGCCGGCCTGGACGTCCACCGGGCGGTCGAGGCCATGGAGCTCCTGCTCGGCGACCGTCCCCCGGGCCAGGGGGTGCTGCTCATCACCCACGATCTCCGGCTGGTGCGTGCCTTTGCCGATCGGGTCGCGGTGGTCGGCGGCGGCCGCATCCTCGAAGAGGGCGACGCCGCCCTCGCGGCCGGCCCCCACCACCCCGTCACCGCGGGGCTGCTTGCGGGCACACCGGGGCTGGCCGCGGGGCCCGGGCCGGGCTGTCGCTTCGCGGCGGGCTGTCCGCTCGCGACCGTGCCGGGCGGCCGCGCGGCGCCTCCCCGGCTACGGGCCCCCGCCGGGGTGCACCCGCCAGGCCGCCGCCTGGCCTGCCATGTGCTGGCCCCTGGCGAGGATGCCCCCACGTGAGCCTGCGAGCGGCCGCCCTCCTGACCGTGCTGGTCGCCCTCCTCGGGCCGGCCCCTGCCCGTGCCCTGGCCCCCTGTGCGGCGCCGCCCCCGCCCGAGCCCCCGGCCGGGCGCGTCCCGACCGACCTCGCCACCCACCTCGCCCAGGCCCGGCTCTTCGCCAAGCGCGGCTGGGACGACGACGCCGCGGCCGAGCTGGCCCTCGCCCGGACGGCGCCTGGTGCCGGTGAGAGTGTCGAGCTGCACACTGTCTTGGCCGAGCTGGCCCTCGTCGCGGACGACCACCAGGCGGCGCTCTGCTTCGCCACGGTCGCCGCGCGGCTGGCCCCCGACGACCCGGTGGCCGCGCGCACGGTGCGCCAGCTCGAGACCGAGGTGGGGGCGCTGCGGGTGGTCGGCCCCGAGGACGGCCTCGTGACCCGCATGCAGCTTGACCCCCTCGACCCGCTGACCAGCGAGCGCGAGCGGCAGTCGGTCGACCGGGTGGCCCTGGGGCTCCGCGAGAAGACCCGGCTGCCCGTGACCGTGACCCTGCCCATCGGGCGCTATGCCGTCAACGGCGTCGAGGTCGAGGTCGTGGCCGAGCGCCCCACCCGGCTCGCCCTGCCGGCCAGCGCGACGGGCGCCCGGGGGCTCGCGGCCCTCCAGGTCACCCGGGCCGAGGCCTCCGCCGGGGTCTGGATCGTCCCGGGCACGGCCCTGCCCGAGCTCTCTCCCACCGCCGAGCTGGGCCTCACCTTTCCCCTCGGGCTGGTGCTGCTCGGGGGCGTGATCGACGCCCAGCTGCCGACGGGCTTCGGGGTGCTGGGGCGGAGCGAGCGCGACCGCACCCCCGTGGCCTTCACGGGCGGGCTGCGGCTCGGGGCCGACCTCATCACGGGGCTGCCCCTGGCGATCCGGCCGAGCCTCGTGCTGCGCGGGGGGCAGGTCGCGGGCCTCGGGCGGGCCTGCACGGCGGACGGACGCTGCGGCGCACCCGGGGTGGCCGGCGACGCCGAGTCCACGGCCCTCCACACCATGGCCTGGGCGCTGATGCCCGGCGCCGAGCTGAGCGTGGACCACCGCGAGGCCGGGCGCAGCGCCGCCGCCGGCTTTGGCCTGAAGGCGGGCGTCGACCAGATCATCGCCTGGGGCCCCACGAGCGGCAGCGCCCCGAGCCCGGCGGGCGCCTTCGCGTGGACGGCGGACGGGGCCCCCTGGCGCGGGGTCGGCGTGCGGGTGCTGGCGAACGCGAGCTTCGCCTTCTGAGGGCCGGCGCGGCGGCCGTGATAGGGACGCCCGCGGGTTCCGCCCCCCGAACCGGACCGACCATGCCCTCTCTGCTCCTCGCCCTGGTGCTGACGCTCGGGGCCGCCCGTGCCGCACCGGTGGCCCAGCCCGTCTCGCCCGAGACGGCGGCCAACTGCCTCTCGCCGCGCTTCTCGGCCGACGGCAGCCAGCTCAGCTGGGAGCGCAACGACCACAAGGCCCGCACGGTGGCCCTCTGGGTGGCCGACACGGCCGGCGGTGCGCCCCGCCAGGCAGCACCCCTCGCAGGCACGGGCGCCCCGAGCGCCGCGGCCGGCTTTGCGACGGCCCGCCGCTCCCATGCGGCCACCGGCGCGGTCTGGGCGCCCCGCACGGCCAGCGCCCGGCTCCGGCGCCGCTTCATCTACGCCCAGAGCGCGGGGGGCGACGACTACGACCTGTTCGTGCTCGACGGCGACGGTCCCCTCGTCTCGGGCCCCGGTGCCGACGGCGACGTGGCCTGGTCGCCCGGTGCCCCCGACCGCATCGTCTTCACGAGCGCCCGCACGGGCGGCGGCGACCTCTACCTGCTGCCCCTCGGCGGCAGCCCCCAGCGCCTCACCCGCATGGACGACAGCGCCGAGCTGGCGCCGACCCTCTCCCCCGACGGGAAGAGCGTGGTCTTCGTCGCCCACAGCGACCGGGGCGACAACCTCTGGCGCATCGCCGATCTGGACGCCCCGGGCCCGCCCGCGCCCCTCACCCGCTGGACCGGCTCCCAGGGGCGCCCCCAGTGGAGCCCCGACGGCCGCTTCATCGCCTTCTACGCCCTCGACGCGGGGCCGGGCGACCGGGTCGATCTCGTGGTCTCGACCCCCGCGGGCCAGTCGCGCACGGTCGCGGAGGGCGTCGTGCCCGACAGCAACGGCCCGAGCTGGAGCCCGGACGGCTCGCGGCTGGTCTTCGTGCTCGACCGCGACGACGAGCTGGATCCCGTGGCCGTGGCCGCGCCCGAGGGCGGCGCGCCGGTGCCCCTCGCCCTCGGCACGGTGGGCAACCGCGACCTGGCCGTGGCCCGCAGCCCCGACGGCACGGGCCTGCTGATCGCGGTCTCGGCCCAGGGGGCTGCCGGCGACACGACCCGTGACTTCCGCCGGGTCTACCTCGCGCGCCTCGACGCCCTGCCATAGGGCCGCGTGGCCCCGGGCTTCAGGGGGCCGTGATCTCGACCGGCCAGCGGATGGGATCGCCGTCGGGCAGGCCGTGGGCCGGGAAGGGCACGAAGCGGGCGGTCTCGCGCACACAGTCCACGAGCGGGGCCGGCAGCCCGTCGTCCCGCTGGACCTCGACCGCCGCGACCTGGCCCGTGCAGGCGACGGTCAGCTCGAGGTCGATGGTGCCGCCGCTGTCGCCGATCTTGTCGAGACAGCGGGCCATCTGGGGAAGGAAGTCCCGGATGGCCTGCCGCGCAGCGGCCGGGGGGATGCCCTCGGAGGCCGCGAAGGTCGCCTCGTCGAGCTCGAGGCCCTCGTCGACCAGGGCCGGGGGGGCGACGCAGGGCTGGGGCGCCGGCATGGCGAGAGCGCCGGGGGCCGGGGCGCGGCCGGCGGGCACGGGCGGGGTCGCCACCCGGGTGCGGGCGGGCCGGGGCGCCGCGTCCTCGGCGGGAGGGGCCCCGTCACCGCCGTCGGGAATGACGAGTTCCTGCCCCACCTCGATGGTGTCGCGCTTGAGGTGGTTGGCGTTCTTGAGGGCCTCGACCGTGGTGTGGTTGTCGCGGGCGATGGCCCAGAGGGTGTCGCCCTTCTGCACGGTGTGGGTGCGGGCGATGGGGCGCACCCCCTGGAGCTTGTACCAGGCCATGCTCGCCGAGATGCCCACGGCGAGGGCGACCACGGAGAGGAAGACGGCCCGCTGGCGGCGGCTGCTCATGGCTGGGGCTCCTCGGGACGGAGGCGGGCGCTGCGCAGGCGGCCGAGCACGGCGACCAGCTCGTGGCGCCGCACGGCGGCCAGCCCGCCGATGGGGCTGCTGTGGGGGGAGAGAGCGTCGAGGCCCGGGCCGGCCAGCAGCGCGGCCAGCTCGTCGAGCAGCGCCCCGAGCGAGGGCGTGGGCGGGCCCGGCCGGGTGGCGAGGGTGCGCAGGGCGTGGCCCAGGGTGCGGGCACTGTCGGCGTCCGAGATCTGGTCGATGCCCGTGAGGATCAGCTCGTCGTCGCCATACTCGATGTGGCGGGCATCCCGGGCGCGGACGCGGCCCCGGCCTCCGGGGGCGAGGCTGGCGCGGTCGACCTGGCGCCCGAGCAGGGCGGGCCAGGGGCCGGGATCGGGTGGCGGGGGCGCGAGGCCCCGGGCCTGGTCGGTGGCGGCATGGGCGCGGTGGTCGAGCATCACCAGCACCGTGTCGGCCACGGCGAGGTAGCCGGCGACGCCCCCGATGACGAGCACGCTCGACACCCCGCAGGCGGCGTGGAGCTGGCGCACCCGCTGGACGAGGGGGGTGATGGGCTCCCGGGCGCCCGTGCCGGCGGGCTGGTCGGCGGCCACCCGGTCGAGCAGGGTGTGCATGGCCGGGTCGCCCACCATGAGGTTGGTCGCACAGCTGTCTTCGTCGAAGAGCAGCACCCGCGCCCCGCCCTGGACCGCCTCGACCAGGGCGGCCGCCTGGCTGGTCGAGCCCGAGGCGTCGGCGGTCGACAGGGGCCGGGTGGGCCGGCCGCCGGGCAGGGTGCCGAGGAAGGGGGACACGTCGACGGCGTGCACACAGCGCCCGTCCTCGGCACGGATCTTGACCGCGTCCGGGTCGGCCACCACCCGCTCCCGGCCGTCACCGGGCACGTGGTCGAGGTGGCCCTCCTGGAGGGCGTGGAGCAGGGTGCTCTTGCCGTGGAAGCCGCCCCCGGCGATGACTGTCACGCCCTCGGGAATGCCCATGCCGACGATGTCTCCGTCGATGGTGGGCAGGGCGGTGGCCAGGGCGGGCGGGCTCTGGAAGGGCACGGCGCCCGCGAGCGGACCGGCGGCCACCCCGCTCGCCCGGGGCAGCACGGCACCGTCGGCCACGAAGGCCACGAGTCCCCGTGCACGGAGGCCCCGACGGAGCTGGCGCTGGACCGTCACCGAGCGGATCCAGTCCTGGAGACCGGGCGCGGCTCCGACCGCCCGC
>CAXQUZ010000289.1:0-2885 GCA_964226865.1 Myxococcota bacterium | reverse complement strand
CAGACGTGTGCTCTTCCGATCTGGAGGAAGCCGTCCGGCGAGAAGGGCGGGGCCAGGCCGCCGGCGACGTGCTCCTCGACCTGGACCTGGGGGCTCAGGCGGGCGCTGCCGGCCGGGCCGAAGCGCGACAGGGGGGAGGTGCCCGTGTGGACGGCCTGGCCGCCGAAGGCGCCCCAGCTGAGCAGGCCGAAGACCTCGCCCAGGGCCGCCGGCGACAGGTAGGCGCGCACGGCGCCGGGCGCGAGGGTGCGCACGGGACGGGCGAGGATCCGGGCCCGGTCCTTGGCGGCCTGGACCCGGCCCGCGAGGGCGGCCGGATCGAAGGCAGCGCCGGCGACCGTGTCTTTGACCGCCTTGTCGGCGTCGTGGACGATGCAGTAGTCGGCCGACCAGCTCGCGCTCTCGGACCAGCAGCGGGCCCCCCAGGAGCTCGCGAAGCCCCGGGCGATGGTGCCCGCGGCGACGATGCCCACGAGATCCGCCCCGTCGGCCGCGTCGAGCAGCACCTCGACCAGCGCGCCCGTGTCGGGGAGGGAGGCCGGGGCCGCCCCGTCGATGCGGTGGGGGCTGTGATCGACGAGCAGGAAGGGATCCTCGGGGAGCTGGGAGAGGCCCCCCCGGAGCCGCCCCAGCGCAGCCTCGACCCGGACGCGGTCGTCGCCGGGCTGGCCCGAGAGGCTGAGCTCGATGGTGGCGTGGCGCTGGCCCCGGATCAGCCGGAGCGTGAGCACCCCCTGGAGCACCGAGCCGGGCTGGCGCACCCGGCCCTGGCTGAGGCGCACGAAGTCGCTGCGCTCACCGGCGAACCAGGAGGTGGCGGCCTCGCCGGGCTGGAGGCGGGACTCGATGAAGTCCGCGAGCTGGAGAAACTGTGGCTGCTGCATGGCTCAGGCGCCCCCGAAGACGTCGACGTCGGCGAAGAGACAGGCCGGCGAGGCATGCCCCACGCGGATGATCTGGTTGGGCTCGCCCTTCCCGCAGAAGGGGGTGCCGAGGGTGGACATGGTGGAGCGGTCGCCCACGCCCACGAGGCTGCGCCAGAAGGTGGCCGAGATGCCCCGGTAGTTGGGATTGCGCACGATGCCCTTGAGCTCACCGTTCTCGATGAGGCGGCCCATCTCGCAGCCGAACTGGAACTTGTTGCGGCTGTCGTCGATGGACCAGGAGGTGTTGGTGCTCATCAGCACGCCGCGCTCGACCTGGGCCACGAGGGCCGCGAGGTCGCTGTCGCCCGGCTCGACGTTGAGGTTGGCCATGCGGTCGATGGGCGGCCGGTTCCAGCTCGAGGCGCGGCTGTTGGCCACCCCGGCCATGCCCGCCCGGGCCTGGGAGAGGCGACCGCCGAGCGGGCGGACCAGCACGCCGTTCTCGATGAGGTGGACCCGCTCGGCCGGGGCCCCGTCCGCGTCCCAGCCGTAGCGGGCGAACTCGTGGGGGCGGCCCGGGTCGAAGGTGACGTTGAGCAGGGGCGAGCCGTACTGGTAGTGGCCGAACATGTCGAGGGTGACGAAGCTCGTGCCGGCATAGTTGCGCTCGTCGCCGAGGATGCGGTCGAGCTCGATGGGGTGGCCGATGCTCTCGTGGATCTGGAGCATCATCTGGCCCGGGTCGAGCAGCAGGTGCATGCGGCCCGTGGGGCAGTCGGGGGCCTCGAGCAGCTCCAGCACCTCCCGGGCGAAGCGGCCGGGCATCGCGGCGTAGCCCACCCGCTCGAGCACCTCCCAGCCGCCCTGCTGGGCGACGCCGCGGCCGCCGGTGCTGCGCTTCTGGACCTGGCCGTCGGCGCTGGCGAGCACCACCACGTCCGGGGCCAACATGCGGAAGGACTGGGAGACGAGGCCGCCGTCCGCGTCCGCCAGCACGTGGTCGCTGGCCACCGCCCACAGCGACAGCTCGTGGTCGACGATGCGCGGGTCGATGGCCACGTCGGCCGCCAGTCCCGTGAGCAGGGCGACCTTCTCGTCGAGGCCGACCTCGGACCAGGGGCGCTCCTCTTCGGTCGCGAAGCTGCCCGAGGGCACGGAGAGATCGACCTTGGAGTGGTCGAAGATGGCCCGTGCTGCGGTGCTCTCGGCCCAGTGGCGGGCCCGGTCGATGGCGGCCCGCAGCCCCGAGGCCGACAGATCGCTCGTGCCGGCGTAGCCGAGGCCGCCCTTGGCCGAGACCGTGACCATGGCGCCGAGGTCCTGGGCCACCCGGGCCGGCTGGAGGGCCCCGCGGCGCACCTCGAGGGTCTCGGTGGTCTCGTCGACCACCCGGACGGCGCAGTGATCCAGACCCGCGGGCACCGCCTCGCGGAACCTGCGCACAACGGCTTCGTGCATGCGAACTCCCTGGGGCGGGGCCTCTCGACAGAGCGGCGGGCGCGCGACGGCACGCCCGGAACCGGTGCGGGGGCCCCGAACTCGGGCGGAACCGTATCGCACGGGGCGGGCCCTGCCTCCCCAAGCCGCACCCCCCCAGCCCGGCCTTGCAGCGGGGCCGGCTCGCCCCAGAGTGGGCGTGGGACCGCCACTGTCGTCGCACTGCCGCCCCGCGCCGGCGCCATGATACACGGGCCCCTGCCCTCGACCCACCGGTCCTCCCGCTCCGGGACGCCGGCGGGCGCCGCGGGGCGCCGAAGACCAAGGACTGCCGCCATGGACCGACCTCCCCGCCCGTCCGCCGCCGCTGCGCCCCGGCGGGCCGACCGCGTCGCCGGCCCCGCCCTGCTCGCCCTCGCCCTCTGCGCCACACCCGCCGCCGCCCGGCCCCGGGTGCCCCTCCAGGGCGACTTCGCCCCGACCAGCGAGCGCGACATCAAGCGCTTCTGCAAGGAGCACAACGGGCTGACGGGCCCCCTCCACATCGGCCCCACCTGGCCCCACCCCGATCTCGCAGATCGG
>CAXQUZ010000288.1:0-14355 GCA_964226865.1 Myxococcota bacterium | reverse complement strand
ACACTCGTTCCCTACACGACGCTCTTCCGATCTCGACGGGCCCCGGTGGGTGCGGGTGCTGCCGGGCCCGGGCCTCGAGCTCGACGTCACCACCCGCTTCGACCACCCCGCCATCGGCGCCCAGCGGCTGCGGCTGCGGCTCGCCCCCGGGGTGTTCCGTCGCGAGCTCGCCTGGGCCCGCACCTTCGGCTTCCTCGACGAGCTGGGCATGCTGCTGCGGGCGGGCAAGGCCCGGGGCGCCGGTGTCGACGACGTGGTGGTCTATGGCCCGACGGGGCCCCTCGACCCGGCCGGGCTCCGGTCCCCCGACGAGCCCCTGCGCCACAAGATGCTCGATCTGCTGGGCGACCTGGCCCTGCTCGGGCGCCCCCTCGAGGGCCGGGTCATCGCCCACATGCCCGGCCACGGGCTGACCCGGCGCCTCGTGGCCGCGCTGCTGGCCGCCCCCGCCCCGGCGGCTGCGGCATTGCCCTGAACACGCCGGGGACGGCCGGTTAGGCAGCTCCACGCACCAGAAAGGGGGCAGCCGATGGCCACCGAGAAGACCTACCAGATGCTCTGGGACTGCGCCTACTGCGGCACCCAGGGCCTGCTCGCCCTCGACCACAAGCACTGCCCCGCCTGTGGCGGCGCCCAAGACCCGAAGTGGCGCTACTTCCCCAGCGACGACCAGAAGGTCGCCGTCGAGGATCACGTCTTCACGGGCAAGGATCGGCTCTGCCCGGCCTGCGAGACGCCGAACGGCGGCGAGGCGAAGTTCTGCTCGAACTGCGGCTCGGACCTCGACGGCGCCAAGGAGGTCTCGACCCGGGCCGAGCAGTCCGCCGCCGAGGGCACGAGCACCTTCGCCGACGACGACGCCAAGGCGGCCCGCGACGAACACAAGGCCGTGCGCCAGGCCGAGCGGGCCGAGAAGACCGGCCGCACCATCGAGCGCCCCGACAGCGGCGGCGGCCTCCGGTCCCACCTGCCGAAGATCGGCATCGTGGCGCTGGTGGTCTTCGTCATCTCCTGCCTCGGCTGCGTCGGCGTCTTCGCCCTCTGGAAGAAGGACGCCGCCCTGGTCAGCAAGGGCCACGCCTGGGAGCGCACCATCGCCGTCGAGCAGATGAAGGAGGTGCGCGAGTCGGCCTGGCAGGACGACGTGCCCCGGGGCGCCAAGAACCTGCGCTGCAAGTCGGAGAAGCGCAGCACGAAGAAGGTCAAGGACGGCGAGCGCTGCACCACCAAGCGCAAGGACAACGGCGACGGCACCTACTCCGAGCGCGAGGAGTGCAAGCCGACCTACCGCAGCGAGCCGGTCTACGACGAGAAGTGCAGCTACGACATCCAGAAGTGGACGACCGTGCGCACCGAGAAGGCAGCCGGCAGCAAGGTCTCCGACACGCCCAAGTGGCCCGCCGTGCGCCTCTCTCGCAAGGGCAGCTGCCTCGGCTGCGAGCGCGAGGGCAAGCGCCACGAGACCTACACCCTCCACTTCAAGGTCGAGGGCGACACCAAGTCCTGCACCGTGCCCCAGAAGCAGTGGGAGAAGGTCAAGGTCGGCTCGAAGTGGAAGGGGAAGATGGGGGTGCTCTCCGGCAGCCTCGACTGCTCCGAGCTCAAGCCCGCCCGCTGATGCCGGCCGGGGCCCCGTCCGGTTGACACACCGCCCCCACCGGGCGAAGCTCTCATCTGAACCATCCACCGCCCTTGGAGGCTTCCATGAACTGGCGCCCTTCGCCCCGTCCGAAGCCCGGTCCGAAGAAGCCCCAGTAGGGCGACTCGAGCTGGAATCTGCGGCCGCTTCGTTCACGCGAAGCGGCCGCTCCCGTCTTGCCCCCCGTGCCCCTCCGGAGCCCCCGATGGCCCTCGCCGACGCCCGCATGCTCGCGGGCCCCACGCCCCCCCTCGCCGGTCCCGGCCCCCGTCCCACCGCCGAGCTCGACCCCTGGGGCGGCCGGGCCTTCTGGATGCCCCCCGGAGATCCGCGGCTCCAGGCCATCCACGAGGGCGGCCCCGCGCCGACGGCCCCCCTCGACAACCTCGTGGGGGCGGTGCGCTACTGGGACGAGCACCCCGACTGGATGGAGTTTCTCGACCCCGACTCGCCCTCCCATGACGACAAGATGGTCGAGCGCGCGCTCTACCTCGACCTCTGGGGCCCCCACCTGCCCCGGGGCGCCCGGGTGCTGGACCTCGGCGGCGGCGTCGGCCGCTTCATGCAGTGGCTGCTCGCCGAGGGCTGCGAGGTCGAGCTGGTCGATCCCGACCTGCGCAGCCTCTGGCGGGCCGTGGGCAGCGCCGCCCAGGTGGGCCAGGGCCGCCTCGACGTGCACTGGTCGACGGGCGAGTGCCTGCCTGCGCTGGCGCCGGTCGACGTGGTCGTGGCCACCGAGGTGCTCTGCTATGTCGAGGATCCCGCCGCCGTGCTCGCCCGGGTCTTCGAGACCCTGCGGCCGGGCGGCACCCTGCTCATGAGCGTCGAGGCCCGCTGGGGCTGGGCCATGGCGGCCGACGTGCACGAGGGCAGCATCGTCGACTTCTTCGGCGAGGGCATCGTGCACGTGCCCGGCGATCGCTGGGTGCGAACCTACGAAGAGGCCGATGTGCGGGCCATTCTCCGCGACGCTGGCTTCGAGCTCGCGGCCCTGCGCCCGAGCCACTACGCGCTGTCGGGCCCCTTCGAGCAGGCCGCGGGCGCCCTCGAGGTGGACGAGGCCCTCGCCCTCGAGGCCCGGCTGCGGGCCCACCCGGTGGCGGCGGGGCTGAACCGCGCCTGGATGGCCGTCGCCCACCGGCCCGGCGGCGAGAATCCCGTCCGTTCCCCTGACAGCCCCCCCGCCGTCGGGTAGTCCGAAACCATGCGCGTCCTCATCGTCCAGCCCCCCCGCATGTACTGGCCCTACACGAGCGAGGGAGACAACTTCCTGCTCCAGCAGGCCCTCCCCGCCCTCGCCGGGGCCCTGCGCGCCGAGGACGGCATCGAGGTGCACGTTCTCGACTGCATGCCGCTCCACATCGGCTGGCGCAGCCTCGCCGACGAGCTCAAGCGCATCGACCCCGACGTCATCGGCTGCGGCGAGAACCACGCCCTCTACGCCAGCGAGGCCCTGCGCTTCTTCCGGCTCGCGAAAGAGACCTGCCCCCGGGCCTTCACCATCGCGGGCGGCGGCCACTTCACCAACCTCGCCCACCGCTACCTCGGCCCCGAGAGCGACATCGACGCCATCGCCGTGGGCGAGGGCGAGCGCACCTTCGTCGAGCTGGTCCAGGAGCTGGCCAACGCCCAGCCCGACCTCGGCAAGATCGACGGCATCGTCTGGCACAACGGCGAGGAGCTGGTGCGCAACCGGCCCCGCAAGCTCGTCAAGAACCTCGACGACCTCGCGCTTCCCGCCTACGACCTCATGCCGATGCACCTCTACGGCAAGTCGCGCTACCTCTTCTCGCCCGGCGGCACCACCATCCACCACTCCCGGGGCTGTGTCAGCAGCTGCAGCTTCTGCGCCTGGTGGACGACGATGGCCGACCGCAAGTACGACGCCGACGGCAACGCCCAGCTCAGCCCCCGCTGGCGCTC
This sequence comes from Myxococcota bacterium, assembly GCA_964226865.1. Lineage (GTDB taxonomy): Bacteria > Myxococcota_A > UBA796 > UBA796 > UBA2385 > CAXQUZ01. The sequence continues at coordinate 10,793 of CAXQUZ010000288.1, read as the reverse complement.
GAAGAGCGTCGGGCGGGTGATGGAAGAGATGGAGCTGCTCTACTACAAGTACGGGAAGCGCGGCTACGTCTGGGTCGACGAGAGCTGGAACATCGACCCCCGCTTCAACGACGCCTTCGCCGAGGAGCTGCTGCGCTCGGGCATGCAGCACAAGTGGTTCGCCTTCATGCGCGCCGACTGCATCGTGCGGGACGAGAAGAACGGCATCCTCGAGAAGCTCGTGCGCTCGGGCCTCGCCCACATCCTCATCGGGGTCGAGCGGGCCGAGGACGACTCGCTGTCGATGCTCGACAAGCGCTTCTACACCGGCGGCATCGCCCGGGAGGCCCTCGACATCTTCAAGCGGCGCTACCCCGAGGTCTTCGTCCAGGCGACCTTCATCGTGGGCGTCAAGGAGGAGTCCAAGGCCTCGATGGAGCGCCAGCTCGCGATGGCCAAGGAGCTCGACGTCGACTTCCCGGCCTTCCACCCCATCACCCCCGTGCCGGGCACCCCCATCTACGACGACGCCCTCGCCAACGGCCACATCACCGAGGACGACTTCGACAACTTCGACTGGCTCACCCCGGTGCTCGACAGCGACTTCATGACCAAGGACGAGATCGCCTGGGAGCTGTACCGGCTCAACAAGGAGCTCGTGAACAAGCGCTGGCTGCTGCGCGGGCTGACGAGCCGGGTTCCCTACAAGCGCGACATGTACCTGTGGTTCACCAAGGTCAGCACGGCCATGGCCCTCGACGCGCTCAAGAAGAAGCTGAACCCCCGCAACGTCGAGCACTACCAGCAGCTCGTCAAGCCCTACTGGTACGACCGCTAGCGGGCCCCCCGCCCACGGCTCGGGCCCCCGGCCGCAGCCAGGCCCAAGACGCAGGCGGGCCCGACCAGTGCGGCCGGGCCCGAGAGCGCGGCGGGCGCCCGGAGGCCCCCGGGTCGCTCAGCTGCCCCAGGTCGCGAGGCAGTAGGCCGCGACGTTGTCGGCCGAGGTCTGGTCGCCAGCCAGGATGGCGGGCATGCTGCCCTCGCCGTTCATGGCGATGTCGGCGATCTCGCTGGCGGACTTGCCGGGGATGACCGAGCTCATGGCGGGCGCGCTCACGCCCTCGCCGTCGGCGCCGTGGCAGCCCGAGCAGGAGGAGGCGTAGACCGAGGCGCCCGCGTCGGCGTCGCCGCCGTCGGAGCCATCGGAGCCGTCGGAGCCATCGGAGCCATCGCTGCCATCCGAGCCGTCGGTGCCGTCGCTGCCGTCGTCGGTGGTGCCCGAGTCGCCGTCGTCCTTGTCGCCGCAGCCCACGGCCATGAGCAGGGCAGCAGCCGGAAGCATGGCCATCATCAGTCGTCGCATGTGTCCTCCATCGGGGAGCTCGTGTCCCGCCGGACCATACACGATTGTCTGCGGTGTGTCATACCGCGGGCAGATCTGCGCACAAGCACCGGGGGGGACCGGGCGACACTCCCACCCCGCAGTTCACGAAGATGGCGTCGTGTGCACCATCCTGGCGACGGCTCAGCGCCGGGGGTGGGGCCGCATGGGGCCGTTGGCGGGGGTCTGCTGGACCTGGCGGCCGCGCTTGGCCGCCCGCCGCTGGGCCCGGTTCATCTCGGGCGCGTTGGCCCCCATCAGCTCCATCTGCTTGGCGACGGGGAGCTGCTGGAAGTGCTCGGGGAAGAACTGGAACCAGGTCTGGCCGAAGGCGGTGATGTCGACGGCCCGGCCGTTGGCGATGGCGTCGCGCATCTGGACGAGGGGCTCGGCGCTCGGGTGCTTCTCGACGGCCTCGGCGAGGATCTGCAGCGCCCGGTCGTCCTGCTTGCGGTCCTTGGCCATCCAGGCCCAGACGCCCCAGTAGATGATCTGGCCCGAGCCCGAGCTCTTGGCGTCGGCGAGGCGCTTGAGGGCCTGGTCGTGGTCCTTGGCCTTGTACTCGATGACGGCGAGGGTGAGCTGGGAGGTCCAGTCGCGCGACCAGGCCTTCTCGAGGTGGGCGCGGGCGGCGCTGTGGTCGGTGCGCCGCTTCATGGTGTCGCCCATGTAGCTGAGCTGGCCGAGCTGGCCGTGGATCTGCTGCTCGATGAGGAACTGCCACTTGGCGAGGGGCAGGGCCGACTTGAGCTGGGACTGGGCCCGGTCGAGGGCGGTCGGATCCTGCTGCACGCTCTGGAGCTCGGCGACCGCGCCCGTGGCGATGGCCTCGAACTGCTTGAAGGTGCGGCGCGCCAGCAGGAAGTAGGCGATGCCCACACCGAGCAGGCTGGGCACGAGGCCGGCGAGCCAGTTGCCCGCGACGACGGCGGCCACGGCGTAGAGCACGGCGCCGATGCCGAGACTGATGAGGAGGTTGTACATGGGTCGCCCGGGGAGAGCCGGCAAGGTGCCGCATGACGGTGGCGGACTGCACGGCGCGCAGCCCCCGCGCGGGACGAGAGGAGCCCGGCCCGCAGGATGGACGGCCCCTAACGAAGACCGCCGCCCGGAACACCCCGGCGGCGGTCAGGAGCGGGCACGGACCGGCAGGCGGTCAGCGTGCGCCGTCGATCACTTGTGGGAGAGGATGAAGTCGGCGAGCGCGCCCTTCTCCTCATCCGACATGGTCTTCGTGATCATCTGCTGGCCCTGCATGATCGGGTACAGCTCGGGCTTGACCTTGGGCTTGGCCGCCGGGTCGGCGCTCAGGAACTTGACCAGGCCGGCCTTGTCCTCGCCGTAGGCCGCCGCGATCATCTTGAGCGAGGGACCGAGGCCCATCGTGGACTGGTCCTTCTCGGGATGGTGGCAGGCGGTGCAGGCCTTGGAGGTGAACAGGGCGCTGCCATCGGCAGCGAAGGCGGAACCCGGCAGGAGCAGGGCCGCAGCAAGCAGGACAGTGCGCATGGCATCCTCTCTGTGGAAGGCGGTAGCGTAGCCCGGTAGCGGCTGGCCCCCATCCGGGACTGAAACAGAAGTGAAGGGAAGGTGCGCGCCGACAGGTCTGGCGCCCCCCACTCGGCCAAGGGCGCCCCCCTCACTGGCCCGTGTCGGCGGCCCCCGCGCTGCCCCGGAGCTGGCCGGAGGGAATGCGGATCGCCCCGTCCCGGCCGTCGAAGGTCCAGGTGTCGGCGTAGGCGTAGCTGCCGACGAAGGCGTCGCCGGTCCAGACGATCTCGGCGTCGACGTCGAAGTCGTGGGTCGAGCCGCCCGCGCTGGTGTAGATGCCGCCGAGCGTGAGCGCGATGCGGTTGCAGGACTCGGCGTCGGCGGCGTGCTCGGCCTCGAAGGACTGGCCGTCGATGTCGATGGCGTAGCGATCGCGGCCCGGGGTGTAGCGGATGTCCCAGGTGCTGGCGCCGTTCATGAAGATGTTGTCGAGCAGCGCGGCCTCTTCGCCCGCGGTGCGCTCGTCCTCGGTGAAGCCCGTGACCTGCCAGTCCTCGCCGGTGGCGTTGGCGAAGACGGCCCACTGGCCGTCGATCCGGGCGGGATCGTCGCACTCGCTGTCGCAGCCGGCGAGGGCGGGCAGCAGGGCGCACAGGGACAGGGCGAGGGCGGGGACGCGACAGACAGCGCGGGACATGGGCACTCCGGGCGCCCTTTCTACCAGCCGGAGCCCCACTTGGCAGCACCCAGGCCGGTGTCGGCGCGGTTGCGGCCCCGGTGGCCCCCGGCGGCGCCCGCCGTCCGCGGGGCGTCCCCGGTTGACGCACCCCCGTCCCTCGACCAGAATCCCGGCCCCTGTGCGCTCCGCCCGCCGTGCCGCCACCGGCCGGGCCCCGGCGCCCCTCCTCCTCCGCTCTGGCGCTCCCCAGGAGACGGCATGGCCATCGACCTCCGCTGCTTCACCTACATCGACATCCTGCAGCCCCAGACGGCCGGCTTCCTCGCGACGGTGAGCCGCGGCTACCACCCCCTCGCCGGCCACGCGGCCCTCTTCATCGAGGTCTCGCCCGGCATGGACATCAACCTCGTCACCGACACCGCCCTCAAGCGCACCACCTGCACGCCCGGCATGCAGGTCGTCGAGCGGCGCTACGGCGCCCTCGAGCTGCACGACCGCGACCAGGGCCAGGTGCGGGCCGCCGGCGAGGAGATCCTCGACGCCCTCGAGCTCGAGGAGACCGGCCGACTCGCCCCCAAGATCATGAGCGAGGAGCTCATCACGGGCATCGAGGGCCACCACGCGGTCATCGTGAACCGCATGCGCCACGGCAACTTCATCCACGAGGGCCAGGCCCTCTACGTGCTCGAGGTCAAGCCCGCCGGCTACGCGCTGATCGCGACCAACGAGGCCGAGAAGGCCGCGAACGTCGAGGTGCTCGAGTTCAACGCGGTCGGCGCCCTCGGCCGGGTCTACCTGGGCGGCGGCGAGGAAGACCTCAAGTCCGCCGCGGCCGCGGCCCGGGCCGTGCTCGAGAGCATCTCGGGCCGGGCCCAGTAGCGGCCCTGGCGCGGCGCCAGGCGGGCCGACGTGACCAGACTGTGCGCCCCTCGGGCGGGGTCTGGCGGTTAGGCCCGGGCCCCCGACCCTGGAGGCCCCGTGAGCACCGAGTCCGTCCCCTACGCCGACGACGACGTCCTGATCATCGACGCCCTGCGCACCCCCATCGGGCGCTTCCAGGGCGGTCTCTCGGGCGTGCGTCCCGACGACCTCGCCGCCCTCACGATCCGGGCCCTGCTCGACCGCACGGGCGCCGAGGCCGCCGACGTCGAGGACGTGTTCTTCGGCTGCGCCAACCAGGCCGGCGAAGACAACCGCAACGTGGCGCGCATGGCCCTGCTGCTCGCGGGCATGCCCCAGTCCGTGCCGGGCGTCACGGTGAACCGGCTCTGCGCCAGCGGCCTCGAGGCGGTCAACCAGGCCTTCAGGGCCGCCCGCTGCGGCGACGGTGCGCTCTTCATCGCCGGCGGCGTCGAGAGCATGAGCCGGGCCCCCTACACGATGCCCCGGGGCCCCCAGCTGCCCAAGGCGGGCAACGTCACCATCTACGACACGAGCCTCGGCTGGCGCTACCCCAACCCCAAGATGGCCGCGATGTTCGCCCTCGAGGCCATGGGCTGCACGGCCGAGAACATCGTCGACGAGCTGGGCATCACCCGCGAGGACCAGGACGCCTTCGCCCTGGCCAGCCACGAGAAGGCCCTCGCCGCCGCCGCCGCCGGTGCCTTCGACGCCGCGCTCAGCCCCGTCGAGGCCCCCGCCGGCCGGCGCAACACCCTCACGGTGGCGGCCGACGAGGGCCCGCGCCCCGACAGCTCGCTCGAGCGGCTGGCCCGCCTGCGCGCGGCCTTCCGGGAGGGCGGCTCGGTCACGGCCGGCAACTCGTCGACGCTCAACGACGGTGCCGCCGCCCTGCTCCTCTGCACCGGCGCCTACGCCCGGGCCCACGGCCTCGTGCCCATGGCCCGCATCCTCTCCTGCGCCGCCGCCGGCGTGGATCCCGAGACCATGGGCTACGGCCCCGTGCCCTCCACCCGCAAGGCCCTCGAGCGCGCGGGCCTCACGGTGGACGCGGTCGACCTCTTCGAGCTGAACGAGGCCTTCGCCGGCCAGAGCCTCGGCTGCATCCGCAAGCTGGGCCTCGACCCGGAGAAGGTCAACGTGCACGGCGGCGCCATCGCCCTGGGCCACCCCCTCGGCTGCTCCGGGGCCCGCATCCTCACCACCCTCGTCCATGCCCTCCGGCGCCACGGCAAGCGCACCGGCGTCGCCACCCTCTGCGTCGGCGTGGGCCAGGGCGTCGCCACCGTGGTCGAGTCCCTGTCCCCGGCCGCCGCCCCGGCCTGAGCCGCCCCCGCCCCGGGCCCCCCGCGGGCCCCCGAGGAGTCCCCATGTCCACCGACCTCCCCTTCTCCCGGCTCGCCGTCATCGGCGCGGGCACCATGGGCCACGGCATCGCCCAGGTCTCGGCCGCCGCCGGCATCCCCACCTGCCTCTACGACATCGAGCAGTCCTTCGTCGATCAGGGCCTCGCCCGCATCGAGAAGAACCTCGACAAGGGCATCGCCCGCGGCAAGACCACCGAGGCCGACAAGGCCGCCACCCTGTCGCGGCTCTCGGGCTCGGCCGACCTCGCCGCCGCCGTCGAGGGTGCGGATCTCGTCATCGAGGCCATCCCCGAGAAGCTCGCGCTCAAGCAGGATCTCTTCCGGCGCCTCCAGCCGCTCACGGCGCCCACCACCGTGCTCGGCACCAACACCTCGTCGATCAGCATCGCTCGCATCGCCGAGGCGGCCGCCGACCCCACCCGGGTCGTGGGCCTGCACTTCTTCAACCCCGTCTTCATCATGAAGCTGCTGGAGATCGTGCACCACGAGGGCACCGATCCGGCCGTGCTCGCCGCCGTGAACGCCTACGGCGCGGCCATCGGCAAGGAGTGCATCAACGTGCGCGACATGCCGGGCTTCGCCACCAGCCGGCTCGGCGTCTGCCTCGGCATGGAGGCCATCCGCATGGTCGAGGACGGGGTGGCCAGCGCCGAAGACATCGACAAGGCCATGGTTCTCGGCTACCGCCACCCCATCGGCCCCCTCAAGCTGACCGATCTGGTGGGCCTCGACGTGCGCATGCACATCGGCGAGTACCTGGCCCGCGAGCTCGGCAACGCCGCCTTCGAGCCCCCGGCCCTCATGCGCGAGATGGTCGCGAAGGGCACCCTCGGCCAGAAGTCCGGCGCGGGCTTCTACCGCTGGTAGCAAACAACGAAGATGCCCGTGAACAGGGCATCTTCGCAGTCTTCAGTCGGTGCGCTCGAGCCCGGCGACCACCGCCACCGAGGCCGCCCCCTCCCGCCCGATGGTGAGGGTGGCGGTGCGGCGGCCGGCCCGCAGAGCGTCGAGCGCGTCGACGCCCTCGATGGGAACGCGCCCGAGCGCGCGCAGCCGATCTCCCCGCCGGATGCCCGCCACCGCCGCCGGGCTGGCCGGGGCCACCGAGAGCACCATGAGCCCGGGCACCCCGAGCTCGGTGGGCACCCGCACGCCGAAGCGGGTGGCGCGGGCCGGGGTGGGCGGCGCGAGCACCATGCCGGCCCAGGCCCGGCCGTCGGGCGGCGGCGGCCCGTCGGGCATGGCCAGCTCGCGGGCATCGCGGGTGGTGGCGGTGGCCTCGAGCTCGGCCTCGCCCCGCTCCCAGCGCAGCACGGGCTGGGCCCCGGCGCCGCCCGCGAGCACCATCGCCCGCAGATCGGCAGAGTCGGCCACGGGCTGGCCGTCGACCGCGATGATGACGTCGCCGCGCCGCAGTCCCGCGGCCTCGGCCGGCCCCTCGGGCACCACCCGCACCACCTCGGCGCCGGGCCGCGGGTTGTCGAGCGAGGGCGGGCGGTCGATGGTCTCGACGCCCAGACTGGCCCGCGCCACCCGGCCCGAGTCGAGCAGCTCCCGGGCCACGCGCCAGGCCATGTTCGACGGGATGGCGAAGGCGATGCCGGCGTTGCTGGCGGCGGCCCCGGGCGAGAAGATGGCCGTGTTGATGCCCACGACCTCGCCGTCGAGGTTGAAGAGGGGCCCCCCGGAGCTGCCCGGGTTCACGGCGGCGTCGGTCTGGATGTAGTCCTGGATCTCGTCGGCGGCGAGGCCCCGGCGCCCCCGGGCGCTCACGATGCCCGCCGTCACGGAGAAGGCGAATTCGAAGGGGTGGCCCACCGCCACGACCCACTCCCCCACCCGGACGGCGTCGCTGTCGCCGATGGGCACCCAGGGCAGGGGCCCCTCGGCCGGATCGCGCTGGATCTGGACCAGGGCGACGTCGGTGCGGGCGTCGCTGCCGAGCACGACGGCAGGGTAGCTGCGCTTGTCGTGGAGGGTCACCATCACCCGGGTGGCGCCGCCGACGACGTGGTGGTTGGTGAGCACGAGGCCCTCGGGCTGGACGATGACCCCCGAGCCCGTCGCCGAGCCCTGCATCACGATGGCCTCGTCCCGCGGCAGGGCGAAGTCGCGGAGCAGCTGGTCGAGGCCCTTGGACATGGCCAGGGTGCGCTCGGCCTCGATGTGGACCGTCGCCGGCTCGACCTCTTCGGCCAGGTCGGCGAAGGCCGTGCCGAGGGCCCGGGCCATCTGGAGCGCGGACGAGTCGCGGCGCACCCGCGCGGGCTCGGCGGGGGGCTCGGCGCGCGCGGCGAGGAAGAGGCTCAGCAGCAGGGTCAGCATGGGCGGAATGTAGCGGTGGCGGCGCCATCGTGCCCGGATCCCACCGGTGCGGGCGGGGGCCGTGCGCTACGCTGCGGGCCACGCCTCGGGGACCCCCGACCGTCGATCTGCACGAGGATCCGCATGCCAGCCGACCGCATCCGCCTCCCCTCCCCTGCCGCCGGTGCCCCGCCCGAGCACGCCCTCGTCCACCACCTGCGGGCGGGCGACCAGGGCATGCTGGACGTGCGCGGGGGCAAGCGCCGGTGGCGCATCTGGGTGGACGGGGGGGCCATCCTCGCGACCCGCTCGAACCTCAAGAGTGAGCAGCCAGAGGCCGTTCTCGCGAAGAAGCCCGGCATGTCGGCCAGCGCCGTGGCGCGCAATGTGGTGATGCTCCAGCTGCGCGGGGCCTTCAGCAAGGGCACGGCCTGGACCTGGGCCCCGGGCGAGCAGCCCGACGCGCCGGTCGAGGTGCCCGGGCTCGCCCTGCTCTACCGGGCGCTCGCCGCCACCCGCGACGCCGCGGCGCTCGGCCCCCGGCTCGCCTTCGCCCCCGGCGCCACCATCACGGCCACCGGCGACACGGCGGCCCTCAAGCTGCCCGGGCCCCTCGCGGGCTGGCTGGCGGCGGCGGCCGGTCCCTGGGCGGACTGGCTCGCGGGCGGTCCCGGTGACGAGAAGGACCGCATGGCCGCCGCCTGGCTGGCCATGGGCCTCGAGCTGCTGACGGTCGAGGTGGTCGAGGCCGCCCCCGCACCGGCCCCCGCGCCCGCGGCCCCCCTGCTCGACATCGACGCCCTGCTCGGCGACCTCGACCCCGCCGGCCCCGCCGAGACCGCGCCGGCCGACGACGAGGCCCCCGCGGCCAACCCCTGGGCCCCCGACAAGGTGCTCGTGCCCTCCGGCGCCGCCCGGCCCGAGGTCGCCCTGGCCGGGCCCCCCGAAGACTTCCAGGCCGCCGAGATCGAGGCCATCGGCGACGGCGAGCCCGTGAAGCTCGACGACAGCTTCTTCGCCTCGCTCAACGCCCGCCCCGACCGCGAGGTGGTGCGCCGCCAGGAGAGCTCGGCCACCATGCACAGCTCGGGCAGCGCCGCCAGCGCCGAGGCCGCCCCGGAGGAGGCCCCGCCGCCGCCGCCCCCCGAGAAGCACCCCCTCGAGGACGAGCTGCGCACGCTCCATGCCCGCATCACGGCCGCCGACACCCACTTCGCCGCCCTCGAGGTCGAGTGGGACGCCGGCGCCGAGGCCTTCCGCAAGGCCCACCTCCAGCTCGCCCAGAAGCTCCACCCCGACCGCTACACCGACGCCAGCGACGAGGTCCAGGAGCTGGCCAACGAGGCCTTCGACCGGATCCGGGCCGCCTGGGAGGTGCTCGGCCAGGACGACGAGCGCGGGGCCTACATCGACCGGGTCATCCACGGCAAGAAGTCCGAGGAAGAGCTCGCGATGGAGCAGGTCGAGCAGTACTGGGCGGGCGAGGCCGACTTCAAGCGGGGCCTCGCCAGCTTCAACGCCGGCCGCACCCGCCAGGCCCACGAGCTCTTCGTCTCGGCCAACGAGAAGGTGCCCGACGAGCTCGAGTTCCGGGCCTACCTCGGCTACACGACCTTTGCCCTCCACGCCGCCAGCGACCCCGAGAAGGCCGACGAGGGCAAGGAGATGCTCAAGGACGTGCTCGAGAAGAACAAAGAGCAGACCCGCAAGCTCGACTCGGCCTGGGTGCTGATGGGGCGGGTCTTCCGCGAGCAAGACAACGTCCAGGGCGCCAAGCGCTGCTTCGTCCAGGCACTCAAGCTCAACCCCTCGAACGGCGACGCCCAGCGCGAGATGCGGCGGCTCACGGGCGGCAGCCCCGGCAAGAAGGCCGCCCCCGAAGAGAAGAAGGGCTTCTTCTCGCGCTGGTTCGGCAAGAAGTGAGGCCCCCCGTGTCTGACGCACTCCCCCAAGACGCCCGCTGCCAGGCCGGCATCGAAGACCTCCAGATCCGCCTCGCCTTCCTCGAGCACACCATCGAGCAGCTCGACTCGGTCGTGCGCGAGGTGGCGGACGAGAACCTCCGGCTCAAGCGCGAGCTCAAGGAGCTCTCGGAGCGGGTGGCGACCGGCGGCGAGGGCCTGCTGCCCGACGCCAACGTCGACCTCGACCACGAGAAGCCCCCCCACTACTGAGGGGCGGGGCGCTCAGCCCAGATCGAGGTCGGAGCCCTCGACGTCGTACTCCAGCACCCGCAGCCCCGTGAGCCGCGCCCCGGCGAAGCGCCCCCGGCGGATGCGCACCCGGGCCAGGTAGAGCTGGCGCAGGTCGGCGTCGCGGAAGTCCGAGCCGGAGAAGTCGCCGATCAGCTCGACGCCGCGCAGGTCGGCCCCCCGGAAGTCGGCCGAGAGGGCCGTGGTCTCGACCCAGACGCCCCCCGAGACGAAGCCCCCGCAGATGGCGTCGCGCAGGTCGGCCCGGCGCAGATCCGCCCCGCTGAGCTCGGCGCCCACGATGCGGGCGTGGCGCAGGCTCGCGTCCTGCAGCCGGGCCTCGGTCAGGGCGGCGCACTCGAGGTCGCAGTTCTTGAGGTTCGCGCCGTCGAGCATGGCCTGGTCGAGCTCGGCCCCGCAGAGCACGGCGCCGCTGAGGTCGAGGCCCCGCAGGTTGGTGCAGCGCAGGTCGACAGCCTCGAGAACGGCCCCCTGGAGCA
>CAXQUZ010000287.1:0-5264 GCA_964226865.1 Myxococcota bacterium | reverse complement strand
GGCCGAAGACTACATCGACGGCCACGAGGGCTTCTTCGACACCCTCACCGTGAACGGCGAGGTCGTCTTCGAGGCCATCAGTCACTACTACCCGAACGTGCTCACGGCGATGCGCAGCCGCGCGGTCAACCCCTACCTGGTGACGACCAACCGCCTCGACGCCCCCGGCTACCAGGAGCTGCGGCGCATGGGCCGGCGGGTCATCGAGGTGCTGGGCATCCGCGACTCGGCCACCCACATGGAGTGGTTTGCGAGCACGAAGGGCCTGGTCTTCAACGAGATCGGCGCCCGGCCCCCCGGGGTCAGCGTCTGGGACATCTACAGCGCGGCGGCCCGCTGGGACCTCTACGCCGCCTGGGGCGAGGCGATGGCCACGGGCCACGTGCGCTCGCGGCCCGGCCACCGGGGCTGTGCGGGCATGGTGGCCCTGCGCCCGGATCGGGACGGCCGCATCGCGGGCTACTCGGGGGTGGATGCGCTCCAGAAGCGCTTCGGCAAGCACATCCTCGCGGCCCACCTGCCCCCGGCTGGCACCCCCACCCAGCCCGTCGAGGCCGGCTACAAGGCCAACGCCTGGGTGACGGTGGTCCACGATGACTATGACGTGTGCAAGGGCATCCTGGACGAGATCAGCCGCAGCTTGAAGGTGCACGCCCAGTGAGGCGGCGGGCGCCGGTCGGGTCGGGGGCGGTCGCGGCGGGTCTGCTCGCCCTGGCGGGGGGCCCTGCCCACGCGGCGCCGCCCTCGCTGGTGGCCGCGGCCCGGCTCGACCGCATCGAGGCCGACCTCGACCACCTCGTCCACGGCATCGGTCCCCGGCCCCCGGGCTCGGCCGCCGAGCAGGCCGCCGCCCGCCACGTGGCCCGGTCGCTCGCGGCCGTGGGCTGGACGGTCGAGACCGTGGGGATGCCGGGCAACCAGGTCGCCTGCCGGGGGCGCCCCGAGCGGCTGGTGCTCGCCCATGTCGACACGGTGGACGGGGCACCGGGGGCGGTCGACAACGGGGCGGGGGTCGCGCTCGTGCTCGAGCTGGCCCGGGACCCCTCGCTCAGCGACCTCTGCGTGGCCTTTCCGGTGGCCGAGGAGGCCGGGCTGGTGGGCTCGCGGGCCCTGGCCGAGGCGGCCGCGGCGGGCGTGGCCCCCTTCGACGGGCTGCCGGCGGTGGCCGTCGCCACCGAGCTGCGCGGCCAGGGACGCCTCGCGGTGATGGGCCTCGGCCCGCCCTGGGGCGACCAGCGGCTGGCCTGGCTGGCCGAGACCCTGGATCCGCTGCCCGCCGTGCCCTATCCCTACCGGGTCTACAGCCGGCTGCTGCCCTGGGCCGAGCGCTCCGACCACGGGCCCTTCCTCGAGCGCGGGGTGCCGGGGCTGCTGCTGCTCGGCCAGGGGCCCGGCGAGGTCTACCCCCACTACCACCAGCCGAGCGACGACCAGTGGGATCGCGCGGCCCTCGGGCCCGCCCTGGTGGCCCTCGACCAGCTCATGCGGGCCCCCCTGCCCCCCGACGAGGGCGAACCTGCGCCCTGGACGGCGCCGGTGGATCCCGTGGGCGCGGGCGTCTTCGTCTGGGGCTGGCGGCTGCCGGGGGCCCTGGTCTTGGCGCTGATCGGGGCGGCCCTCGGGGCGGGGGCGGTCGGGGCCGTGGCCGCGCCCCGCCAGGCCCTCGGGGGGCTGCCCCGCCAGCTCGCCACCGGAGTTCTCGGCGCGCTCGTGGGCGGGCTGCTGATGGCGGCGGCCACGAGCCTCGGGCTGCTCGCGCCGGGGGCGGGCGAGGCGGCGGCGGCGGCGACCATGGGGCTGGCGCCGACCGGGTGGTGGACGGGGGCGCCCCTGGCGACGGGCCTCGGCCTGGCCGGGCTGCTCGGGATCGGCCGCTGGCTCGGCCCCCGGGGCCACGCGCCGGTGGCGGGGGCGCTCTGTGTGCTGCTGGCGCTGGGGCTCGGGCCGGTCTTTGCGCTGCCCTTTGCGGTGGGGGCCCTGCTGTCGTGGGTCCACCCCTGGCTGGCCCTCGTGCCCGTGCTGGTGCTGCTGCGGCCCGACGGGCTCCGCCAGCTGAGCTTCCACGGGCTGCTGCCCCCGGCGGCCTGGGGGGCGGTGCTGCTGCTGGGCTGGCCGGCGGTGGGGGCGCGCCGGGGCGCGAAGGCCGCGGGGCCCCGCGACCGCCCGGGATAGGGAGGCGCCGCCGCGGGCCCGTGCCGCCCGCCGCAGGAGGCCGACGTGGAGATGGAGCGGGTGAGCCCGGAGACCGTGGCCCGGCTGCGGGCCGGAGAGGGGGCGCTGCTGGCCTGGGCCCGGCGCCTCGGCGGCCGCCGCGCCCCGGTCGCGCCCGCGCCCTTCACCTCGACGGCGGGCTACCGGATCGCCGCGATGGTCAGCGTTCCGGAGGGCCCGGGCCCCCATCCCGGGCTCGTGCTCTGCCCCGACGAGGGGGAGGGCATGGCGGGGCTGCTGGCGGGGGCGGGGCCCGTGTCGGTGGCCGGGCTGCGGGCCCGGGGCTTTGCCGTGCTCGTCTTCGATCCGGCGGGCCGGGGCGCGTCCTGGGGCGAAGAGGACCACGGCGGCCCCGAGCACCAGGACGAAGCGGCCGTGGCCGTGCGCACCCTCGCCGCCCACCCCTCCGTCGATGCCCGGCGGGTGGGCCTGGTGGGCCTCGGTGCCGGCAGCGCCACGGCCCTCGGGGCGGCGGCGCGCATGGGGGCACCGGCGGCCTGGGTGCTGGACTGGGAGGGCCCGGCCGATCGCGAGACCGCCGGGGGCCGCCTCGGGGCCGGCAGCGGCCCGGACGACGCCACCTGGTGGGCCGATCGCGCGCCCGCGGGCATGCTGGCGGCGCTGGGCTGCCCCTATGTGCGGCTGCAGGCCGAAGACGACCACGCCCGCCCCGGCGAGCTGCGCCACGCCCACCGCATGATGTGGGCGGCGGCCGCCACCGGCCGGCGCGACTTCCAGATCAACGAGCACCCCCCCGGCGAGGCCACCCCCCGGCCGGTCTGGCTGGCCAGCGGCCCCCTCGCGGCCCGGGCGGCCCTCTACCGGAAGCTCGCCGTGCTCCAGCCGCAGGCGCGCGCGGGCAGCGGGGGCTGAGCCCGGGCCCGCGGGCGCTCAGCGGGGGTGGGGGTGGTCGCCGCGGGCGTGGGCCTTGCGCTCTGCGAGAACATTGACCAGCACGGCCTTCACCGTGTCGTCGCCGCAGCCGCGGAGGGCGTGCAGCAGCTCGCTGGCGCAGTACTGGAGGCCGTGGCGGGTGAGCTCACCGATGTCGAGCGGGAAGCGCACCTCGCCCCGGTGGGTGGCCCGGAGCAGCTGCTCGAGGGCGGCGGTGGAGACGGGCGTGAGGCCGGTGCCGGCGCCGATCATGGTCACTCCAAGAGTAGGGGGGCGCCCGGCTAACCCGCGGCGGCGGCGGGAGGGGCGAGGGTCGCGGTGGTGGCGGCGGCGACCTCGGCGACCCGGGCCTCCCAGGCGGCGGCCGCGGCGGGGGTGGGCCCGGGCACCATGCGCACCATCAGGGCCGGGTCCCAGGCCGTGGGCACCCCGTCGACGCGCAGCCGCCCGTCGGCGATGGCCTGGGTGGCCGTCTTGAGGGGCACGTCGGCAAGGTCGCGGGAGATGGCCTCGAAGCGGCCCTGGGCGACGGGATCGCAGAAGCGGAAGACCTTGCGGGCGCTGTGGGCGACATGGAACCAGGCGGGACGCACGGCGACCGCGGCGAGCTCGAGGCGGCGGGCGACCTGGACGAGCAGGGTGGAGGCCTCTCGGGCGAGGCCGAGGCCGGGGACCTCCTGGCCGGGCAGGGGCGGCCGGTCGGCCCGGAAGGCCGCGAGGGGGTGGCGCAGGGTCATCCAGTGCACGAAGAGGATGGGCGCGCCCGGGGCGGGGCCGAGGGCGTCGGGGGCCGAGAGCGCCGGGGCGTGCTGGCGCTCGAGAACGAGCTCGACCAGCAGGAAGTCGCGGCCCTGCTGGGGCTCGCCGCGGGCCTGGGCGTGGAGGCGCATGCGGTCGCCCGAGCCGTCCCGGGCCAGCTCGACCGAGAAGCGGTCGTAGCCGAGGCGCCGCAGCTCATCGAGCAGCCCGTAGCGGGCCAGGGCCAGCTCGACGCCCTGGGGGCTGTAGAAGTCGAGCAGCCGCCGGGGCCGGGGGGGGTGGAAGAGGCCGGGGAGGTCGTCCTCGCTGAGCCAGCCCTCGTCGTCGTCCCCGAGCTCGGCCCGGTCGAGGCGGGCCGAGATGGCGGCGAGGCGGTCGGCGAAGGGGTCTGCCTCGGGGGGCAGGGGCGGGGCGGCGGGCCCGAGGCGCAGGGCGAGCAGGGTCAGGGCGAGGCGGCGCCAGCTGTCGAGGCCGTAGCCGCCGCCGGGGGTCCAGACGCTGGGCCGGCCGGAGAGGGCCGCGGCAACCCGCAGATCGCGCGCGCGCACCCCGTCCTCGGTCAGCCCGAGGGCACCGAGGGGGTCGGAGGCCACCACGTCCCCGCCGGCGATGACGAAGGTGAGGGCGGCGGGGGGCATCCGGGCCAACAGCCCCTCGAGAGCCGCGAGATAGGCCTCGTCGCCGGTGTTCTCGGGCAAGACCGTCTCGTCTACCTCGCCGGGCAGGGGGCCCCAGTCGGCGCCGCTGATCGAGCCCAGCCAGGTGTGGGGCTGGTCGACCAGGCAGTCGGCCGTGCCGTCGGGGGGGTGGGCGTCGAGATCGAGCACGGCGAGGGTGCCCCGGACCCCCTCCTGGCGGGCGATGGCGATGGCGACGGCGATGTCGTTGACCGGGCAGAAGCCGCCGCCCTTGGCGCGGCCCGCGTGGTGGAAGCCGCCGAAGGTGTTGACCGTGGGGCCCCGCCGGCGCAGGGCCTCCCGGGCGGCCGCCACCGTGCCGCCGACGCCCAGGCGCATGCTCTCGAGCAGCTCGTCGACGGGCACGTCCCAGGCCTCGACGCCGAAGATGCGCCCGAGCTCTTCGGGGCTGGTCAGCGACTCGAGCCAGTCGGCGCTGTGGACCGCGAGCAGCCACTCCATGGGCGCCCGGGGCGGGGTGCGCACGTCCCCCCGCGACACGACCCGGGCCCCCTGGAGCCAGGTCAGGGCGAGGGCGGCGCGCCGGGGCTCGAGGCCCGTGCGGCCGAAGACCGAGGTGAGGGGGAGGCGGTAGCTCGGGTGGTGCCAGATGGGCACGGCCGGGCGCGTGGCCCAGGCCCACCAGCGGCGCAGCCGGCTCATGGGCGGGCTCCGGCGGGGCTCAGGCCTGGCCCGTCACCCAGGCGCAGGCGGCGACCAGCG
>CAXQUZ010000286.1:0-21233 GCA_964226865.1 Myxococcota bacterium | reverse complement strand
GGCCTTAACCCGGCGCCAGATCGCGACGTTCTCGAGCCGGCGCTCCGGCTCGACGTACGGAATCCGGCCACTGAGCAGGTGGTCGAGGATCGCGCCGATCGAGTAGATGTCGGAAGCCGGACCGAGCTCGTCGATCCGTCCATCGGCCTGCTCGGGGGGCATGTAGGCCGGCGTGCCGACGGCCACGCCGAAGCGGGTGCGGTTGCGGCCCCCGGTGGCCGAGCGGTCGGCGGGCCGCGACTGCTCCTCGTCGCGGTGGGCGAGCACCAGGGCGAGGCCCCAGTCGACCACGTGGACCTGGCCGAGGTCGCCCACCATGACGTTCTCGGGCTTGATGTCGCGGTGGATGACGCCCTTCTGGTGGGCGAAGGCGACCGCCTCGCAGACGGTCTTGAAGGCGTCGATGAGCCGCCGCAGGGTCCAGCCGTTGGGGGTGGGCTGGAAGCCGGCGCGGGTGCGGGAGCGGTGGAGCTCGGCGATGAGGGTGCGCAGGGTCTCGCCGTGCACCTCCTTCATCGTGAAGAAGAAGCGCCCGTCGGGCATGCGGCCCACGTCGTAGACCGGCACGATGCCCGGGTGCTCGAGCTGGGAGAGCACCTGGGCCTCGATGAGGATGCGGGCGTTCATGCCCGGGTCGTCGGCGAGGTGATCGTGGAGCAGCTTCGCGGCCACGAGGCGGTTCAGCGCGCGGTCGTGGAGCTGGTTGACCTCGCCCGCCCCGCCCACACCGAGCTGGCAATTGGTCGTGTAGCGGTCGGGATCGGGGCGCGCGGCGAGGCGGCGGGTCTGGACGGCGGTGAGCACGCGCACCTGGCGGCCCTCGGGGGGCAGCTCGGTGGGGGTGGCGGCGTCGTCGACCTCGGGGGCCTGCTCTTCGGCGAGGGCACGCAGGTCGCGGGGCGCGGGTTGGTTCGGGGGCGGTCGCACGGTCGCGATGATACCCGAGTCGGGCCACAGGGGAGCCGGATGCGCGTCTACCGCTGGGACCTCGACAAGACCTACCTCGAGACCGACTTCGACTCCTTCCGGGGGCTCGTCCGCAGCGCCACCGAGCCCGCCAGCGACAAGGTGGCCGTGCCCGGCGCGCCGGCGCTGCTGCGGGGCATCTCGGCCCTGCCCGACGCCCGCGTCCACTTCCTGTCCGGCTCGCCCACCCAGATGCGCGAGGTGCTCGAAGAGAAGCTGCGTCTCGACGGGGTGCGCTTCGAGAGCCTGACCCTCAAGGACAACCTCGGCAACCTGCGCCGGGGCCGCATGCGCGCCATCCGGGGCCAGTTCGGCTACAAGCTGCCCCACCTCCTCGAGGCCCGGCTGCGTGTGCCCCGCGAGGCCACCGAGTGCCTCTACGGCGACGACGCCGAGGTGGATGCCATCGTCTACAGCGTCTACGCCGATGTTCTCGCTGGCCGCATGCTGCCCGATGAGCTCGTCCGGGTGATGCGGGTGGCCGGCGCCTATGGCGACCGGGTCGACGCGGCGCTGGCGGCCGTGGCCCGCATCCCGCCGGGGGACCGGGTCGAGCGCATCTTCATCCGGCTGGCCCGGCGCCACGCGGCGGCGCGCTTCGCCCCCTTCGGCACCCGCCTCGTGCCCGTCCACTCGTGGTGGCAGGCCGCGCTGGTCATGTGCCAGGACGGCCGCATCGGCGTCGACGTGGCCGCCGAGGTGCTGGCCGAGTGCATCGCGGCGGGGGCCCTGGATGCCTTCTCGGTGTCGGGGCTGACCCAAGACATCGTCCGGCGCGGCGGCTGCAGCGCCGAGCTCGTGGCCGCGGTGCCGATGGAGGCGCCGGTGCGCAGCGCCGTCGAGCGGGCCCTGGCGCGGCTTCCCTCCGGGCTGCGGGCTCTGCCCCCCGCCCCCCCCGAGGGCCCGGTCGACTACGGGGCCCTCGTGCGGGCCTGGGAGGCCGAGAAGGCGCCCGCCTGAGCGTCTTCAGGGCTCGCCGATCCAGGCCCGGTAGGCCGCGCCCCGGCCGATGCCGCGGGTGTCGAGGGCCGGTCCGCCCGCCTGGCGCGGCCGCATACAGTCCGCGGGGGCCATGACCGGTGCGCCGAGGCCGAGGGCCGCCCGCACGTCGGCGAGGGCCGCGTCGGGGGAGCGCAGGAGTGCGTCGTGGTGGACCATGCCGGCGACACTGTCGAGCTCTCCCAGCCAGTGGTCCTGGAGGGCGTGGTGGCTGCGGAGCCAGCGCCGGGCCGACGCGGGGCTCCGGGACCAGGCCCGGTCGGGGCGCGCGTGGGGGCGCCGCCAGAGCGAGAGCAGCTGGTCGGCGGCCGCGCGGCGCACGAGCACCGTGCGGGCCTCGGGCAGCATGAGCTGGAGCAGGCCCAGGTAGGGCGTGGCGTCCACGTCGCCGTCGAGCAGCAGGGGGCCCTGGAGGTTGCGGCCCAGGTAGCGCTCGCCGAGGCGGCCGAGCTCGCTCGGGCGCATGCGGTGGAGGGCCTCGATCCAGGGGCGCCCGTGGTCTCGCTCGATCATCGCGGGGATCTGGGCGAGGGGCACGGCGGGCACCCGCAGGCGCACCCCGGGGTCGCCCGCGAGCATGCTGGCGACGAGGCGCACCCCGGATCCGGGCGCCCCAGCGACGACCACGACCCCGGCGCCGCCCTCGGTCTGGCGCGGCAGCCAGCGCAGGGCGTGGCGGTCCATCGCGCCCGAGACGCGGGTGTGCAGCTCGCGCGCCGCCCGGGCCGGCGCCGGCGCGCCCCAGGTGGCGTTGGCGGCCCCCCAGGCGGCGGCGGCGGCGGCGGGTCGGTCCGCCGCGTCCTCGACCTCGCCGAGGAGGTGCAGGAGGTGGGCCCGGTCGGCGGCGCTGCTGCGCAGGGCGAGGCCCGCCTGGACGGTCCGCCGGGCGGCGTCGGGGTCGCCGGCGTGCAGCGAGAGCTGGGCCGACACCCGCAGGCTCGCCGGGCTGGCAGGGGCCGCGCGCAGGGCCTCTCGGGCGGCGCCGATCTCGCCCTGGGCGCAGCGGATGCGGGCGAGGAGCACGGGGTGGTCCGCGTCGGCCTGGGCCAGGGCCCGGCCGGCGGCGGTGGGCGCGCCCATGGCGAGCTGGACGGCGGCCAGGGCCGGCATGGCCCCCGGTCCGTCTCGGGTCAGCCGGCGCAGCCTCCGCAGCGGCAGGCTCGCCTTGTGGACCCGGTCCAGCTCCAGCTCCAGCGCGACCTTCTCCGCGAGAATGGCCGGCTGTAGACGATCTTGGCGGCTCGCTGTCTCGAGCATGCGGGCGGCCGGCGTCCAGTCGCCGAGCCAGCGCAGGGCCCGCACCAGCCCCACCCGGGCAAAGACATCGGCCGGGTGGCGGCGCAGCAGGGCGTCGTAGCGGGCCCGGGCCTCCTCGCCGTCGCCGGCAGCCAGGGCGAGGCGGGCGAGCAGGTGGCCGGCGCGGGGGCTGGGGTCGTCCGCGAGGGGGAGGGCAGCCGCCCGGGCCTCGTCGCTGCGGCCGGCTGCCGCGAGGGCCTCGGCCCAGGCGAGGCGCAGGGCCGCCACGTCCGGACGCTGGGCGACCGCGCGCGCGAGCAGCTCGGCGGCGGCGTCGGGGTCGCCGTCCTGGTGGGCCTCCCATGCCGCTCGACGCAGGGCCGCCGTGGCGGGGGCTGCGTCCGTGCGTGGCAGGGGGTGCACGGAGGCGGGGCGGCGCAGGGCCGCGGCGGAGCGAGACATCGGAGACATGGGGGGCACCTCTGCCACCGTGAACGGACACACGGGGACCGAGCGAGAGGGGGCCCCGCTGCTTCGGTGGGAGGCTGGGTCGCTTGATGGCGCCTCTGCGACAACGGGGGCGGCGGCCGGACCGCCCCCGCGGCAGCTCGTCTGGGGCGCTCTGTCCCGAGCGCTCTGTCCGGAGCGCCCTGCCCCCGGCCCTCCGCTCAGGGGCGCCGGTCGAGCCAGGCTTCCTCGAGCCCCCGCCCGCTGCGCACCTCGGCGAGGGCCACCCCCTGATCGAGCAGCCAGGGCAGCAGCCGGCGGTTGGCCGCCGCGAGGTCGAGGGCCGGCGGGATGCGCACCTCCAGCCCCCCCGGGATCGGGTGGATGCTCTCGGCGGTGAAGGGCGGCGGCAGGGTGCCGAGGGCCAGGGGGGCCGACGGAGGCTGCGCCCAGCTGTAGCGGACCCGGGCGGCGGCGTCGGTGATGGCGGCCAGCGGCCCCTGGCGGATGCAGCGGCCCGCCTCCATGAACACGACGTGGTCACAGGTGGACTCGAGCTCGGCGAGCATGTGGCTGCTGATGACCAGGGTGCTCTCGCCCCGCCGGCGCTGGAAGAGGCTGCGCATGCGCACGACCAGCTCGGGATCGAGGCCGCTGGTGGGCTCGTCCAGCAGCACGAGCGCGGGCGTGCCGAGGAGCGCCTGGGCGACAGCAACGCGGCGGCGCATGCCGTGGGAGAGGGCGCGGATGCGGGCGCGCCCCTTGTCGGCGAGCCCCACCTCGTCGAGCAGTGCGTCGGCCGCCTTCGCCGCCTCGCCGGCGGTCATGCCCTGCAGTCGGGCAAAGTAGACGAGCAGCCCCCGGACGGGGGTGTGGGGCGAGAGCTCGGCATCCTGGGGCAGCAGGGCCACCCGGCCCCGGTGCCGGACGGCGTCGAAGGGCCCCTCGCCGAGCAGGTCGACCGTGCCGGCGTCCGGGCGCACGAGGCCGCCGACCACCCCGAAGGCCGTGGTCTTGCCCGCCCCGTTGGGACCGACCAGGCCGCAGATGGCGCCCCGGGGCACCTCGAGATCGAGCCCGTCGAGGGCCTGGACGCGGCCATAGGCCTTGCGGACCCCGGCGAGGCGCAGCGCGGCAGTCATGCGTCGCTCCGCAGCAGCCGCTGGTGGCCGAGCGAGAAGCCCGCGGCGCCCACCGCCAGCAGGATGGCCACGGCCGGCAGCCGGTCCACGAGGGCCGGACGCCACAGCTCGACGCGCTGGGCCGCCGGCAGGACGCTCCGCAGGGTGGCGGCGCTGCTGCCGAGCACGTCGACGACCTCGGGGTGCTGGAGGAGGGCGGCCCCCGCGCCGGCGACCACGAGGGCGAGCAGCGACAGGCCCCGCGACCAGTGCACCGAGCGGGTGAGCTGGGAGATGCCGAGGGTGATGCCGAGCCAGCAGAGTCCGAAGATCCACGCGCGGCCGCCGAGGCGGGCCAGCCACAGGGCGGTCGGGCCCGCGGCGAAGCCCGCCAGCTCGACGAGGCCCGTGATCCAGACGCCCACGGCCCCCGCGGCGAGGCCGACCGCGAGGAGGATGGCCTGGCCCACCAGCTTGCCCAGGGCCCAGGAGGTGCGGTCGGTGCGGAAGAGCGAGAAGCGCAGGGCGCCGGTGGCCCGCTCGGCGGCGATGGCGTCCGCGGAGCTGAGCACGACCAGCACGGGCACGACAAAGAGCGAGACCGCGCCGTAGAAGAGGGCGAGGGGCGGCACCTGCACGAGGGCCGCGCCCAGCTCCGGGTCGCCCACCAGGCCGCTGACCACCTTCCGGAACTCGTCGCTCTGGAGCAGGCTGCCGCTCAGGGCGCCGGGGCGGCGGGTGGTCGGCACGGCCAGGGTCTCGGCCAGGGACTGCTCGATCTGCCCCAAGACCTCGACGAAGAGGGCAGCCGCGGCCACCGAGCCCGCCACGTGGAGCAGGATGAGCACGAGCGCACGGCGGGAGCGCAGGCTCTCGGCGAGGTCGAAGCGGGCCACGACCGAGATGTCGCGGAGCACGCGGCGCAGCTCGCTCATGGCCGGGGCCCCGGGCAGGCGGCCGGGCTCACTGCTGGGCCGCCGCGGTGATGCTGTCGCGGAAGATGCCGAGGTCGACGTGGTTGAGGACGAGGAGGGCCTCGGGATCCATCTCGGCCACGGCCTCCTCTCCGACCAGGGCCTCGAGCGACTCCTGGCTCTCCAGCAGCACCCCGCTGATCTCGTGGGTGAGGCCGAAGAGGGCCGAGGGGGCCGGGGTCTCGCCGCTGATGGTCATGGCGATGAGCTCGTCGGCCCGGGCGGCGAGGGCCTCGTTGAGCTCGGCGGTGATGGCGTCCAGCTCGGCGAGCTCGTCGGGCCCGAGATCCGCCTGCTCGGTGAGGGCCTCGCGGACCATCGCGGTGCGGGCGGCCTGGACCTCGACGGCGGCCTCGAACTCGTCGAGGGGGTCGCCCGGCGGGCCGGTCTCGGGCGCGGGCGACCGGTCCGCGACCGGCGCGGGCGACGGGTCGGGTCGCGGGTCGGGGGCCCCGTCCTCGGGCGGCGGCGAGGGCGCGCCGTGCTCGGTGCGGGTGGGCAGGGCGGCCCGGGGCACGAGGGCGTCCATGGCCCCGAGAGCGCCCAGCGCGCCCGACCGGCGCCGCTTGAGCTTCATGTTCTCGTCCTGCAGCGCATCGTGGCGCTCCTGCAGAGCGCCCAGCTCCCGGTTGGGGCCGATGCCCCCGAGCAGGAAGCCGGCCACGATGCCGCCGAAGGCCCAGCCCAGTTGCCGCATGCCGCCTCTCCCCCGGGCCACAGCGAGGGCCCGGAGGAGGGTCCTATCGCGGCGGCCGGGCGCCGGCGCCAGCGGGCGCTACTTGGCGGGGTCGTCGGCGCTGCGGCGCTTCACGCGCACCCGCCGCTTGGGCGGGGCGGCGCTGGCGGGGGGCTCCTTCGCCGGCAGCCGCCCGAGCGTGGGCAGGCTCGCGAAGGCCATGCTGCGCGCGGGGCTGGCCTCGGGCTTGGCGCGGCGGCCCAGCTCCCGATCGGGCCCTGGCAGCCGCCCGGTGCTGCCCCGGAGGCTGCGCCCGGTGCGCCGGACCACGGGCGGGATGTCGTCGGCCAGCCAGGCCTTGGTGCGGGTGGTCTTCGGCCGGCGGGGGAAGGCGTCGTCGAGGCGCAGGGGTGCCCGCTTCACCCGGCGGCGGGGCTGGAAGGCTGCGATGTCGCGGCGCCGGCGCTCGCCCTGGACCGCCTCGACCGCGACGCCCGCCCGCTGGGCGATGACCATGTCGGGCACCTGGCCGAGGGCGTCGAGGTGGTCGCTGAGGGCGGGCAGGCCGGCGTCGGGGATGTTCTCGCCGCCCGCCCGCACGCCGTCCCGGGCGAGGGCGCGGCGGAGCCGGCGGGGGTTCGTGCCAAAGCGGCGCGCGGTGTCGCGCAGCGAGGCCCCGGCCGGGATGCGCCGGCGGGCCTCTGGCCACCAGGGCGCGGCGGTGGCGGCGCCGTCTGCGGTGGCGCCGGCGAGGGCGGTCTCGAGGTCGTCGACGACTTGGCCGTGCCGCAGCGCGAGCGTGGCCAGGGGGGTCTCCTCCAGCGCACGCACGAAGTCCGGCCACCACGCCTGGTCCCGGAGGGGATCCATGGTGAGCTCCAAGAATGGCGACCATCGCCCCGGAGGGGGCACAGGCCGCACGGTGCGACAGATCGCCATCTGTCGGGTGTTTTGGGTGCCGCAGCCAGACTGTAGCACCGCATTTCGCCACTGGTGCGGCGCACTGTCATCGGCTGCAACGTCCGATGATGACGTTCAGGTGGGTGTTCTCGGTGACTGCTGGCCCGATTGGGTTGGCCGTCTTGGCGCGTCCTCGTCCCCCCCTGGCGCCGGATCCTGACAGTCTGTGACGTCCTGTGTGCGCCGGGCAGCGCTCCCCAGCGGGCGCTCCCGGGGTCCGGGGTTAGCGGGGGAGCATGACGCATCGCATCGGCATCCTCACCGGCGGCGGCGACGCGCCTGGCCTCAACGCGGTCCTCCGCGCGGTGGTCAAGGCGGGCGTGGGCCGTCGCCACTGGCAGGTCATCGGCTCTGAAGACAGCTTCAACGGCTTTCTCGACGAGCCCCGGCGCCTCCACACCCTCACCCCCCTGTCCTGCCAGGGGCTGCTCCACCGGGGCGGCACCATCCTCGGCACGACCAACCGGGGCGATCCCTTCGCCTTCCCGACCCCTGACGGGCTGCGCGATCGCGCGGCCGAGCTGGCGGCGGTCGTCCGGGACGAGGGGCTCGAGGGGCTGATCGTGATCGGCGGTGACGGCACCCAGCGCATCGCCCTGCGGCTCATGCAGGAGCACGGCGTGCCCGTGGTCGGGGTGCCGAAGACCATCGACAACGACCTCGCGGCGACCGACTTCACCTTCGGCTTCTGGTCGGCGGACGAGGTGGCGACCGAGGCCCTCGATCGCCTCCACTCCACGGCCGAGGCCCACGACCGGGTCATGGTGCTCGAGGTCATGGGGCGCGACGCGGGCTGGATCGCGCTCTACGCCGGTGTGGCCGGCGGTGCCGACTGCATCGCCCTGCCCGAGCTGCCCTACGATCCCGAGCGCTTCTGCGAGAAGATCCGGGCCCGCCGCCGCAACGGCCGCCAGTTCACCCTCATCGTCGTCGCCGAGGGCGCGCTGCCCATGGACGTCGAGTGTGAGACCGGCCCGCTGCCCCACGGCCGCGGCCAGATCCACATCGGCGGCGCCGGGGCCGAGCTGGCCCGCCAGCTCACCGAGCGCATGGAAGTCGAGACCCGCGTCACCGTGCTCGGCCACCTCCAGCGGGGCGGCGGCCCCATCCCCTTCGACCGGGTGCTGGCCACCCGTTTCGGCGTGAAGGCCGTCGAGCTCATCGAGCAGGGGCGCTGGGGGGAGATGGTCGTGCTCGACCGCAACGAGATCACGAGCATCCCCCTCGATCAGGCCGCCGGCGACCCGCGCCTCGTCGACCCCGACCACCCGCTCATCGCCACGGCCCGCGAGGTGGGCATCGAGTTCGGCCACTGAGGCCGGGGCGCCCTACCAGCGCTTGATCTCGACCCGGCGGGGCGCGATGGCCCGCGACTGCTCTGCCACGGCCACGCCGACATGTTCGGCGCCGGCCAGCCGCAGGGCCTCGGTGGCCGCCGTCACCGCCAGCTCGGGGCGGTTGTTCTCGCCCGAGAGGTGGGCCAGCACGACATGCTCGAGCTGGTCGCCCACCGCGCCCTGGAGCAGCCCCGCGGCCTGGCGGTTCGACAGGTGGCCGTGGCTCGAGCGGATGCGCTGCTTGAGCTGCCAGGGGTAGCTGCCCGCGAAGAGCTCGTCCTCGTCGTGGTTGAACTCGAGCACGGCGATCGACAGCTCGCGCAGCTTCTCGGCCACCAGGGCCGTGGGCCGCCCGAGGTCTGTGATGACCCCGGCCCACCGTCCCCCGACACCGACCCGCCAGGCCACCGGATCCCGCACGTCGTGGGGGACCGGGAAGCACTCGAGGTCGAAGTGGCGGAGCCGGAAGCTGGTGCCCGCGTCGACCGTCTCGATGCCGTCGGGCAGGCAGCGCTCGCGCACGCCGTCGCGGGTGCCGGGGGTCATGAAGAAGGGCACGGGGGCGCCCTGGCGCTTGGCCAGCTTGTTGGCCAGCACCCGCGCTCCTCCCACGTGGTCGCTGTGTTCGTGGGTGATGAGCACCGCGTCGATGGTCGCCTCGCCCAGCCCCGCGGCCTCCATGCGCTGGAAGACCTGCTTGGCCGAGATCCCGCAGTCGATGAGCACACCGGCGAAGCCGTCGCCGATCCAGGTGCAGTTGCCCCGGGAGCCGGAGCCGAGCGGCGCGACGACGAGGTCGCGCTGGAAGAGGGACAGGTTCACGGGGACCCGCGGGCAGGGGAGGGGCGTGCGGCCACGGGCGGGCCACAGCGGGGAGAACGGCTGTACAGCGGAAACCTCGGCCCGGCAAGAGGCGGCCCAGTGGCGGGACGGAGGGACCGCAGCGGCGCGCCGGGTGTTAGCGCCCTCCCGTCCTCTCCGTCTGCGCTCCCTGCTGCCACGGCCGCCCGTGATGCCCCCTCTGCTCTCCGTCCTCGCCCTGCTGGGCGGCCCCGCGGTGCCCCCTGCGGCCGCGGCCCAGCCCCTCGTCGCCGCCTACGACCTGGCCGCCGCCGAGCTGGCCGTCTGGTGGCGGCCGGGCGATCTGATGCTGGTGACCCCCGGCACCAAGGGCCTCGAGGCCCGGCGGCCGCTGGTCGACGGCGACATCCACCCGGCGCCGGCCACCATGGGCGGCTGGACCCGCCTCGACGGGGCCTGTGACCCGGTCGATGCCGTCCAGGTCACCTTCCCCCTGGCGGGCAAGTCGGCGGTGGCGACCGTGGGCGGCAACGCGGCGCTCCCGGCCGTTCATGTGCTGCGCGAGGGTGTTCTCGTCGCCCAGGCGCCCCTCGGCCAGCCGGCCCGTCCCTGCGCCATCCACGTGGGCGAGGCGGACGGGGTGCCCGGGCTCGAGCTGGTGGTGACCTGGTCGCTGGGCAGCCTCCACGGCGTCACCGTGCTGCGGCTGCCTGAGCTGGCCCAGTAGCGCGGGCCTGGCTGCTCAGCGCAGGGAGGGCGGCGGCGCGCCGAGCTGGATGGTGGCGCCGGCCTCGGTCGGGGCGGTCATGGCCGTGCGGGCCACCCAGCCGAAGGTCAGGCCCTGGCGCACCCGCAGCTGGTCGCCCTCCGCGGTCAGCACGTCGACGGTGGTGCCCGCCTCGAGGCGCAGGGTCACGGGGTTCTGGGCCGCGTCGGCAGCGGCGCCGGGCCAGCGGGTGGCCTCGGTGGCGGCGCTCGCCATCAGGCGTGCAGGCACGGCGTCCTGGGCCCAGGCCGGCGCGGCGGCGAAGGCGGAGACCAGAGCGGCGACCAGGAGACGGCGGGCGGAGGGGGTGGCAGACATGGGGGCTCCGGGACCGGGCTCAGTCGCCCGCGTCGTCCGAGGGATCGAGAGGACGCAGCCCGACCTTCGCCGCCGGGGCCGGCGCGGGGGCGGCCGGATCCAGGGGCTTGAGGTGGATGCTCGCGTGGACCTCGAGGGAGTGGTTCGTGATGAGGTGGTGGAGGTCCTTGTGGAGCTCGAGGGCCTCGAGGTAGTTCCGGACCTCGCGGGCGGTCATGCGGACCATCTCGGTCTTCGCCTTGTCGCCGGTCTCGAGGATGGCGCCGAGCAGCGAGAGCAGCTCGGAGCGGCCGCCGGCGGGCGGCGGGGCCGAGGGGTCGTCGTTGTCGGTCGGGCGGCCGCTGGCCGGGCCGCGCTCGCTGCCCTCGTCGTGGGGCTCGGTGGGCTCGTGCTCCAGCTCGCGGAAGAGCCGCCGGGCCAGTCCCCGGAGCCGGGCCTCGGGGCCGCCCCGCCGGGGGGCGCGCCGCTCGCTGCCAGGGCGCTTCTCACCGGCCGGTGCCTTGTCGGCGCCGGGGCGGCTGTCGGGGGCCGGGGCCTCGTCGCTCATCGCTGCCACCGCTGGGGCTCGGCGTCGCCGCGCTGGAAGGCGGGCTCGTTTTCGGGGACGACGAAGCTGACGATGTGGCCGGCGTTCGTCACCACCACGGCCTGCCGGCCGTCGACGGCGGGCGGGGTCGTGATGCCCGAGACGTGGAAGGTGGGCGACCAGCGCCACTGCTCGGCACCCGTCGTGGGATCCACCAGCGCGACGGTGCCCCCGGAGGCGGCGACCATGAGGCCGGCCTCGGTCGGCACCGGGCGCGTGAGGGCGGTGGTGGTCTTCGAGTCCCAGGTCCAGATGACGTTGCCTGTGCGGGCGTCGACACAGCGCATCTTGCCGTCGACGCCGCCGTGGAAGACATAGGCGTCGTCGGCGTTGCCGAAGGTCGGGGCCGGGCTGCCGCCGCTGCCGCCGCCGGCGAGGGCCCGCTGGGCGCCACCGACGTCGACCCGCCAGCGCACGTTGCGGGACTTGCGGTGGATGGCCACGAGGGGCTCGGTGTAGCCGGAGACCACGAGGTCGTCGCCGATGGACAGGGCCTGGCCGAGCACGTCGGGGTACTGGCCCTCGCCCACCCGCCGCTGCCACTCGACCTCGCCCGTGGCGATGGTGAGCGCGGCGAGGGTGCCGTCGGTGAAGCCGGCCACCACGACCCCGGGCTCGTCGGCCGTTGCAGGGAGCACGAGGGGGGCCGGGGCGCCATAGAGCTCGAGCTCGGTCGAGCGGCCCGGGTCGAGGCGCTGGGCGTGGCGCCAAATGAGCTCGCCGGAGTCCATGCCCAGGGCCACCACCACGTCCGAGACGTCGGCCACGTAGACCCGGCCGTCGTGGACCGTGGGCGAGGAGAGCACCGGCGAGGCACCCTCCTTGCTCCAGATGGGGGCGGCGTCGCCGTCGCCCAGCACCTCGTCGAGGCGGAAGAGCTGGACCTGGCCGGAGAGGTCGGCGATCAGCAGCTTGCCGTCGACGATGACCGGGGTCGACTGGACCGGCGCTCCGGTCGGGATGCGGCGCACCATGCGGCCCGAGTGGCGCTCGAGCACGAAGAGCGCGTCGGTCGAGGCCTGGCCGAGGAAGATGTGGTCCCCGTGGAGCAGGGGCCCGCCGAGCTCGGTGTGGACTGCCGCGGGGAAGGGCTTGCCCGGGAGCTCGACCATCCAGTGCAGCGCCGGGGCCGCGTCGAAGGCCCCCGCCCAGTCGGAGGGACGGTGGTCGTCGACGCCGGTGAGCGTGGTGGCGATGCCGGCGGTGGCGGCCCAGGCGATCTTGCTCATCCCGCACCCAGCCGGGCCGAGAGCTCGGCAGCCCGCGGGTTGTCGGGCCATCGGCCGTTCATCTCTTCGAGCACGGCCTGGGCCTTGTCGGGCTGCTGGGCGTCGATGTAGAGCCCGGCGAGCTGGGCCATGGCCTCGGCTCCCTCGACCCCGGGGTGGGCGGTGGCGAGACCGCGCAGCACGGCGGCCGCACCGTCGAGGTCGCCCGTGCCGCCCAGGGCGGTCGCGTAGCCGACGGCGGCGCTCCAGCCGAGTACCCCCTGGGCGCCCGCCTCGTGGGCGTTCTTCCACGCGGCGAGACCGGCGCTGCTGTCGTCCAGCTCGTCCCAGAGCTGGGCCGCACGGATCCAGCCGTAGGCGGCCGCCGGGCCAGAGGACTGGGTCGCCGCCGCCTGCACCTCTTGGGCGACCTGGGTGAGGGCGGCGTCGCGGTCGGCCTCTTCTTCGATCTGGAAGGCCGCGGAGACGGACTCGAAGGCGTTGGCAATGGCCGCCTGGTGCTCGCGCTGGGTGGCCTGGACGTGGGAGGTCCACAGGCCGTAGACCAGCGAGATCAGCAGCACCACGCCCAGGAGGCCCACGCCGGCCTTCCAGTAGCCGAGCGCGAAGTTGATGATGCCCATGCGGGCCTTGAAGATGAAGTCGACTTCCTGCTCTTCACCAAAGAGCTCGTCGTCTTCCTCAGGCGTGTTCGGGGAGTCTGCCACGGGGGGCCTCCGTCCGGCCCACAGGGGCCAGGCGAGGGAGTGATTCAGGGAAGCGTCGCCGCAGGGCGGCAGGCCAGGGACACCGACCAGGGAACCGGGGGCGCGCTGCGCCCGGTGGCCGGCGGCGTCGGGTGTTCAGGCCTTGCTATCGGATTGGGCCTCGGACCGCAGCCCGTGGAAGCGGTCCGCCTCGTCCATGGCCAGCGGAGACAGCCCCAGCTGGACCGCGACCGTGAGGGCGGCCTCGAGCACCAGCCAGGCCGCGGCGGCGAGGCTCGCGGGGCCGCCGTTGCGCATGCGGAGCCGGATGACGGGACCGGCGACCTCGTGCTGGAGGGCGCGGTGGCTGGCGAGCAGGGGATCGAGGGCGCCGTCGACCCCGGGCTCGACCGTGAGCAGCCAGGGCACCCGCCCCGGCGCAGTGAGCCAGCCCAGCTGACTCTCGTCGCCCGGGCGCACCACCCGGGGGGCGAGCCCGACGCTGCGGACGAGGGGCCCCTCGATCTTGCCCTTGGTGATGGCCGCCAGGGCGCCGGCGGCCCAGCGGGCGAAGGCACGGCCCCGCACCCCGCCGCCGATGATGGCGAGCTCGGGGGCGTCGTCTTCGAGGGCACAGGCGAGCAGCCAGGTGGCGAGGCCGAGGGCCGGGTCGGTGGACGGCGCCCGGCAGGCGACAGACAGCTCGTCGAGCAGGGCATGCACGGGCTCCAGATCCTGCCCGCTGCGCCGGAGCAGCGCGAGCGAGAGGGGGCTGAACACGCCGAAGCGCCCGTCCATGTCCTCGATCGTCTCGGTCTCTGGCGCACCGGGGGCGCTGGCGAGGCCCGCGAGGGTGTCGGCCGGCAGGGCCGCGGTGGCGACCGGCGCGGCGGTGGCCCAGGCGGGGCCGGGCACCTCGACCACCGGCAGCCCGGGGTCGTGGTCGAGGGGGGCGTCGACCCAGCGGAGCCCCGGCTCGGCGGCCACCAGCACCCGGTGGGCGCGGAGGGCGCTGGGCTCGCCGACGACGGCCAGGGGCCCCGCGGGGAGCGCGGCGGCCACCCGGTCGACGGCGGTCTCGCCCCCAGACAGGCGCTGGCGAAGGCGCTCGTGGGGCAGCGCACCGGCCGCGGCGGCCTTGGCCACCTCGTCCCGGGCGCCCCGGGCGCGCAGCCGCAGGGCCCGCACCCGCGCGTCGGTCATGCCCCGGCCCCGTCCCAGGTGGCGGGCGGTCGCGCCGCTCGTGTCGATCCAGACCGGCCGGGCCATCACTGGGCCCCGATGGTCACGGTCACGGCCTTGTTCGAGCCGTTGAACTGGATCTCCTGGGTGGTGGTCGAGCGGTTGCCGTCGGGCGAGATGGCCTCGAAGCGGTGGGGGCCCTCGGAGAGCTTGGCCGTGGCGGGGATCTTGCCGATCTCCTCGCCGTCGACCAGCACGGTGTAGCCGGGGGTGCCGAAGATGTGGACCTCGCCGGTGACGACGACCGGCCGGAGCTGGAAGGGCACCGAGATGCGGTCGGTGGCGAGGCTGACGGTGCGGCCTTCGTCGTGGTAGCCGGCCTTCTCGACGCGCAGGACGTGGTCGCCGTGATCGACGCTGTGGTTGAGCGGCGTCGTGCCCGCGCGCTTGTCGTCGACGTAGACCGTGGCGCCGGGCGGCACGGACTCGATGGCCAGCACGCCCCGCTGGGTGGCCGGGGCCGCGCCGCCCCAGGGGGTCGCCTCGGCCGGCTCGGGCGCGGGCGCAGGCGGGGGCGGCGTGGGCTTCGGTGCGGGCGCAGGCGCTGGGGCGGGCGCCGGTGCCGGAGCGGGCGCCGGTGCCGGAGCGGGCGCCGGAGCGGGGGTGGGCTCGGGCGTGGGCTCGGGGGCCGGTGTGGGCGCGGGGGCCGGTGTGGGTGCGGGCGCGGGGGCCGGCGCCGGGGCGGTAGCGGGGGCTGGCGCAGGCGCGGGGGCCGGCGCCGGGGCGGCCGCGATGGGCTCGGGCGGCGGGCTCTCGCCGCGGCTGGCGAACCAGGCGCCCACGAGCACGATGGCGATGGCCACCGCCGCGAGCGCGATCAGCATGCCGGCCGCGGACTTCTTCTCGGCGGGCTCGTCGTCCGGGACGCTCCCCCCAGCCGGCGGGTCGCCCGCTGCGAAGAAGGCGTCATCATCCGTCATCGGCGCGGGCGCGGGGGCGGCCACCGGTGCGGGGGCCGGCGCGGGCGGGGGCGCCGGGGCCGGCACGGGAGCGGGGGCCGGTGCGGGGGCCGGTGCGGGCGGGGCCGCGGGCCGGGCGCCAAAGTGGCTCGGGGGCGCCGGGGGCCGGATCAGCGGCTTGCGGGCCGGTGCAGGCGCGGGGGCCGGCGCAGGCTCCGGAGCGGGCGCAGGCTCCGGGGCCGGGGCGGGCTCCGGGGCGGCCGGCCGGGCAAAGCGCGGCTCGGGGGCGTCGAAGGGGTCGTCCACCCCCCCCATGGCGAAGCGGGGCTCGGGCGCGTCGAGCGGAGAGACCGGCACCGTCGCCGCCTCGTTGGTCTCGGGCGCCGGATCGGGAGCGGCAGGGGCGGCGACCAGCGGCGTGCCGTCCTGGAAGCAGAACGGGACGCGGTCGCCGTAGGTGGTACCGCAGTGGGGGCAGGTCTTCATGTGGGGACTCATCCTGCGGCTGTGCCTCGGGCCGGCCGCAGTATAGCGCCCGCGGTCTCGGAGGGCAGAGGGCGGGACCGGCGCCGGCCCGCGGGGAGCCCCGGCGGACCCGGCGGCGTCGGGCTGCTCAGCCGCCGTGCTCGCGCTTGATGTGGCGGGCGATGACGAGGCGCTGGACCTGGTTGGTGCCCTCGACGATCTGCATGACCTTGGCGTCCCGCATGTAGCGCTCGACGGGGTACTCGCGGGTGTAGCCGTAGCCCCCGAGCACCTGGACCGCGTCGGTCGTGACCGACATGGCCGCGTCGGTGGCCATGCACTTGGCCATGGCGGCGACCTTCGAGAAGGGCAGCCCCGCGTCCTTGAGCGCCGCCGCCCGCAGCACCATCATCCGGGCGGCCTCGGTGCGCATGGTCATGTCGGCCAGCATGAAGCCGACGCCCTGGAAGTCGATGATCGAGCGCTGGAAGGCCTTGCGCTCGAGGGCATAGGGCGCGGCCACGTCGAGGGCGGACTGGCAGAGGCCCACCGAGACGGCGCCGATGGTGATGCGGCCCGAGTCGAGGGCCTGGAGGGCGACGCTGAAGCCCTGGCCCTCGGCGTCCACCCGGTTCTCGACGGGCACCCGCACATTCTCCAGCACCACCTCGGCGGTGGGGGAGGCGCGCATGCCCATCTTCTCTTCTTTCTTGCCGAAGCTCAGGCCCGGGCTGTCGCCGGGGACGAGGAAGGCCGAGATGCCCCGGGCGCCCTCGCGGCCCGTCCGGGCCATGACCACGTAGAGGTCGGCGTGGCCGCCGTGGGTGATCCAGAACTTGGTGCCGTTGAGCACGTAGTGGTCGCCGTCCCGGACGGCGGTGGCCTTGAGGCTGCCGGCGTCGCTGCCCGCATCCGGCTCGGAGAGCGCGAAGGCGCCGAGCAGCTCGCCGCTGGCCAGGCCCGGCAGCCAGCGCTCCTTCTGGACCGGCGTGCCCCGGGTGGCGAGGATGACCTGGGGCAGGCCCGTCACGGCGATCGAGACCGCGTACGAGCTCGACACCCGCGCGATCTGCTCCAGCACCCGGGCGTAGTCCTCGTAGCCGAGGCCCAGGCCGCCGTACTCCTCGGGGGTGGGGATGCCGCAGAGGCCCGCCTCGCCGAGGGCCTGGATGTACTCCTTGCGGAAGCGCTCGGCCTCGTCGTCCTCCTTGAGGGTGTCGCCAAGGATCTCGCGCGCGGCGGTGTGGGCCGCGTCCATGAGAGCCTGCTGATCTTCGGTGGGCACAAAGGTGAGCGACATGGGGACTCCGAGGGGTGGCGGGCGGGCCTAACCGCCGTGCTGGGGGGCCGGGGAGGCGACGGTCTCGGTGGGGGCAGCAGCCGGCGCCTCCGGGGAGACTCCGGCGAGCACGGGCTGGGCCTCGGGGCGGAACCGGGTGTCGAGGCGCAGCACGCGCACCTGGTGGCGCTCGAGGCCGAGCAGCTCGACGAGCTCGGAGGGCTTGCAGCCCCGGCCCTGGATGACCGCCAGCTCGACGGCGATCACCCGCTGGCCGGGCGCCGCAGGAACACCGATGTTTGCGCCATCTTCAACAAGGTCGAGCCGCCGGATGTGGGGGCGCATGTCGAGGGTGCGCATGCGCCGGAAGGGGCGGCGGCCCTTGCGCTTGCTCTTCTTCGCCCGGCGCTCGACGAGCAGCTCGGGGGCGTCCACCATGGCCTGGACCCGGTCGCCCAGGTCGTCGGGCGGCGCGTCGACGAAGAAGAGGTAGTCCGCGCCGGCCACCGAGCTCATCAGCGAGTCGGCGTTGAGCGGCACCTCCCAGACCCCGTAGGCCTGGAAGCCCTGGGGCAGGGTGGCCTGGAGCCGGGCGAGCAGCTCATGGGGGTCGACCCGGGCGTTGAGCACGACGTCCATGTAGTCGCCGAGGGTCTCTTCGCCGAGCGGGCGGGCGCCGGAGAAGGCGACCTTGGGGTGGGGGTGGAAGCCCTCGCTGTAGACGAGCGGGGCCCGCACCCGGCGCAGCGAGCGCAGCCAGGCGTTGAGGGACTCGAGGTGGGCGAGGTGGCGGGTCTGGCCGGTCATGCCCACCCGGAAGATGAGCCGCTGGACGGCGGGCTTCTCGGGCGGACGCACCGGCGGGGCCCCGGGCTTGCTGGGGCGCGCACCGAGCTCTGGTGGCGGCGGTGGGCGCACGAAGGCGGCCTCGGGCTTGCGGCCCGCGATGCTGTTGCGGAGCATGTGGGCGCAGAGCTCGCGCTCCTTGTCGATCACGCCGCAGCGGTGGCACTTGCTGTGGCGGCAGTCCTGGGCGTGCTGGAGCTTGAGGGCGCGCTGCCAGTCGTCGACGAACCACTGCTTGTCGATGAGGATGTCGATGTGGTCCCAGGGCAGCCGCTCGTCCACGCCGCGCTCGCGCAGCTCGTAGGCGGGGTCGGTGCCGGCCTGCGCGATGGCCTGCATCCAGAGCTCGACGTCGAGGTGCTCGTCCCAGGCGTCGAAGCGGGCGCCGAGCCGGAAGGCGGTCTCGATGAGGTCGGCGCCCCGGCGGTCGGCGCGGCTGACCATGCCTTCGAGGAAGGTCTCGGCGGACTTGTGGCGGCCGAAGCGCACCCCGCCGCCCGACTTCTTGAAGCGCTCCTCGAGCAGGGCCTGGCGCTCCTCCGTCTCTTCCATCGTGATCTGGCGGGCCCACTGCAGCGGCGTGAAGGGCTTGGGCACGAAGGTGCTGACCCCCGTGTTGACCTTGGCCTTGCGGTTGTAGCCCCGGCCCACCTCGAGGGTGCGCAGGGTGAGATCGGCGATGGCCTCGACGTCGTCGGGGCGCTCGGTCGGCAGACCGATCATGAAGTAGAGCTTCACGTGCTCCCAGCCGAGGGAGTAGGCCTTGTCGGCCATGTCGAGCAGATCCTCGTCGGGGATCCACTTGTTGATGAGCGCCCGCAGCCGGGGGCTGGCCGCCTCGGGGGCAACCGTCAGGCCCGTGCGCCGGATGCCGGCCACCATGTCGGCGAGGTCGACCGAGAAGCTGTCGAGGCGGAGGCTGGGCAGGCTCACGCTCACCCGCTCGGGGGCGGCCTTGCGCACGACCTGGTCGACCATCTGCTTGACCTGGGAGTGGTCGCAGGTCGACAGGCTCACCAGCGAGACCTCTTCGTAGCCGGTGGTCTCGAGGGTCCGCTCCATGAGGTCGGTGATGTTCTCGATGGTCCGCTCGCGCACCGGGCGGGTGGTCATGCCCGCCTGGCAGAAGCGGCAGCCCTGGGTGCAGCCCCGGAGCACCTCAAGCGAGATGCGGTCGTGCACCTGGCGGGTGTAGGGCACGATGTAGTTCACGGGGAAGGTCGAGCCGTTCAGATCCCGGGCGATGCGCTTGCGGATCTTGGGGCCGTCGACCGGCGGCAGGATGCGGCCGTCGGGCAGGGTCTCCATCGGGTAGAGCGCGGGCACGTAGATGCCCTCGATCTCGGAGAGCGCCTGGAGCCGGGCCGCCCGGCCCTCGACCCGCTGGAAGACCTCGGCGATCTCCACGACGATGTCCTCGCCGTCGCCAAAGACGAAGAAGTC
This sequence comes from Myxococcota bacterium, assembly GCA_964226865.1. Classification (GTDB taxonomy): domain Bacteria; phylum Myxococcota_A; class UBA796; order UBA796; family UBA2385; genus CAXQUZ01. Next base: position 1,957 of record CAXQUZ010000286.1, on the reverse strand, counting down.
CATGAAGGGGGCGAGGGGCTCGGGGTTGAAGACCGCCGGGCCGCCCGCGAAGGTGAGGGGGTCGGACTCGCGGCGGTGCTCAGTGCGAAGCGGCATGCCGGCGAGATCGATGATGTTGAGGATGTTCGTGAAGGTCAGCTCGCTCTGGAGGGTGAAGCCGATGCCGTCGAAGGCATCGAGGCTGTCCTTGCTCTCGAGCGCGAAGAGCGGCACGCCGGACTCGCGGAGCAGGGCCTCCATGTCGAGGCCGGGGGCGTAGACCCGCTCCGCCCAGACGTGGTCGAGCTTGTTGAGGATGGCGTAGAGGATGTGGAGGCCCAGGTTGCCGAGCCCGATGTCGTAGAGATCGGGGAAGGCGAGGGCGATGCGCACGTCGACCTTGGCCGGGTCCTTGGCCTCGGGGCCCACCGAGTTGAGCTCGGCGCCGAGGTAGCGGCTGGGCTTCTCGACCCGTGGCAGGAACTCGCGCTCGAGCAGGCCGGCGAGGTTCATGCGGGCGGGACGCCGGCCAAAGGTGGGGACCGAGGCGGCGGGGGGCTGGACGCCGGTCGGGGCGGACATGGGGCACTCCGAGGGAGGCAGGGGACGGGCAGCGCGAGAAGTCGCGCGCGGACGGCCTGCCACAGCCACTTTCCGTAAAGCAGCCGGATCCGGAGGGCAAGGTGACAAGGAGGTCACGCCGCGGGCGGGGTGTGGTCTGTCGGGGACCGGACCCGGGCACGCCGACCCGACCGCCGTGAGCGCTGCCGTGAGCGCCGCCACAGGGGCCGCCTGCGGCACGATCGGGGGGGAGGGGCGGAGACGCGGGAGGGCGCCTCCCGCCCGGAGGCCGCCGCTGCCGCGCCCCTGGGACCCAACCGCCCCCCTCTGGACCGGGGCAGGGCGGGCGGATGGCCGCAGACACGGCCGTCATCGCCGCCGGGGACGGGGCGCCAGAGCACACGGGCCCCTTGCCAAGAGCGGGGGCCCGACCGCGGGCGACGGCCCAGAGTCGTCGGACGGGTGCCAAAAAAAGGCTGGTGGGTGCTACAACGGTCGTGCGGATCGACCGAAGACCCACAGCAGCACCCGGCATGTCGTCGGGCAGCTTACCCAAACGTCCCTGACGAACGTCGTTGTCGAGCTGTTCCGGCCCCCCGCTGGCCGCGCGTCACGCGCCCCCATCGGCCCGGCCCGGTCACTCTGCAGCCCCGTTCGTCCCCAAATGACGAGGTTGCCACCATGGGCATGACCGTCCGTACGAACATCTCCGCCATGATGGCGTCGGGCAAGCTTGGCCGGACCACGAAGTCTCTTGGCGAGTCTCTCGCCAAGATCTCGAGTGGCATGCGGATCAACAAGGCTGCTGACGACGCTGCTGGCCTCGGCGTCGCCACGTCCCTCCAGACCGACCTGATCAGCACTGGTCAGGCCATGCGGAACACGAATGATGGCATCTCCATCATCCAGACCGCTGAGGGCGCCACCGAGGAAGTGACCGACATGCTTCAGCGCATGCGGGAGCTCGCGGTGCAGTCCGCTTCCGACACCCTTGCCAATGAAGAGCGGTCCTACATCCAGGACGAGTTCCTCCAGCTCCAGTCCGAGGTCGCGCGCATCGCGGCCACGACCGAGTTCAACGGGATCTCGCTCGCCGACGGCTCCGGCACGAGCATCAACGTGCAGGTGGGCATCAACAATGCCACGACCAGCCAGATCGCCATCCAGCTGATCGACCTGACCACGTCCGCGCTCGGGATCAACAGCGTGAGCCTTGCCAGCTCCTCCAACGCCCAAGCCGCCCTCGACACGCTCGACACCGCCCTCTCGTCGGTGAACAGCGGTCGCTCGGTGCTGGGTGCTGTGCAGAACCGCCTGAACTCCGCCCTCAACAACTCGCAGGTCTACTCCGAGGCCATGGCCGCAGATCGGAAGAGCGTCGTGTAGGGAAAGAGTGTCTTAAGACGTGTAGATCTCG
>CAXQUZ010000285.1:0-2709 GCA_964226865.1 Myxococcota bacterium | reverse complement strand
GCCGGCGCGGTGGTGGCGGCGGCGGTCGCTCTCGGCGCTGAGGGCCTTCAGCCCTGGAGCATGCCCCGGACGAGGGCCGTGCCCGCCCGGGAGGCGCTGGCGGCGACCAGCTGCTGGCGCACCCGACCGGGCGCCTCCAGGAAGAAGGCGAGCATGGCCCGGGCCACCCCGCCGGGCGACAGGGTCGCCGAGTGGAAGCCCTGCCACCGGGCCGGCGCGAGCCTGAAGAAGGCCGCGAAGAAGGCCTGGGTGAGCGGGGTGTCGAGGGCTGCGAGCACCTCTGCGCCGAAGGTGTAGAGGGCCCAGCTGCGGCGCCGTGCCGGCGGCCAGAGGGTCTGCCATCCGTCGAGAATGGCCTGCTGTGGGTTGTCTTCGCGGAGCTTGGCCCCCACGGCGGCCGCCACGAGGGGGGCCTCCCGCAGCACCCGGGCGAGCTGGTAGCCGGTGGCCGGGTGGACCATCGAGGCCGCGGCCCCATAGGCGAGCAGCCGCTGGTCGAGGCGCGGCGCGGGGCTCGTCATCGGGATCCGGCAGCGCTCGACCTCGACGACCCGGCCCTGGATCCCCCAGGCCGCGAGGCGGGTGTCGAGGCGCTGGGACAGCTCGGCCAGGGTCGGCGGGCGGGTGTGGACCAGCGAGGTCTCTTCGAGGAAGACGTGCTCCTCGTCGATGGGCATGGCGTAGAGGAAGGTCGGCAGCTGGCGCCAGCGCGGCGACACGCCGGGGGGCAGCCTGAAGTCCATCAGCACCATCTCGTCGGTGGGCCAGGGGTGGCCGCCGGGCACCCGGAGCAGCCGGCCGTGGGCGAGCTGCCAGGCCTGGACCCGCCGGGGGGCGCGGGCCACGAGGGGGCTGTCGGCACCCGAGGCGTCGATGACGACCCGCGCGGCCACGCTGCCGCCGTCCGCGAGCAGGGCGCGGCTGTGGGTGGTCCCGTGCACGACCCCGCCGACCCGGCCCGCCCGGGCCTCGACCCCCGCCGCCTGGCAGCGGGCCTGGAGGTGGGCCTGGAGCCCCGGTGTCGACAGCCGCACATAGGCCCGGCCCAGGCGGTGGCGGCGGGGGGTGTGGACCACGGTGTCGGCCCACTGGGCGGAGCGGCAGGCCGCCGGGAGGTCGAGGCCGGCCAGCTCGTCGGCCCAGGCGCCGTAGCGGGGCACCCACGCCGCCTCCGGATCGGGCGACAGGGTGGCGGTGTGGAGGCCCTCGGCGGCACAGGCCGCGGCGATGGCCAGGCCGGCCGGACCGGTGCCGATGGTGAGCACGTCGAGCATGGGGCCCTCCCGCGACCGGTGGGCAGCGCCGGCGCAATGGTGTACAAGACCTGTACACCAACCGGGGGCTTGCGCCATGTTTTGCACACAGTCTGGAGCGGTCGGGCGGGCACCGTGGCCGAGCTGACCCGCTCCCGGGGCGACGCGGCCCGGGGCCTCGGGGTCGCGCTGGCCGTGCTGGGGGCCTGGGCGGCGGGGCTGGTGCTGCTGCTGTCGCTCCCGCTCGGCGCGCTGCCGCCGGCGCCGGTGGGGCCCCTGCTCATCGGGGCCGGGCTGGCCGTCCAGACCTTCCTCTACACGGGCCTCTTCATCACGGCCCACGACGCCATGCACGGCACCCTCTGCCCCCGCGCCCCCCGCCTCAACGACGCCCTGGGCGCCCTCGCCGTGGGCCTCTACGCCCTCTTCTCGTTCTCGCGCCTGCGCGCCGCCCACCACCGCCACCACGCCACCCCGGCCCAGCCCGGCGACCCCGACAGCCACGACGGCCAGCGCACGGGCCTGGTCGCCTGGTACCTGGCCTTCATGGGGCGCTACCTGCGACCGGGCCAGCTCGTCGGCATGGCGCTGGTCTTCAACCTGCTGCGCCACGGGCTCGGGCTGCCCCTGGCCAATGTGCTGCTCTTCTGGGTCGCGCCAGCCTTGCTCAGCACGGTCCAGCTCTTCGTCGTGGGCACCTGGCTGCCCCACCGGCCCCGCCCGGGCGGCCACCGGGACCACCACCGGGCCCACACCCTCGACCTGCCCGTGTGGCTGAGCTTCTTCGCTTGCTACCACTTCGGCTACCACCACGAGCACCACCTGCGCCCCGGGGTGCCCTGGTGGCGGCTGCCGACGGCGTGGCGGGCCGCCCGCGGACGCTGAGCTCGGGCGCTCAGCCGCCGGCGGTCTGGGGGCCGACCATGCGGGCCGGATCGACGATGCGGTCGAAGGCGTCGCCGTCGAGGTGGCCGAGTGCGAGGCAGGCCTCTCGGAGGGTGGTGCCCTCGGCATGGGCCTTCTGGGCGATCTCGGCGGCCTTCTTGTAGCCGATGTGGGGGTTGAGGGCCGTCACCAGCATGAGGCTCTGGGAGACGAGCGCGGCGATGCGCGCCCGGTCGGCGGTGATGCCCTGGGCACAGTTGCGGTCGAAGCTCGCGCAGGCGTCGCCCAGCAGCCGGGCGCTCTCGAGCAGGTTGCGGGCCATCAGCGGCTTGAAGACGTTGAGCTGGAACTGGCCGTGGGTGCCGGCGACCGTCACGGCGGCGTCGTTGCCGATGACCTGGGCGGCGACCATCGTGAGCGCCTCGGCCTGGGTGGGGTTGACCTTGCCCGGCATGATCGAGCTGCCCGGCTCGTTGGCGGGGATGAGCAGCTCGCCGATGCCGCAGCGCGGCCCGGACGCGAGCCAGCGCACGTCGTTGGCGATCTTCATGCACGCGGCCGCGAGCTGCTT
>CAXQUZ010000284.1:0-3485 GCA_964226865.1 Myxococcota bacterium | reverse complement strand
TCTCAGACAGGAAGCCGTAGCCGGGGTGGACCGCATCGGCGCCCGCCCGGGCCGCCGCGGCGAGCACCCGGGCCGGGTCGAGGTAGCTCCGGGCCACCGCCGTCGGGCCGATGTGGACGGCCAGATCGGCGAGCTGGACGTGGCGGGCACCGGCGTCGGCGTCGCTGTGGACGGCGACCGTGCGCAGGCCCCGGGCGCGACAGCTCGCGATGATGCGGCAGGCGATCTCACCGCGGTTGGCGATGAGCACGGTGTCGAAGGGATGGGTCTCGCGCATCAGTCCTCCGCCCAGGGCGGGGCGCTGCGGGTGAGCATGGCCAGCATGCCGGCGGCCGCCTCGGGGCGGCGGGCGAGGGCTGCGAATTCGGCGGCGGCCGCGTCGAGCACGGGCCCCAGCGGCTGGGCGCCGACACGCCGCACCAGGGCCTTGGTGGCGGCCAGGGCCCCGGGCTCGCAGCGGCGAATGCCCGCGAGGGTCTTGGCCAAGACATCGTCCAACAGGCCATCTTCGTGGGCCTCATGCACCAGCCCGATGCGCACGGCCTCGGCGGCGCCGAGGGTCTGGCCCGTGACCGCCAGCCGCCGGGCCTGGGAGAGCCCGACCCGCTGCACGATGAAGGGCGCGATCTGGGCCGGGGTGATGCCGAGCCCGGTCTCGGGCAGCCGGAAGCGCGCGCTCGTGCCGGCGAGGGTCAGGTCGGCCACACAGGCAAGGCCGAAGCCCCCGCCCATCACCGCGCCCTCGCAGACGGCCACGACCGCGACCGGCGCCGCGTCCACGGCCTCGAGCAGGGCGCCGAAGCGCCGGTTCAGCCGGGCGATGGGGTCGCCGTCGGTGGCCGGCGCACCGGCCGCGGCCTGCATGTCGGCCACGTCCCCGCCGCTGCAGAAGTGGCCCCCGGTGCCCCGGAGCACCACCGCCCGCACCCCGTCCCCCGCCGGGCCCGCCAGACCGGCGAACTGGGCGAGGAGGGCCTCGACCATGGCGAGGCTCATGGCGTTGCGGCGGGCCGGTCGGTCCAGCCGGAGGTGGAGCCAGGGGCCGTCGCGGCGGACGGCAAGGCCCGCCGGAGCGGAGGTCTCGTTCATGGACAGCTCCTCAGCCACGGGCCACCCCGAAGCTCGTGGGGCGCAGGGTCCGCCGCCGGGCCGCCGCGCAGACCTCGAGGCAGAGACCGACCACGCTGCGGGTGTCGCGGGGGTCGATGATGCCGTCGTCCCAGACCCGCGCCGTCGCGAAGAGGGCGGTCGACTGGCGGTCGAGCTTCTGGCGCAGGTCGTCGGCCATGCCCTCGAGCACCTCCTCGACCAGCGGCAGCCCCTTCCGGGCGAACTTGGCCCGGGTGATGATCTTCATGACGGTCGCGGCCTGCTCGCCGCCCATCACGGCCACCCGGGCCGTGGGCCAGGCAAAGAGGAAGTCCGGGTCGTAGGCCCGGCCACACATGCCGTAGTTGCCGGCCCCGTAGGCCCCGCCGAGCACGACGGTGATCTTGGGCACCGTCGCGTTGGCCACCGCCTGGATCATCTTCGAGCCGTGCTTCACCGCACCGGCCTGCTCGGCCTCGCGGCCCACCATGTAGCCGGTGGTGTTCATCAGGAAGAGCAGCGGCAGGCCCGCCTGCTCGCAGAGCTGGATGAACTGGGCGGCCTTCACCGAGCCCTGGGGGAAGATGGGGCCGTTGTTGCCCAAGATGCCGACCGAGCGGCCATTCACACGGGCATGGCCACAGACCGTCTCGGGGCCGTAGGCCGCCTTGAAGGGCAGGAAGTCCGAGCCATCGACCACCCGGGCGATGACCTCGTGCACGTCGTAGGGCACCCGGGCGTCGGTGGGCACGACCCCCGCCAGCTCGTCGGCGGGATGGACCGGGGGCCGGGCCGGCGCCAGCCGCTCGGGGGGCAGGGCCCGGTCCCAGTCGAGGGCCGCCACGATCTCCCGGGCCAGGGCGAGGCCGTGGGCGTCGTCCTCGGCGACGTACTCCGCCGTGCCCGCCACGGTGGCGTGCATCTCGGCCCCGCCCAGCTCGGCCTCGTCGGCGTCCTCGCCGAGGGCCGCCTTGACCAGCGGAGGGCCGGCCAGGAAGACCTTGGCCTGGTCCCGCACCATCACGACATAGTCGGAGAGCCCGGGCATGTAGGCGCCCCCCGCCGTGCTCGAGCCGTGCACCACGGTCACCTGGGGGATGCCCGCCGCGCTGAGCCGCGCCATGTTCGCGAAGACCCGCCCCCCGTCGACGAAGAGCTCGCTCTGGTAGAGCAGGTTGGCGCCGCCGCTCTCGACCAGCGACACCACGGGCAGCCGCTCGCGCAGGGCGATCTCCTGGGCCCGCAGGCTCTTGCGCAGCCCCATCGGGGTCACCGAGCCGCCCTTGATGGCCGACTCGTTGGCCACCACCATGCAGCGCACCCCGCTGATCACACCGATGCCCACGATGTTCCCACCGCCGGAGAGCGTGCGCTTGCCGTCGTCGTCGTGCATGCCCGTGCCCGCCAGGGTCGACAGCTCGAGGAAGGGGGCGCCCGGGTCGAGCAGCCGGTCGACCCGCTCGCGGGGCATGAGCTGGCCGCGGGCCTCGAAGCGGCCCCGGGCGCGCTCGGCGTGGGCCCGCACCCCGGCCTCGAGGGCGCGCAGCTCGGCGGTGAGCGCGCACATCTCGTCGCGGCGGCGGCCGAACTCGGCACTGGCGGGGTCGATGCGGCTCTGGATCTCGGGCATCAGGCGCTCTCGGGGGCAAGGGAGGACGGGCCGGCGGGGCAGGGGTGGGCGGCGACCAGCGCGGCGACCCGGGCGGGGGCCACCCCCATGCCCCGCAGCACGAAGCGCAGGCTCTCGGCGACCACGGTGGGCAGGGCCGCGGGCTCGCAGCTCAGGGCCTCGTAGAGGATGTTGTCGAAGAGGGTGACGACAAAGCCGGCGATGTGGAGCGAGGCGGGGCCGACGAAGGTGCCCGCGGCCACGCCCTCTTCGATGAAGACCAGGGCAGCGCGGGCGAGGCGGGCCCGGCCCTGGCGGGCGGCCAGCAGGGTCTCCTCGGCCGACTCGGCGTGGCGGAAGACCCGCTCGAGGTCGAGGTTGCGGGCGACGGCCGCGGCCATCTCCACCACGACCCGCGCGAGCCGCTCGTCCGCGGGCGCCGGCAGGGCCGCACAGGCCTGGAGGGTCTGGGCGTAGTCCCGGAAGACCTCGCGGCGCAGCTCGGCGAGCACGGCCTGCTGGTTCGGAACGTAGAGGTAGAAGGTGCCCTGGGCCACGCCGGCCTCGCGCACGATGGCCGAGACGGGGGTCTTCTTGTAGCCCTCGGCCACGAAGCGCCGGCGGGCCACGTCCAAGAGCACGCGGCGCCGGGCCGCGCGGGCGTCGACGGGGGACTCGGGTGCTGACTGACTGTCAGTCATGTCGCAACCCTACCGCCCGCCACCGGCGACCACAAGCCCCCCTGCGCTACGCTCGCCCGCGTCCGGTCTGGCCCCCACCCCTCCCC
>CAXQUZ010000283.1:0-10539 GCA_964226865.1 Myxococcota bacterium | reverse complement strand
AGGCGAAGCCGACGGGTTTACAGCCCGTTCCCTTTGACCACTCGGGCAATCCCCCTCAGGGGCCTGCTCCGACGCGTTTCGCTCAGCGATATAAAGACCGTTGGCCGAACTGTCGAGTCAGTTTCTCGATCATTTCGGAGTGCTGGCGGTGGGACTCGAACCCGCAACCTGCAGTTTACAAAACTGCTGCTCTGCCAGTTGAGCTACGCCAGCGAGCGCTCCGAAGCGACCGTTGGGCCGTGCTCCGCGGTGGCGATGCCCCCCCGAAGCGCCGGCAGATATATGAGGCCCTCCGGGGGGTGTCAACGAAAATCGGTCGAGATCTCGGGCTCGGTCGAAGATTCTTGGATCACTTGCGAAAGAGCTCGACGGGCACGGGCTTCTTGGCGTCGAGGGTGTCGATCTGGATCTCTTCGACGAGCTCTCCGTCGGCCTCGATGCGGACCTTCTTGGGCACGGCGACGCCGTCGTCGGCGAGGAAGTAGCCGGAGAAGCGGTAGGTGATGGTGTCGCTGCCCCGGCGCCAGGTGACCCGGGCGAGGTGGTGGTCGTCGCGGAACACGGCGGCATCGACGAGGCCCACCCGGCCGGGGGCGGCGTCGATGGGGGCGAGCACGAGCATGTCGTCTTCGGGGCCCACGACCTGGAGGCCGCGCCAGGCGCCCCGCTCCTCGAGGTCCTGGGGAAGCCCGAGGGGCACGCGCAGCAGCTCTTCGGGGCCGAAGCGCTGGACCACCTCGGCGGCCCGCTGGGAGTCACGGGTGGTGGGGGTGCCGTTGACCACCACCCAGGCCTCGCCCTCGGGGCGCACCACGGTGGTGCTGTCGACGCCGCCGCCCTTCTTGACGTCGACGTCGAGGCGCATGCCGCCGACAGCGGAGCGTCGGTAGGTGTGGTGGGCGACGAGGGTGCCCTCTCCGGTCGCGTCGGGGACCCGGCGGGTGTAGGCGAAGGTCAGCTGGGGGGTCTGGCTGACCCGGGCGAGCCCGCCCGCAGCGCCGCCGTGGGCACGGGCGGCGGCCCGGAGGAGTCCCTCGGCCTCCCGCTGGCGGTCGGCGGGGGTGGGTGGGGCGGGGGGCGGTGGCGGGGCGGGGGCAGCCGCGGGTGCGGGGGGCGGCGCGATGATCACCGGGGCGTCTTCGTCCGCGCGGTCTCGGCGCCGGAACAGTCCGCCAGCAGCAGCGCCCTCGTCCTCGTCCATGGTGGGACTCGGGGGCGGCGGGGGCGGCACGGGCCCCTCGGTGCTGCCGACGATGGCGGCGCCAGACTCGAGATCGATCACGACCGCACCGCTGCCGAAGACCCCGGCCAGGACCCGGGCGTCCTTCTCGCGGCCCACGTCGTCGACGTGCACGAGGTAGCGCCAGCCGGCGCCCCGGACGTAGCGGCGGAGGATGCGGGCCTGGCCCATGCCCGGGTGGGCGGTGGTGGCGGCAACCATCATGGCCTGGGCCTTCTCGCGGGTCTCGACCCCCGGTGACTCGACGTAGAAGGGGGCCGCAGCGGCCGCGGCCGACCAGAGCGAGAGGGCGGCGGCGAGAATGCCGGCGGGCAGACGGTGCACGAGGCCTCCAGGGGCACGGGCGCAGCAGGCCCGGCGGTGGCACCGTTGTACCGTTCAGTCGATCTCTCGGCCAGTGCTTGACGTGTCATCCCCTGCCCCACCAGCGGCCTCGGTCCGCCACGCGCGGATGTCGTCGGCGGTGATGGGCCGGCCGTCCTCGTCGCGCAGATCGAGCTGGTCGAGGGGCACCTCTTCCATGTCGATGGGGACCGGCATGAAGCAGGACACAAAGGCGACGAGGGCCGCCGCGGCGGTGAGGCGCGCCCGGAGCGTGAGGGGCGGTGTCGGGTGGACCGGGAGGCTGCGGGTGGCCCCGAGGAAGAAGAGGAGCACAGACCAGAAGGCCCAGCCCGGCCAGGTGAGGAAGCCGCCGGCGAAGGTCAGCCCCAGGGCGACCAGCGACAGGCGCCGGGCGTGGGTCGGCGCGAGGGCATTGGTGACATGGCCCCCGTCGAGCTGGCCGATGGGCAGCAGGTTCATGGCTGTGAGGAAGCAGCCGGCCCAGGCCGCGAAGCCCAGCGGCGAGAGGCTCGCGTAGCGGCCCGGAGGGGCGCCCAGCAGCACGGTGCCCATGAGGTCCATGATGGGGGGGTTGGCCATGATGGTGAGCGGGAGGGTGACGGGGCCGTCGGGCACGGGCGGCGGGGTCCAGACCGCGGACAGCAGGCCGTCGAGGACCTCGAAGACGGGCGCCAGCAGGGTCCAGATGCCGCTCGGGGGCGGGGGCGGCCAGGCCATGGTGATGACCGGGGTGGCCGCGTCCTCGGTGCCGGGCAGGCCGATGGCCATGACGACGAGCGCCACGACGAAGCCCGCGAGCGGACCGGCGGCGCCCATCTCGAGCAGGGCCGAGCGGCTCGGCGGCAGCGTGCGGAGGCGGATGATGGCCCCGAGGGTGCCGAAGGCCATGGGAAAGGGCAGGAAGAGCGGGAGGGTCTGCTCCATGCCGTGGCGGCGGGCGACCAGGTAGTGGCCGAGCTCGTGGGCCAGGAAGATGGTCATCAGCGCGACGGCGAACTGGGCGCTCTGGCTGGCGATCTCGGGATCGGTGAAGGGCGAGAGCATCCCGCCACCGGCCCAGGTCGTGCCGTAGGTCCAGTAGACGCTGAGCCAGGTCAGCACGAACATGCCCACCGCGCGGCGCAGCTCGGCGGCGGTGGGCGCGGGCGGGGTGGCCCGGGGCGGCAGGGACGAGGGGCGGGGCACGGCGACCTGGGGACGGAGAGCGGGCCCCGGCAGGCGGCAGCCCGGAATGCGAAGCGGCCGTGGGGCTGCGCGGGGCAGCGTCCACGACCGCGGGCGGACCGACCGGATCAGTCGTTGAGCTGGGTGACCGTCAGCTCGTAGGGGCCCGTGTCGTCGCCGGCGCCGACCACGATGAGGTACTCGGCGCCGCCGGTGAGCTCGGTCTCGAGGTAGGCCTCTTCGCCGTCCTCGCCGAAGAGCCCGCCGAGGTTGGCCGCCCGGTCGAAGTAGGAGTCTTCGTCCTCGTCGATGTGGTCGGTGTCGATGATCTCGGAGCCGACGGGCACGAAGCCGCCCCGGCCGTAGGCGTTGCACTGCATGACCTGGACCTGCTGGAGGAAGGTCGAGGGCAGGGCCTCGAGGGCGTCGGGCACGCCGTCCAGGTCGAAGTCGTTGGTGCAGTCGAGGGTCGTGGCGGCGCCCGTGTCGTCGTCGGGGAGGGTGCCGCAGGGGTCGAAGTCGGTGCTGGCCTCGCCGCCGCCCTCGCCGCCCGTGCCGCCCCCGTCGGTCGCCCCGGAGTCGCCCTCCTCCTCTTCGCTCTGGAAGTCGGTGCCGACGGCATCGGAGCTCAAGAAGAGCTGGTAGTAGAGGTGCTCGGTGACCGAGCTCGGGTAGGCGAAGGTGATGGGGTGGCCCGAGCAGGACGAGGAGTTGATCGTCGAGACGGTCGGGTGGGGCACGAGGTTCTTCGGCACCACGGAGAGCCAGGGATCGCTCGGACCGACCGTGCCCGAGCGATCGACGTAGCGGCGCTCGAGGTGGACCGAGATCTTGACGGTCTCGCTGGCCGCGCGGTCGGTGAGATCGAGCAGGAAGCGGTCGGTGTCGTAGACCGGAGCCAGCTCTTCTTCGCCGTCGGCGGTGCGGATGAAGGAGGCGCCCTTGTCCTGGATGGCGCCGAGGGCCCGGATGGGGGTGCCGTCGGCGGGCAGGGCCTGGAGCGAGACGTCGGTGGCGTCGGTGGACGAGAAGATGTTCTCGACGATGTAGTCGGGGCTGGCCGGATCCTCGAGCCGCACGACCACGCCGATGTAGCCCGAGCCGAGCGCGTCCACGAGCAGGGCGCCCTCGTCGTAGGGGATGTCGGAGAGGCGGGTGACCTGGGTGCCGTAGTTGGCCGCGACGTAGCCGAAGTAGTTGAAGCCCGTCACCATGGTGGAGAGATCGAGGCCGGAGGTGGTGACCCGGCGCTCGACATTCTCGGCCGTGCCGCCGTCGGTGAAGCCGCCCTCCATGAAGGTGTTCACGCCGGCGAGGTTGATGCCCTGCTGGTAGCCGTTGGCCCCGTAGAGGTCGCCGGCCGAGGGCGACGAGGTGGGGGCCGTCACCGTCGTGGCGGCGTCGTAGGGGGGCCACTCGTCTTCGGAGACGAGCGCCGAGCCGTCCGACTTCTCGCGGCCAGCCGTCGCCATCGAGACCTGCCAGTAGAGCACCAGCTCTTCCATGCTCAGGCCGGTGATGTTCGTGATGTTGTCGGTGCCCACGTCCGAGCTCTGGACCAGCTGGGCGACGAGCTGCTCGCCGGTGAGGCCCGAGCCACCGCCCGTGTCACCGGCGCCGCCCTCGCTGTCTTGGCCGAGGGTCGCGAGGTCGTCGGCGTGCTCGTAGAGCCAGCGGAAGAAGAGGTACTGGGCGCCCCACTGGTCGGTGTTGATGACCTCGAGGTCGCTCTCGTCGACGAGGGGGGTGATGTGGGGGGCGTCGAGGTAGTCCCACACGTCGTCGTAGTAGACCGAGCCGAAGCCCGTGAGGTCGGCAGCGAGGGCGCTGAGGCCCTCCTGGACCCAGGTGGTCTCGCCGTCCTCGTTGCCCGTGTCGATGACGTGGTACTTGTAGGAGATCAGCCGCTGGTAGCCCCGGGCGACCTCGGCGAGCAGCTCGACCTCGGTGTAGGAGTCGACCGAGGTGCGGGCGGCCGGGTTGACGGCACCCGACTCGTCGGGCGCGAAGACGAAGATGATCTCCTGCTCGTTCGAGTTCGGGTTGTCGGAGGCGTCGAAGTCGTTGAGATCGACCTCGGGGTCGACGTAGGAGCGCACGACCTCGCCGTAGGAGTCGTCCTCTTCGTCGAGGAAGGTCGTCATCTGGTTGAGGTTGGGTGTGATGACGACCGTGACCTTGCCGTCGCCGTTGACGTCGGGGACGTCGCCGAAGACCGTCGACATGGTCGGGTGGATGTTGGCGTCGATGGCGTCGGCGATGAGGGCCAGATCGCAGTTGTCGAAGCCAAAGGCCCCCGCGGGGTGGATGCGCTCGGGGGTGCCGTCGCAGTCGGCGTCGAAGTTGATGGGCCAGCCGTCATCCACCCAGATGTCGACGTAGCTGCCGACGGCCCAGAGGGTGGCGTCCACCGGCTCACTGGAGTCGTCGTCTTCGATGCTGTCGCGGACCTGGAACTGGCGACGGGCGCTGCCGATGTCGCTGGCGCCGTAGGGCGGCGGGGGCGCAGCCGGGGGCGTCGCGGGGCCGAGGCGACCCGTGCGGCGCGCCTCACGAAGACGCGCGCGTCCCGGGCTCAGGGCCGCCGGAGCCGCCGGGGACGCGACCGCGAGCGGACCCGCCGGGCCCGCCGCGCCGCCCCCACCCGTGTCGGTGTCTTCGGGGGCCTCGGTGTAGCGGAGCTCGTAGCCGTAGGCCGTCGTGCTGGTGTTGATCAGCACGAGCAGGAACTCGTTGTCTTTGTTGGACTCGTCGCCCGTCTGGTCGGACAGGTCGATGAGGGCCGTGCCTTCTTCGTCCTCGAAGGGCACCACGTCGCCCCGGTCCTCGAAGGCGTAGGAGACGTCTTCGCCCCCCTCGTCACCACCGTCGTCGGTGCCGTCGTCGGTGCCCTCGTCGCCGGTGCCGTCGTCTCCGGTGCCGTCGTCACCGCCGCCGCTGCCTTCTGGCTCGACCGCAGAGCCCGTGGGCTTGGAGTCCTTGCAACCTGTCACGACCCCGAGGGCCAACAGGGCCACAAACCCAAGGTGGCGTCGCATGTTCGTCTCCACTTCACAGTGCCCAAGGGCGGGCGGTGCGCATCATACCGTCAGGGAACGCGACCCGACATCTGCCATCGCACGGGGGGGCGCTGGAGCACCCGCCGGTACAGGGCCTCAAGCTCGGCCGCGCGGGCATCCCAGGTGCATGCCGACAGCACGTGGTCCCGGGCCGCGGCGCCGAGGCTTCGACGGTGGTCGGGCTGGTCGAGCAGGCGCGCCAGGGCACGGGCGAGCGCCACGGGGTCGCGGTCGGGCACGGAGACCACCCCGGGGAGGTCCTGGGCCGAGCCGGCGGCCGCCACGGTGGGCAGCCCCATGCCCAGGTAGTTCAGGAGCTTGATCGGGTAGCCCGTGCAGGTGGCCCGGGGCAGTGCGGCCACGTCGGCGGCTGCGAGCCAGCGCCGGACCTCGGTGAAGTCGGAGGTCTGGACGAGGCGGAGCCGGGGCAGGCCACAGCCGGCCCAGGCGTCGAGGGGGCTCGCGCTCACCATCACCAGGCCCGCGTCCGGGAGGTGGTGCATGGCGGCGATGAGCACGTCGAGATCCTGGTAGCGATCGGGGTTGCCGGCGTAGATGACCCAGCGGTCGCCCGGCAGCGGGGCCGGCGCGACGGGCGCGAGATCGGCGGGGTCGACCCCGGGGGGCACGAAGCTCACCCTGCGGCAGCCGAGGCCCTCGAGCACCGAGACGGCCCCGGGGCTGAGGGCCTGGGCGTGGTCGGCGAGCCGGGGCACCGTGCGATCCAGCAGCCGACCGGCCCGCCGGGCGAGGCCCCGGGCGACGCGACCCGAGAAGTAGGTGTGGAGTTCTTCGCCCATGGTGTTGTGGGCGCAGTACACGATGGGGGTGCGGGTGTGGAGCCGCGCGAGGGCCGCCGCGAGGGGGGCCTCGTAGTTGTGGGCGTGGACCACGTCGGCGTCGAGGGCCGCGAGCCGGGCGGCCAGCGCCAGGTCGAGCACCGGCTTGACCAGGTCGGGACCGGCCCGGAGGTTGCGGTAGCCCGGGACCGGCGGCGTGCGCACGACCCGGTAGCAGTCATCGGGAACACCGTCGCCATGGGCATAGCAGGCGACGGTGACCGTGTTCCCCCGCTGCGCCAGGGCCCGCGCCATGCCGCGGACGTAGACCTGGGAGCCCTGGGCGCTGGGGAAGGGAAAGGCCGCGGCCTGGACGATGCGGAGGGGCCGCTCCGCCACAGGCCGGGGCGTCTTCACTTGCCGCAAGAGGCCGAGCAGTCGGACATGTAGCCCAGCATCAGCAGCCGCTGGCACTCGTCGCAGGAGATGTCGACGACACCGCCCTCGCCCTCGACCGGGCTGTTCATCTTGGCCTCGGTGATGGCGCCGTCGAGGTTGGCCTCGAGGTCGGCGAGGTCACAGCCACCGCCGCCGGCCTCGGCGAGGTTCTTCTGCTCGGTGATGTCGGTCTTCACGTCGAAGACGGCCAGGGTGGGCAGCCCGCGGGGGTTGCCCTCGTTGGTGCGGATGTACTTGCAGCCGCCCTTGCGGATGGCGTCGATCTTGTTGCCCTCGAAGTCCTGCTCGGCGATGGCCACGCGGCCGAGGGTCTCGATGCTGATGACCGGCTCGGCGGCGGCCGCAGCGCCCTCGCCCGCCGCGTCACCGGCCTCGTCGCCCGCCTCGCCCTCGGGGGCCGGGGGCGGCTTCGGCGCGTGGAGCGCGGCCATGGTGGACCGGGCGTCGCTGTCGAAGATGTCGGCGCCCATCCAGGTGGGGGGCAGCGCGTCGACCTTGGCGAAGGTGGCGATGGTGGGGGCCACGTCGATCTCGCGGACCTGCCAGGGCACCCGCCAGCCCTGCTCGGTGGCGCCGGGGGTCTTCACGATGAGGGGCACGTGGATCTGCTCGTCGTAGAGCGTGATGCCGTGCCACCAGCCGCCGTGCTCCTGGAACTCCTCGCCGTGGTCGGCGGTGAGCAGGAAGAGGGTGTCGTCCCAGGCGCCCTCGGCCTTCATCCAGTCGATGAACTTGCCGAGCTCGGTGTCCATGTGCTTGACCTCGCCCCGGTAGAGGCCCTTGAGCTCGTCGGCCTCGGAGGGGTCGGGGTTCGGACGCCAGGCGCGGCCCACGGCGTTGCCGTCGTAGGGATGCGAGAAGTAGGGGTCGTGGGGCTCCATGAGGTGGATGACCAGGAACCAGCGGTTGTCGGCGTCCTTGTTGGACTTGATGAAGCTGCGGGCCCGGTCGAGGGCGACCTCGGCGGGCTGGTAGTAGTCGGTCACCGTGTAGGAGCCGGCCGTCAGCGTGTCGCGGACCTTGCGCAGCACGTTGTACATGCTGAGCTGGGCGCTGCTCTCGGCGGCGCCGGCGATGTAGCTGGGGGCCTGGTACTCGAACCAGTCGAAGCCCTGCTGGAAGTTGAAGGAGCGGGTGACGTTGATGTTGTTGGGCATGCCGCCGGTGGCGTAGCCCCGGGCGCTCATGACCTCGGCGAGGGTCTCGTTCTCGTCGAGCAGGGGCTGGACCTTGAGCTTCGACTTGTGGGACGAGGGCGGGGCCGAGGTGTAGAGCGACGCGAAGCTGGCACGGGTCCAGCTGGCCTGGGTGACGTACTGCTCGAAGACCACCGACTCGGCCGCGAGCTTGTCGATGTTGGGGGTCAGACCGTCGGTGTTGCCGTAGGTGCCGATGTAGTCGGCGCGCATGGTGTCGACGACGACGAGCACCACGTCGGGCGCGCCCTCGGGGGTGTCCTTGGCGGGCTTGGCCGGGGCCATGGTGCCCGCGGGGTCTTCGCCGCCGGGGGCGAAGCTGTAGATGGCCGAGAGGCCGACCAGGGCGCCGTAGGCGGCGAAGTGGCCCTTGGGCTTGAGCAGGGCCTTGAGGGGGGTGCGGGAGAGCAGCACGCTGCCCAGCCACAGCACCAGCAGCCCGAAGACCGCGAAGCCGCCGAGGATGGCAAGCATCGTGGAGCCGGGCACGCCGGCCTCGGCGTAGACCACCTTGTTGACGACGTAGCGGGTGATGACGAGGCCGAGGGGGGTGAAGACGCCCACGAAGCCGAGGGCCCAGGCCAGCGGGTCGGAGAGCTTCTTCCAGAGCTTGCCCAGGACCGCGAGGCCGACGCCGACGCCGACGCCCATGCCGAGGCCGATGCAGGCGTAGAGCACCGAGGCGTAGACCAGGGCCTGGTACTCGCCGGTGGCCGAGCTGGTGAGGATCACCATGGCCTCGCCCAAGCCCACCAGGGTGCCGGCCAGCATCCCGCCGGCAGCACCGAGCCAGATCCGTCGCAACATTTCCATCAGGGGAACCTCCTCGCCGGTGGCGAGCGCTGGGCCCGGTCGGGGCGGAGGGACCGCTCCTGGCACCGAGGGGCGGCGCCGGAGGCCACGAGGAACCGCACCAGCGGCGAACCTCGGACCAATTCTCCGACTCCAGGCCAAATGACGCCGCCCGATAACCGCTGGGGACCCAGGGCGCCGATGGCGGGCCGCATCCGACACACAACCGGACAGAAGCCGTCCGGAGCCCCCGGGCGCCCCAGCGACCCGCCGGCGGCTGTGCTAGACCAAGGGGGGAGCCGGGGTCTCCGGGCGCGCGTCCGGAGCCGCGCCCGCTGCCGGCAGGGAGTGCCGCTGCTCGCCCATGACGTGCCCGCGCCGTCCACCGACGGCCCCCCTGCGGGGCGGCGGGCGGCTGCGTCGCGGGGCTGGCGCTGGGCGCTCGGGGTGCTCGCTGTGGGCGCGGGGATGCTGCTCCCCTGCCCTGCCGCTGCGGCCGAGCGCGACTGGACCACCGTCCGGGTGGCCGAAGAGCTCCACCCCGTGCGCAGCCCCCTGCTCGCCAGCTGGCAGCAGAGCACGGCCCGGGCCATGGCGGGCCCCGGCGCGAGCGTCTGGTTTCGGGAGCCCGCGGCCCGCATGGACGTCGCCCTGCAGCTCAGCGAGCTGGACCGGCGCTCGCTGCCCCACGACCCCGCCCTGCGCGACCGGGCCCTCGACGCGGCCCTCGCGGGCAGCACCATCGGCGCCCCGCGCGCCCTCCGCCCGGTGCTCGCCCGCTCCGAGACCCTCGGGGCGGTCCACGGCTTCGTGCGTGGCCTCGTCGCCCCGAGCCTGCGGGTGGACCAGAGCCGCAGCGGCGGCGCCCGGCTGCGCAGCGACGACGCCGCCGGCCAGAACGCCGAGGTCGCCTTCGCCCAGCTGGACCAGGGCGGTCCGCGCCGGGGCCTCGCGGGCCCGCCACCCCCGAGCTTCCGCACCGGCAGCGCCATAGAAAGTTATTTAGATAAATCATTACCATTTGCAAATAATGATGGTTTTAAATTAGTAATTTTTGAAACTTTAAAACAATTTGTTTATGTTTTTAAACAAGGAAAAATTCAATCTCAAAAAAAGAACTACGGTAATTTAACGTACATCTCTGAAACATTTCAAAGGTGTTATTTAAATGAGGAAAAAACTGCCTCGTATTTTTTCAATTTAATAAATAATAGTGATGGCGATTACTCAAGATATATACATTTCTATTTAAATTATTTGATATCAATAGGTAATTTTAAAGAAGTAGAAAATATCGCAAATGATTTAAATATTATCAACACTCCCATTTTACTTAGTCAAACAAAATTGTGGATTGAAAATAAAAATTTTAATGAATTTAAAAAAATTTTTTCTTGTAAAAATCATAACGATTTAGTCGGTGAATTTTTATTTCTTATTTCAAATTTATATTCTTCTCAAAATGATTTTCAAAATTCAAATATATATTTAAATTTATCAAATTA
>CAXQUZ010000282.1:0-8571 GCA_964226865.1 Myxococcota bacterium | reverse complement strand
TCGGCGTCCACAGCGCCATGCCCGGTGTGGTGGCCGCCCGGCGCTGTCCCCAGGGGGTCTTTCTCGCCCCCGACTTCGCCCGCTACAAGGCGGTCTCGGCCCAGCTCTTCGAGATCTTCCGCGAGGTCAGCGACCAGCTCCAGGGCATCTCCCTCGACGAGGCCTTCCTCGACGTCACCGAGAACAAGCTCGGCCTCGACACGGGCCGCGCCGTCGCCGCCCACCTCCGGGCCCGCATCCGCGACGAGCTGGGCCTGACCGCCTCGGCCGGGGTCGCCTCCACCAAGCTCGTGGCCAAGATCGCCAGCGACACCGCAAGCCCGACGGCCTGACCGTGGTGCCCCCGGCGCGGGTCTGTGCCTTCCTCTGGCCCCAGCCCGTGCGCAAGCTCTGGGGGGTGGGGCCCCGCACCGCCGCCCGTCTCGAGGCCGCCGGCCTCCACCGCATCGGCGACATCGCGGCCCGGGGGCTGCCAGCCCTCCAGGCCGAGCTGGGCGACCGCGGGGCCTGGCTCTGGCGGGCGGCCCACGGCATCGACCCCTCGCCGGTGGGCGCCCGGGGGGCCCGGCGCTCTCGCTCCGCCGAGCGCACCTTCGCCCGCGACGTCCACAACGTCGGTGCCCTCATCCGGGTGCTCGACGGCCAGGCCCGCCGCATCTGTGCGGGCCTCGTGCGCGCCGAGACCGTGGGCCGCACGGTCGTGCTCAAGATCCGCTACGCCCCCTTCGAGACCCACACCCGCTCGGTGACCCTGCGGACGCCCACGGCCGAGGTCGTGCCCATCCTCCGGGCGGCGGTCGATCTGCTCGAGGCCACGGCCGCCGGGCGCCGACCGGTGCGGCTCATCGGCCTCGGGGTCACGGGCCTCTCCGCCGCCGACGTCCAGCCGGCCCAGCTCTCGCTGCCCTTCGCCCGGGCGGCGGGCTGAGGGGCCGGGGCCCGCCTGCGCTACCCTGGGCGCCGCCCCGGGGGTCCCGATGACGCTGCTCGCTCCCTCCCGCCGCGTGCTGCTGCGCGACGGCTCGCTGCTCACCCTCGGTCTCTGCCTGGGCTGCAGCACGCCGCCGCCGGCGACCAAGGCCGACAGCGGAGGGGCCGGGGACGCGGGCGGGGACGCCGGGGCCGCCGACACGGGGGCGCCGCCGGATGTCTGTGCGGCCGCGGCCACCCCCGGCGCCGACGGCTGGACGGCGGTGGCCCTCGACCCGCTGCCCGCCGTGGGGGAGGGGGTGGCCCTGGAGATCTCGGGGCGGGCGGTCGTGCTGGCCCGTCCCGACGCCGACTGTGTGGTGGTGGTCAGCCGGGCCTGCACCCACCAGGGCTGCGACGTGGCCTTCGTCGAGGGGCGCTTCGTCTGCCCCTGCCACGGCGCCGCCTTCCGCCGGGACGGCAGCGTGCTCTCGGGTCCGACCTCGGTGCCCCTCACGAGCTACCCCGCCGACATGGTCGACGGGGCAGTGTGGGTCCAGATGCCCTGATGTTGGACGTCTTGGGCGATGTGGGGGCCCGGGAGGGGCCCCCGTGGTCGCTCAGATCTCGGCCACGATGGCGTTGAGGGTGGCGCTCGGCCGCATGGCCTTCTTGCCCAGGGCGGGCGAAGGGTAGTAGTAGCCGCCGATGTCCATGGGGGTGCCCTGGGCGCCGTTCAGCTCGCCCACGATGGTCGCCTCGGCGTCGGCCAGCTTCTGGGCGATGGGGCCGAAGTGGGCGGCCAGCTCGGTGTTGTCGCTCTGGGCGGCGAGGGCCTGGGCCCAGTACATGGCCAGGTAGTAGTGGCTGCCGCGGTTGTCGAGCTCGCCCACCTTGCGGGAGGGCGACTTGTTCTCGAGCAGGTAGCGGGTGGTGGCGTCGTCGAGGGTCTCGCCGAGCACCTTGGCGCCGGCGTTGTCGAAGCGCTCGGCGAGGTGCTGGAAGGACACGGCCAGGGCGAGGAACTCACCGAGGCTGTCCCAGCGGAGGTGGTTCTCCTTCTGGAACTGCTGGACGTGCTTGGGGGCCGAGCCGCCGGCACCGGTCTCGAAGAGGCCGCCGCCGTTCATCAGCGGCACGATGCTGAGCATCTTGGCGCTGGTGCCCACCTCGAGGATGGGGAAGAGGTCGGTCAGGTAGTCGCGCAGCACGTTGCCGGTGACGCTGATGGTGTCGAGGCCCTGGCGGATGCGGGCCACGCTGAAGCGGGTGGCCTCGACGGGGCTCATGATGTGGAGCTCGAGGCCCTCGGTGTTCTCCTCGGCGAGGTAGGCCTTGACCTTCTCGATGAGCTGGGCGTCGTGGGCGCGATCGGCGTCGAGCCAGAAGACGGCGGGGGTGGCGCTGGCGCGGGCGCGGCGCACGGCGAGGCTGACCCAGTCGCGCACGGGGGCGTCCTTGACCTGGCAGGCGCGCCAGATGTCGCCGGCCTCGACCGCGTGGGCGATGAGCTCGGTGCCCGCGGCGTCGACCACGCGCACCCGGCCCGCGGCCTCGAGGATGAAGGTCTTGTCGTGAGAGCCGTACTCCTCGGCCTTCTGGGCCATGAGGCCCACGTTCGGCACGCTGCCCATGGTGGTCGGGTCGTAGGCGCCGTTGGCCTTGCAGTCGTCGAAGACGGCCTGGTAGACGCCGGCGTAGGAGGAGTCGGGGATGACGGCCTTGGTCTCCTGCGTCTTGCCCTCGGCGTTCCACATGCAGCCGCTGGTGCGGATCATGGCGGGCATGCTGGCGTCGATGATGACGTCGCTGGGCACGTGCAGGTTGGTGATGCCGCGGTCGCTGTCGACCATGGCGATGGCCGGGCCGCTGGCGAAGACGGCCTCGATGTCGGCCTCGACCTCGGCCTTCTTGTCGGCGGGCAGCTGGTCGAGGCGGCCGACGAGGTCGCCGAAGCCGTTGGCCACGTCGACGCCGAGCTCGTCGAAGAGGGCGCCGTGCTTCTCGAAGAGGGGGGCGAAGAAGGTGCGCACGCCGTGGGCGAAGATGACCGGGTCGGACACCTTCATCATGGTGGCCTTCATGTGGAGCGAGAAGAGCACGCCCTGCTCGCGGGCGTCGGTCACCTGGTCGGCCAGGAAGGCCAGCAGGGCCGACTTGGACATGAAGGTGCCGTCGATGATCTCGCCGGCCTGGAGGGCGAGGCCGTCCTTGAGCACGGTGGTGCTGCCGTCGGCGGCCACGTGCTCGATGCGCACGGTGGTGGCAGCGGGCACGGTCACGGACTGCTCGTTGTGGCGGAAGTCACCGGCGGCCATGGTCGCCACGTGGGACTTCGAGTCGGCCGTCCACTTGCCCATGCGGTGGGGGTTGTTGCGGGCGTACTGCTTGACCGCCTTGGGGGCGCGGCGGTCGGAGTTGCCCTCGCGCAGCACCGGGTTCACGGCCGAGCCCTTGACCTTGTCGTAGCGGGCCTTGATGGCGCGCTGGTCGTCGTTCTCGGGCTCTTCGGGGTAGTCGGGCAGGGCGAAGCCGGCGGCCTGGAGCTCGGCGATGGTCGCCTTGAGCTGGGGGATCGAGGCGCTGATGTTGGGCAGCTTGATGATGTTGGCCTCGGGGCGCTTGGCCAGCGCGCCGAGCTCGGCCAGGGCATCGGGAACCCGCTGGTCCTCGGTCAGGAAGTCGGGGAAGTTGGCGAGCACCCGGCCGGCGAGCGAGATGTCGCGCGACTCGACGGCCACCCCGGCCTTGCTGGCGAAGGCCTCGATGATGGGCAGGAAGGACCAGGTCGCCAGGGCGGGGGCCTCGTCGGTGTAGGTGTAGATGATGCTCGGCGACTTGCTCATGGGTCCTTCCGGGTCGGGCCTGGGCCGGGGACCGTCTCGGGCGGGGGGAGGGCCCGAGGGGGAGGCACAGGCGTGGCCCCGGCGCCTAACCGGGCGACGGGGGCCGGGCCCAGCCCCGGACCGCCCGGGCGGCGATGGGGGGGGGGCGCCGCCCGCTGGTCCGCCGTGCCACACTGGCGGAGGGGCGGTGTCCACGGGGGCGCCGGGCCCCGGGGAGGTGGTGGATGCTGCGCAACATCGGAGCGGTGCTCGCGGGCCTGTTGGTCGGCGCCTGCGCCAACATGGCCCTCGTGATGGCGAACATGATGGCCTTTCCGCCGCCCGGCGCGCTCGACATGGCCGACCCGGTGGCCTTCGCCGCCTACGTGGCCGGGCTGCCGGCGCGCGCCTTTGTCGTGCCCGTGCTCGCCCACCTCACCCAGGCCGCCCTCGGCGGGTGGCTCGCTGCCCGGCTGGCGGGATCGCGGCCGCGGGAGCTGGCGATGGTGGTCGGGGTGCTCACGGTGATGGGCAGTGTGCAGAACATGGCGACGATCGGCGGGCCGGCCTGGATGTGGGCCGAGCTGCCGCTCGAGCTGGCCCTGGCCTGGGGCGCCGGGGGCCTCGAGCTGCGCCGCCGGGCCCGGGCGGGCGACCGGGGGACGGCCCCGGGCTGACGTCCCGATGCGGACGGCCGCCGTGCCTTGCGGGGGAGCGCCAGCCGGCCCCAACACCCTCTGCGTGATTGTATACAGACTGTATCCAAGGAGGGCAGATGTTCCGAGTCCCGCGCCGCTCGTCCCCGCGTTTCACTGACCGCCCCCGCGCCGGGCTGCTCGCGCTGGCCCTCGTGGGCTGTGCCGGGTCGGGGGCCGATCCCGCGGCGGCGCCGTCTCCCCAGGCGGGCGCTGCCGCGGGCACCGTGTCGGGCGCGCCCCTGCCGCCTCCGGTGCTCGACTTCACCGTCGCGGCGGTGGCCTCGGGGCTGGCGGGCGCCCAGGCCCCCGCGCGCCGGGCGGCCCCTCCCGGCGGCACCCTGCCCGGCACCGACACCGGGGCCGCCGACTCCGGTCTCTGGGGGCCGGGCGACACCGGCGATCCGGGCAGCACCGAGGCGGTGGCGGCCTGCGACGAGGCGGTGGTCGGCGACCTCAGCGCGGCGGACGCGATCCAGCGGGACGGCGGCACGGCCCTCTTCGTGGTCCCGCCCATCTTCGACCTCGGCGTCGACCCAGGGCTGGCCGGCCACGTGGCCCGTCCGGTGGCCGTCGTCGCCGTCGACGCCACCGGCTGCACCGTGCGCGCCACCCTCTCGGACGACGACAGCAGCCGGCTGCTCACGGGCTTCGCCAGCGAGGTCGAGGGCATGGCCGCCGGCTTCGTGCGACCGGCGGGCCTGATGATGGACCTCATCGTCCAAGACGACGCGCTGTGGCTGTTCTCCAACAACAGTGCCGTGTGGTGGTCCATCGACCCCGACACGGGCACGGTCACGGCAGCGCCGGCCCTCGCGGGGGCGGTCGGCGGGGCCGCGGCGGACGGCAGCGGCGGGGCCTGGGTGAGCCTCGCCGGCAAGCTCGACTGGCCCGACGGCTCCAGCGCCGACGTGCCCGCGACCCTCATCCACCTCGACGCCACCGGCAGCCCCGACGGCACCACCCACACCCTGCCCTTCACCGTGGCCGAGACGGGCTTCGGGCGCCTCGACGCCCTGCCCCCCGAAGACGACCCGGGCACCTTCACCACCTGGCTCACCCCCCACTACCTCTCGAACGACCTCGCCCTCGGCCCCGACGGCCGCGTCTGGGTCCTCGACAGTGAGCATGCCCTGCTGGCGGCGGTCGACACCGACAGCGGCGCCATCGACACGGTCAGCTTGCCGCTGCTGTACCCGACGGGCATCGCCAGCGAGGCGGGCCAGCTCGTGGTCACGGCGGGCCTCGAGGCGGACCGGGCGACGGGCACGGTCCACCAGAGCCCGGGGCTCTACACGGTCGATCCGGACGACGGCAGCGTCGCCCTGGCCCTGGCCCTGCCCGCACCGGACGAAGGCTGGGACCTCGACCGGGGCTTCGTGAGCCTGAGCGCGGCGGCCAGCTCCGAGACCCGGGGCATCTACCGGGACGCCTGGCTGGGGCTCGAGGGCACGGGGACCGGCGCGCTCATCGTGGCGGATCCCAAGGCGGGGCGCCTCGTGATCGTCGAGTAGGCGGCGGGGGCGGCCCCGCTGGATAGGAGGGCACCATGACCACGTCGCCCGTGCTGCCCGATCTGCCCGCCCTCGCCCAGGCCCTCGCCGCCGGGGTCGCCTCGCCGGAGGAGACGGACGCGCTGCTGCTCGCCCTCGGCCAGCGCCTTCGCGCCCTGGGCGAGCTGGGGCCTGCCCAGGGGGTGCTCGCGGCCTGCAGCGGGCCCGCGGCCGCCCACGAGCGGGGCCTCGCCGCCCTCGTCGCGGGCGCCCTCGACGACGCGGACGCGGCCTTCGGTGCGGTCGACGCGGCGGCCCCCGTCGCGCTGCAGGCCCAGGCCCGGGCCAACCGCGCCGCGGTCGCCTTCGCCCGGGGCGCCGTGGCCGAGGCCCTCGCCGGCTTCACCGCCGCGGCGGCCCTGCGCGCCGAGGCCGGGCTGGCACCCGACCCCACCCTGGCCATCAACCCGGGCCGCTGCGAGGCCGAGCTCGGGCGGGTCGACGCGGCCCTCGACACCCTCGCCGCCGCCGCCGCCCAGGCGGGCCCGGCGACCCGTGCCGCCGCCCTCGCCCAGATGCTGGCGGGCGAGCGGGCCTGGCGGGTGGGTGATCCCCGGGCCCCGGGGCTGCTCGCAGCGGCCCTGGGCGGCCCCCTCCAGCCCCCCGAGCGGGCGCGCTGCCTCGTGCCCCTCGCAGATCTGCGCCACCGCAGCGGCGACACCGCCGGCGCCGCGGCGGCCCTGCGCGAGGCCCTCCCCCAGCTCTCGGGCACCGCCGCCCTCGAGGCCCGCTCCACCCTCGGCGCCTACCTCTACCTGCTGCGCCAGATGGCCGACGCTGAGGCTGTTCTCGATGCGGCCTGGGCGGCGTGCCCCCCCGAGCTGGCGGGCAGCGCCCTCCACGTCCGCCTCCAGACCAACCGGGGCCTCGTGCTCGTCGCCCGCAACCGCCTCGACGAGGCCCAGGCGGCCCTGGCGGCGGTCTGTGCCCACCACCGCGCCCGGGGCGACGACGCGGCGCTCGGCGCCCAGCTGCGGGCCCTCGGCGATCTGCTGCGCTACCAGGGCGATCTCGCCGGTGCCATCGCCGTCCAGGACGAGCTCGTGGCCGTCGAGTCGCGGCTCTCGGGCCCCCTGCCCGAGGGGCCCATGCTCTACACCCCGGTCGAGGACCGGGGCCTCAACCTCAGCCTCGCCCAGATCCCCCGGGCGGGCCCCCGTCCCGGCACGGGGCCGGTGCTGTTTCTCGTGCCGCCGGCCTGGGGCGCCCGGGGGCCGCTCTTCCCGCGGGGGGCGGTCTCGGTCGCCAGCTTCCTCGCCGCCCACGGCATTCCCGCCGAGGTCTTGCCCCTGGCCGACGTGGTCGACAAGGACGACGACGCCCCCACGGCCGCGGCCAAGACCCGGGACGCCGTCCACCGGGCCATCGCCGCCCTCCAGCCCCGCGCCGTCGGCATCTCCGTCACCTTCTCCTACCTCTATCCCCAGGGGCGGGCGCTCGCGGCCCTGGCCCGGGAGGCCCTGCCCGCGTCCGTGCCCGTGCTCATCGGCGGCCCCCACGTGACCTACCAAGACCGGGAGTGTCTCGAAGAGACCCCGGCCATCGACATTGTCGTGCGCGGTGAGGGGGAGTGGACGGCCCTCGAGACCCTCCAGGCCCTCGCCGCCGGGGCCGACCTCGCCGGGGTGCCGGGCCTCACCTGGCGCGCCCCCGACGGCAGCATCCAGCGCAACCGCATGCGCAAGCTCGGGGACGTGGGCGCCCTGCCGCCGGTCGACTTCTCGCTGCTGCCCGCCACCTTCGCCCACCGCATGGACGTCTCGGTGCTGACCAGCCGGGGCTGTGCCTTCCGCTGCCGCTTCTGCCACGAGTTCCGCTACTGGGGCGGCAAGGTGCGGGAGTTTCCCGTCTCGCGCATCCTCGGCGAGATGGCGCGGCTCGGCCGCTATGGCAACCACCTCCAGGGCATCGACGACAGCATGCTCGACATGTCGACGCCCTTCTTCCACGAGCTGGTGGGGGCCCTCGGGCGCTCCGACCGGCTGCTGCCCGACTTCGGCCTGCTCACCCGCCTCGACACGGTGACCGTCGACGGGGCCCGGGCCATGAAGGCGGCCGGGCTGCGCTGGGTGAGCATGGGCGCCGAGAGCGGCTCCCAGGTCGTGCTCAACGCCATGAACAAGGGCCTCGCCGTCGGCCGCATCGCCGAGAGCCTGCGCATCGTGCGCGACGCCGGCCTCGAGGCCGCCACCTTCTTCATCGTGGGCCACCCGGGCGACACCCCCGCCGAGTCCGAGGTCACCCTCGACTTCATGGACGGCCTCTGGCGCGCCGGGCTCGTGAGCTGGGTCGACATCTCGACCTTCACCCCCTACCCGGGCACCCCCTACTTCACCTCGGCCGAGAAGCACGGGGTGCGCATCCTCGACCGGGACTGGGCCCGCTGGCGGCGCACGAACCGCCCGGTGGCCGAGCGGGTCGACTACCCGGCGCCGGCCATCTACCGGACCTTCCTGCGCATGCTCGCCGTCCAGGACGCCCACCTCCGCGCCCGGGGAGCGGCCGGCCCCCTGCCGGGCCACACGGCGCCCGGGGCCTGAGGATCAGCGGGCGGCGACCTCGCCCGGCTTGACCCGGTAGGCGAGACAC
>CAXQUZ010000281.1:0-11309 GCA_964226865.1 Myxococcota bacterium | reverse complement strand
CGGCCGTGTGGTAGGCGAGCTCGGCGGTGAAGAAGGGGAAGACGAAGGAGGGCAGGGTCTCGGGCGCGGGCCAGGGGGCCACCGGGGGGGCGGGGGGCACGGCCACGCGGGCCCGCCGGATGCGGTTGCCCCGGGCCACGATGCAGTCCCGGCCGCCGGCGGCGAGCACGGCCTGCCAGCGCTCGACCGTGCGGCCCTGGCGCTCCGGCGCGACGGTGACCTGGACGGGCCCGATGGGCACCGGGCGCAGCAGCTCGAAGGAGAGCCGGGCGACCTGGAAGTCTTCGGCGCCGGGGGCCCGGGCGATGGCCCGGGCGAGCAGGGCGCAGGGCGGGCCGCCGTGGCTCAGCCGCGGGTCCCAGGGGCCGATGCAGAGCGGCGTGGCCTCGAGGGCGCCGGGGCGGGCCCCGGGCAGGTAGAAGGCGGGGTGGGGCAGGGCACTCACAGCCACTCCAGGGCCTGGCGGAGGTCGACGTTGCCGCCGCTGAAGACGAGGCCCACCCGCAGCCCGGCGCAGGGCACGGCCCCGGTGAGCAGGGCGGCGAGGGGCAGGGCCGCCGTGGGCTCGATGACCAGCTTCATGCGGGCCATGACGAAGCGCATGGCGTCGACGAGGGCCGCGTCGGGCACGGTGGCCATGGCGTCGACGTGGCGCAGGACGAGGGGGAAGGTGTGGCGGCCGAGGGAGGGGGTGCGGGCACCGTCGGCGATGGTGGGCGGCTCGTGCACCCGCTGGAGCTGGCCCGTGGCCACGCTGCGGGTCGCGTCGTCGGCCGTCTCGGGCTCGACGCCCACCACCCGGGCCCCGGGCAGCCGCCCCTTGGTGGCCAGGGCCGTGCCCGAGAGCAGCCCGCCGCCGCCACAGGGCACGAGCACGAGGTCGAGGGGGCCCACCTCGTCGATGAGCTCGAGGGCGGCCGTGCCCTGGCCGGCGATGACGTGGGGGTGGTCGTAGGGCGGGATGATGGTGAGGCCGCGCTGGCGGGCGAGGGCCCGGCCCAGCTCCTCGCGCACGGTGGTGGCCCGGTCGTAGGGCACGATCTCGGCGCCGTAGCCAGCGGTGGCGGCCCGCTTGGTGGCCGGGGCGTCCGCGGGCATCACGATGGTCACGGGCACCCCGAGCAGCCGCCCGGCGAGGGCCATGGCCTGGGCGTGGTTGCCGCTGGACCATGCGAGAACGCCTTGCTTGCGGGCGTTCTCGGGGAGCTGCAGCAGGGCGTTCATCGCCCCGCGGAACTTGAAGGCGCCCACCCGCTGGAGGTTCTCGCACTTGCAGAAGACCTGGGCGCCGAGGCGCTGGTCGAGGGTGGTGCTGGTGTGGACGGGGGTGCGGTGGACGGGGGGGGCGAGGCGCGCGGCGGCGGCCTCCACGTCGGCGTAGACGGGGCTGTCGGGGGGCAGCGGGATCATGCGGGGGCGCACGGGGCGGGGGGAGGCGGAGCCGGCAGGGCCAGCCAGCCGACCGCCACCATCGCAGGCACAAGCAGCAGGTCGGCCAGCACGGCGAGCACCAACACCAGCGGCAGGAGGCTGCCCAGGATCCACAGCGAGAAGTAGTCCGAGAGCAGGCAGGGCAAGAAGCCGATGACCAGCACGACGGTGGTCATCAGGATGGCCCGGCCGGCGAAGGCGTAGGTGCGGGAGAGGGCCGTGGCCCGGTCGGGGCAGCGGGCCTGCTCGACCCGGTAGCGCATCAGGAAGTGGATGGTGTCGTCGACCCCGATGCCGATGGCCAGCATGGCCACGATGGCCGTGTCGGTGTCGGCGGTCTCCCAGGCGAGGCCCAGCAGCCCGCCGAGGCCGATGAGCGGCAGCAGGTTCGGCAGCATCGAGACCAGCCCGAGGCGCAGCGAGCGCAGCCCGAGCACCATGAGCAGGGCCACCACCCCCACCGAGAAGCCCACCCCCTGGGCCTGGCCGGCGATGATGCGGTCGATCCAGGCGCCCATCAGCGACGACAGGCCGGTCGCCTCGGCCGAGAGGCCCGGGACGAGGTGGGTGGCGGCGAGGGCGTCGATCTGGCGGGCGGTGTCGCGGGTGGCGCGCATGCCGCCGGGGGGCAGCTGGACGACCATGCGGGCGTGCTGGCGCTCGAAGTCGACGAGGCGGTCGAGGTCTTGGCCGCCGGCCAGCTCGAAGAGCAGCAGCTCCTGGGCCAGGGCGGCGTCGGTCGCCGGCAGCGGCGCCGGGTCGTCGGGGGCGAGCAGGGGGTGGAGGGTGGCCACCGCGCTGGCCAGGGAGTGCACGTCCTCGACCGGCGGCAGGGCGGCGACGGCCTGGTGGAAGCGGTCGATCGAGGCGAGGGCTGCCGCGGTGCTGATGCCGCCGGGGGCGTCGGCCGTGAGGAAGACCTGGACGATGTTGTCGCCGACGAAGCGCTCCGAGAGCCAGGCGGCGTCGCGGGCGAGGGGGTGGCCGGCGTCGACCCGGCTGGCGATGTCGGCGTCGAAGGTGGCTTGGGTGGCGCCGGCGAGGGCCACGGCCGTGGCGGCGCCGAAGAGGCCGATGATCGCCCAGGGCCGCCGGGCGGCGAGGGCCTGCATGCGCGCGAGCAGCCCGTCGATGAGCCCGTCGACGGCCGCGCCCACCCGTCCCGGGGGCCGGGGGCTGCCCGCCCGGTCGTCCAGCCCGTAGCTGAGCAGCACGGGCACGAGGGTCATCGCGAGCAGCAGGGCCAGCCCGACCCCCACCCCGAGGGCGAGACCGAGCTGCTGGAACATGGGGGTGGGCACGAAGCGCAGCCCGATGAAGCCCACGAAGGTCGTGAGGCTCGTGAGCAGGCAGGCCCGTCCCACGTCGCTGGCGCTCGCGAGGATGGCCTCCTCGCGGGGCTTTCCGAGGGCCCGCTCCTGCTCCCAGGCGCTCCAGAGGTGGATCACATCCGAGAAGCCCACCACCACGACCACCAGCGGCACGGCCGTGACCATGATGCTGAACACCGGGTCGATGAGGGCGGCGACGGCCATGGTCCAGACCATCGCCAGCCCGGCGATGCCCACGCTGACCACGGCCGGCAGCAGCCGCTGGAAGACCGCCAGCACGACCAGCAGCAGGGCCGCCGCCGAGAGGGGCAGCAGCAGGGCGAGGTTGTCCCAGGCGAGGTCGAGCATCGAGACCATCAGCACGGGGAAGCCCGCGAGGTGGCCGCCGTCGAGGCCCTGGGCGGCGAGGGCGCGCTCGAGATCGGCGATGTTGGCGAGGCCCTGGGCGGCCTTGCGGCCCGGGTCGACGGCGAGCTCGACCACCAGGGCCACGCTCTGGCCGTCCCGTCCGACCAGCCGGCCGTCCGCTTCGACCGGGCCCTCCGTGGCCGGGTGCACCACCAGCGCGCCGTCCTCGGTGGCGAGGCGCTGGGCCGTGGCGAGGCTGTCGGCCCGGGCGAAGCCGGGGTGGGCCCGGGCGAAGTCGTCGATGGCCCCGAGGCGGGCGTGCAGCCCCGGATCGGCCGGATCGGGCGCCGGCAGCCCCACGAGGATGTGCTCGTCGCTGCCGAAGCGCTCGACCTGCGTGAGGTAGCGTGCATAGTCGGGCGAGTCGCCGAAGAAGAGCCCCTGGAGGGTGTTCCCGACGCTCACCCGGCTGAGACAGCCCAGGGCGGCCACGGTGATGAGCGCCGTGAGCCCGAGCACGAGCCCCCGGTGGCGCAAGACCTGCCGGAACCACCAGACCAGCGGGTCGCGGGGCGCCATCGGCTCAGGCGCCCAGCAGGGCCTGGATGTCGGCCGCGATGGCGGCGGGCTTGGTGGTGCTGGCGTAGCGGCGCACGATGGTGCCGTCCCGATCGACGAGGAACTTCGTAAAGTTCCACTTGATGGCCTTCGAGCCCAGCAGCCCCGGGGCGCCGCTCTTGAGCTGCTCGAAGAGGGGGTGGGCGCCGGCGCCGTTGACGTCGATCTTGGCGTACATCGGGAAGCTCACGCCGTAGTTGAGCTGGCAGAAGGACGAGATCTCGTCGGCGCCGCCGGGCTCCTGCTTGCCGAACTGGTTGCAGGGGAAGCCGAGCACGGCGAGGCCCTTGTCGGCGAGCTGCTGGTGGAGCGCCTCGAGGCCCGCGTACTGGGGGGTGAAGCCGCACTTGCTCGCGGTGTTGACGATGAGCAGCACCTTCCCGGCGTGCTCGGCGAGGGTGGTGGGGCTGCCGCCGAGGGTGGTGACGGGGGTGTCGAGGTCGAGCTTGGCCATGGGAGACTCCTGCAGGGGGAGGGTGGTCATGCCCCAGCGGCCGGGGCCGTGCCAGCACGGCGCGGAAAGGCGGCCGCGTGGGCCATCGCGGTGAGCTGGGCGCGGTGGTCGGGGAAGCGGGCGAGCTCGTCGTCGAGGCGGACGTCGGAGAGCAGGGTGTTGTCGCAGCACAGGGCCACCGTCACCCCGGCCTCCAGCCACCGGGGCAGGGGGTGGGCGCCCGGGTCGGACAGGGCGCCGACGTGCCAGTTGGACGTGGGGCAGGCCTCGATGGTGACCCCCCGGTCGCGCACGAGGGCGAGGGCGGCCGGGTCGTCGAGCAGGCTCAGGCCGTGGCCGATGCGCTGGGCCCCGAGCAGCTCGATGGCGTCGATGATCTCCTGGGCCGGGCGCCCCTCGCCGGCGTGGACCGTGCGGCCGAGGCCGATGGCCCGGGCGGCCCTGAAGGCCGGGGCGTGGTCGGCCATGGAGAAGCGGTGGCCCGGCGCGGGCCCCCCCGCGAGGTCGATGCCCACGACGCCGGGGCGGCTGCGGGCGAGGGTGACGTGGGACCAGAGCACCCGGGGGTCTTCGCCGTAGAGGCCGCAGAGCACGAGGCCCGCCCGGCCGGCGATGCCCTCGAGGGCCGCGTCGACGATGTCTTCGGGGTCGGCGCCCCGGTGGAGCTGGGGGGCGAAGCGCAGCTCGAGGGTGGTGATGCCCTCGGCGGCGGCGTCCTCGCAGCACTCGGCGGCCACCCGGGCCACCTGGTCGGGGCCCTGCATGACCCGCAGGGTCGTCTCGAAGCACGACAGGGCCGCCACGAGGCCCATGCCCGGGTGGAAGCGGGGCACGGCCTCGAGGGGCTGGCCCTGGGCGCGGGCGAGCTCGACGAGGGTCTCGGGACGCAGCGAGCCGTCGATGTGGCGGTGGAGCTCGGCGAGACCGGGGGCGCTCATGGCTGGTCCGGCGGGGGAGCGGGCGCGAGGCTGCGGACGGTGTCGGCGAGCAGGGCCGAGAAGGCGGCGGGGGCCTCGAGCTGGGGGTAGTGGCCGCAGCCGGGCAGGGTCTGGAGGGTGGCGCCCGGGATCTGGGCCAGCACGGTGTCCCGGAGCAGCGCGGGCGACAGGGGCTGCTCGTCGGCGCCCGAGATGACCCGGGTGGGGACCCGCAGGTCGGCGAGCTCGGCCGCGAAGTCGGCCCCCGTCCAGGCGTCGAGGCCCTCGTGGCAGGCGGCGCGCGACACGGTCTCGGCGCCGTCGAGCACGGGCGCCAAGCGCTGGGGATCGACCGGGGCCCGAAACATGCTCGAGATCAGCTGCTGCGCGCCGGCGCGGGTGCCGTGGAGGGCCTTGAAGCCCGCGGCCAGCTCGGGGGGCAGGGGCATGCCGGACGCGGGGGTGGGGCTGACGAGAATGAGCCCACTGAGGACGTCTTGGAGCTCGGTGGCCGCCTTCATGCACACGGCACCGCCCATGCTGTGGCCGACCAGACAGACCGGACGCGGAAGCTGGCGCACCACCTGGGCCACGCAGCGGGCCCAGCGGGCGAGGGTGTGGGGGCCGGGGGCCGCCGGGCTCGCGCCGACCCCGGGGAGGTCGATGGCCACGGCGCCGCCGAGCTCGGGATCCCACTGGGAGCCTACCGAATCCCAGATCGTGTGGTCGGTCATCCAGCCGTGGACGAGCACGGTGCGGATAGGGGCTCGGCCGTAGTGCCAGCCAGCGACCGAGATCGCAGTCTCACCGGGCGCGTTGCAGGGATAGGCATGCATGTGGTGTCCTGGGACCGTGTCAGGTGCGGTGCGCATCTGGCGCGTCTGGCGCATCTGGCGCCGGGGCTGCGGGTGACCGTGCCGGGACGGTCCGGCGGGGAGCCTCCCGTCGCCGCGGTCTGCCCCCGCCCCCGCCCCCGCCTAACCCCCTGACCGGACGCGTCGTGGCCCCTCCCGCTCCCCGCTCCCCCCCCGCCGGTGCCCCGCTGGCGGCCCTCGTGGCGGCGCTCGGGGCCTGTGGCGACACGGCGGCGGTGCTGGCGGCCTTCGCGGCGTGGTGTGGGGCCGCCGATGCAGGCACGGGCGCGCCGCCCCCGGGGGCCCACGACGCCGGCCACGGGCTCTGGATCGGGCCCGCGGGCGCGGCGGCCCGGGCCCAAGAGGGGGCCCCCGCTGCGGCCATGGCGCTCGGGCTCCACCAGGCCCGCCAGGCCGAGGCCGAGTCCGAGGCCCGCTACCATGCCCTGCTCGAGGCCGCCTTCGAGGGCATCTGCCTCCACATCGACGGCGAGCTGGTCGAGGTCAACTCGGCCCTGGCCGAGCTCTACGGCTACCGCCGCGACGAGATGCTCGGCATGCACGTCTCCCGCCTCGCGGCGCCCGAGGTGCTGCCGCGGATCCGCGACATCATGGCCTCGGGCTACACCGGCGCCTACGAGACCCTCGCCGTGCGCAAGACCGGCGAGCGGGTGCCCCTCGAGGCCCGGGGCAAGGCGGCGCTGTGGAACGGCAAGCCCGCCCGGGTGGCGGCCTTCCGCGACCTGCGCGCCCGCAAGGCCGCCGAGGCCGCCCTGGTGGCCGCCCGGGAAGAGGCCGTCGCCGCCACC
This sequence comes from Myxococcota bacterium, assembly GCA_964226865.1. Classification (GTDB taxonomy): domain Bacteria; phylum Myxococcota_A; class UBA796; order UBA796; family UBA2385; genus CAXQUZ01. Next base: position 4,547 of record CAXQUZ010000281.1, on the reverse strand, counting down.
CGCACCAAGTCGCGCTTCCTCGCGAACATGAGCCACGAGATCCGCACCCCCATGAACGGGGTGCTGGGCATGGTCCAGCTCCTGCTCGACGGCCCCCTGCCCCCCGACCAGCGCGCCCGTGCCGAGATCATCCGCGACTCGGCCGCCCACCTGCTCGGCATCCTCAACGACATCCTCGACCTCTCGAAGGTCGAGGAGGGGCGGCTGCGCATCGAGCCCCGGCCGACGGTGCTGCGCGAGGTCATCGACGGCGCCCTGGCCACCGTGCGGGCCGGGGCCGAGCAGGCCGGGCTGCTGCTCGAGCTGCGGCTCGACCCGACCCTGGCGGCCGCGTGGACGGTCGACGCCCTGCGGCTGCGCCAGGTGCTCGTGAACCTGCTCGGCAACGCCCTGCGCCACACCAAGGCCGGCCGCATCGGCGTCGAGGTCGAGCGCCGCGAGGACGGCCTCTGCTTCGTGGTCCGCGACACGGGCGTCGGCATGACCACGGCCGAGCAGGAACAGCTCTTCCAGCGCTTCGTCCCCGTGGCGCCCTCGCCCGACGCCCGCCGGGGCGCCGGCCTGGGGCTGTCGATCAGCCGCGAGCTGGTCGAGGCCATGGGCGGGGCCATCGTCGCCGAGAGCGTCGTGGGGAAGGGCACGGCCGTGCGCTTCCACATCCAGGCCCGGCCGGTGCCGGTCGAGCCGCTGCGGGGCGTCCGGGTGGCCCTGGTCGGCGGACGGCCCTCGCTGGGGGCCGCCCTGCGCGACCGGGGGGCCGAGGTGCTCGAGCTGGCCCCGGAGGCGCTCGGCCCCCTGGCGCCCGGGGTGCCGGATCTGGTCCACTGGGCCGGCGGCCAGCCCGTCGCCGGTCCCTGGCTCGCGACGAGCCCCCGGCCCTGGCTGGCGGACGCGACCGTGCGCGAGGTGCCTCCCTCCGTGCTCGCCGAAGAGCTGCTCGGCATGCTGGCCGAGGCCACGGGCGAGACCGCGCCGGGCATGCCCGCAGATGCCGGTGTGCTCGATGTTCTCGTGGTCGAAGACAACGTCATCAACCAGCTCGTGGTCGGCGAGCTGCTGGGGCGGGCGGGCCACCGGGTGACGATCGCCGAGAACGGGGAGGAGGGGGTGCGCATGGCCCTCGAGGGCCGGCCCGATCTCATCCTGATGGACGTGCAGATGCCCGTGATGGACGGCCTCGAAGCCACCCGCGCCCTCCGCTGCGCCGGCTACGGGGGGCCGATCCACGCCCTGACGGCCCACGCCCTGGCCGAGGACGAGGCCATCTGTCGCGAGGCCGGCATGGACGGCTACATGCGCAAGCCCGTCCAGGTCGCCGAGCTCGGGGCCCTGCTCTCCTCGCTGGGTGGGCGGGTGCCCATGCTCACCGGCCAGGGCTAAGCTGGGATCCGCGCCGGACGCCCCCGTCCGTGCCGCTGTCCTCCGTCCGCTGCCCGGGAGCTCGGCCATGGCCGACGACGCCGTCACCCGCCGCCGCCTGCTGGCCGGTGCGGGCGGTCTTGCGGCCGCCGCGGTGGGCGCCCGGGTGGGGCTGCCCCTCTGGCGCACCCGCTCCCAGCCCGCCGTGCCCGTGGCCGTGCTGCCCGCCCGCTACGGCGACGACCTCGGCCGCCGCATCGGCGAGGGCCTGGCGCTCTTTCCGGGGCTCCGCCTCGCCGGGGCCCGGGTGCTGCTCAAGCCCAACCTCGTCGAGGTCGACCCGGCGCGGCCCATCAACACCGACGCCCGGGTGGTCCACGGCGCCATCGAGGCCTTCAGGCGCGCCGGCGCGGCCGAGGTGGTGGTCGCCGAGGGCCCGGGCCACCACCGCGACACCGAGCTGCTGCTCGAGATGGCCGACTTCGACGCCGTGCTGCGCGACACCGGCGCCCGCTTCGTCGACCTCAACATCGCCCCGGTGCGGCCGGTGGCCCTGCGCCACGATCTCACGGGCCTCGGCCAGCTCCAGCTCCCGGCGCCCCTGCTCGATGCCGACCTGGTCGTCAGCATGCCCAAGCTCAAGACCCACCACTGGGTCGGCGCCACCCTCTCGCTCAAGAACCTCTTCGGGGTGGTGCCCGGCGCGGTCTATGGCTGGCCCAAGAACGTGCTCCACCACGCCGGCATCGACCGCAGCATCGTCGACCTCTGGACGACCCTGCGCCCGGGCTTCGCCATCGTCGACGGCATCGTCGGCATGGAGGGGGACGGCCCCATCATGGGGGTGGCCAAGGCGGCGGGGGTGCTGGTGATGGGGCCCCAGCTGCCCGCGGTGGACGCGACGGCGGCGCGCATCATGGGCCTCGACCCCGACAAGCTCGGCTACCTCGCCGCGACGGCCCGGCTCGGCGGCACGGTCGCCGCCGGGCGCATCCACCACCGGGGCGACGCGCCCCCCCGCACGCCCTTTGCGCTGTTGCCGCGGCTCGCCCACCTCGCCGATGGCTGAGCGCCCCCCGCCCTCCCGCCGGGCTGGGGTGGCGCTGGTGGCCTGGGCCCTCGCCGTCGTGGCCCTCCACCAGCTCCACCGCCGGGTGCTGGCCCGGCCCCTCGCGGCCTGGTGGCACCGGGCCCACCCCACCGAAGAGACCGTGCTCTTCGTCGTGATGGACACCGTGCGCGCCGACCGTCTCGGCGTCTGTGGTGCCGCCCGCCCCACCTCGCCCACCCTCGCCGGTCTCGTCGACGCCGGCGCCGCCCTCAGCTGTGGGGCCGCCGCCCCCGGCAGCTGGACCTACCCGAGCCACGCCAGCTACTTCACGGGCCAGTGGCCCTGGGAGCACGGCGCCCACTTCGTGCCGGCGGGCGAAGAGATCCGCCAGCTCGTCATCCGGCCGCTGCCCGAGGCCGCCACCACCCTCGCCGAGGACTTCGCGGCCCGGGGCTACCAGACCGTCGGCCGCAGCGGCAACCCCGTGCTCCAGCCCGCCTCGGGCCTCACCCAGGGCTTCGCCTCGTGGGGGGCGGCCCAGCAGTTCGGCGGCTGGTACGGCGACCGGCTCGTGCGCGAGGTCGAGCGCGCCCTCCAGGAGGACGTCGACCCGGCGGGCGGCCCGCTCTTCCTCTTCGTCAACATCGCCGACGCCCACGACCCCTGGGACGGGGTGCCCCCGGGACTCGACTGGGTCGCGCCCCAGGACGAGCTGCTGGTCTACTTCGAGACCGACGCCGACGGCGCCATCCTGCCCGATGGCCCCTGGCACCGCTACGTCCGGGGCGAGCTGCCCGCCGCCGAGGCCGCCGCCCTGCGCGCCCGGGTGGGCGACCTCTACGACCACGCCCTCTCCGAGGCCGACGCCACCCTCGGCCGGGTGCTCGAGGCCGTCGCCGCCCACGGCTGGGCCGACGCCGGGCTGCGGCTGGTGGTGGTGAGCGACCACGGCGAGTTCCTGGGCGAGCACGGGCTGCTGCGCCACGGCCGCTACCTCTGGCAGCAGAACAACGGCGTGTTCCTGCTGGTCCACGACACGACCGGGCCCGTGCCCGCCCTGCCGTCCCCGGTGAGCGCCATGGAGGCCCACGCCCTCGTCGCCACCGGCGCCCGGCCGCACCCGTCGCTGCCGCCCCTCGCGGCCGCCTGGCCCGACCGCACCTGGCAGGAGCAGTCCGGCGGGGCCGTGGGCGGCGCCACCTCGGTGGCCCTGTGGGAGCCGGGGGCCAAGGTGCTCTGGCAGGACGGCCGCTGGGCCCGCTACGCCGCGGTGGACCGCGCCGAGCTGGCGCCGGCGGAGGTTCCCCAAGATGACCCGGTGCGCGATGTTCTCGGCCCGATCATCGCCGCGGTCCAGGCCAGCGCCGACCGGGCCCTCGAGACCGATCCGGCGCTCATCGAGGCCCTGCGCCAGGCCGGCTATGTCGAGTAGGGCGCCCTAGACCGGGGTCGGGGTCGGGGCACCGGCCGCGGCCCGCACGGTCGCGAGCCCGGCGGCGAGGTCGAGGGCGGGGGTCCAGCCGAGGGCGGTGGCGGCGCGGTCCGAGCGGATGGTGACCGTCGACGAGAGCATGGCGGCCGCGAAGGGCGTGATGGGCGGGGCGCCGGCGAGGCCGAGGCCCGTCCAGACCGCGGCGAGGGCCCGGGCGGCCCCCCGGAGCAGCCAGCCGGGCACGCTGCGGGCCGGCAGGGGGGTGCCCGCGGCGGCGGCGTAGGCCCCGAGAAAGTCGCGGGCGGTGTGGGTCTCGTCGTCCACGACGAAGGCCACCGTGCCCGCCGGGGCCCGGTCGATGGCGGCGAGCACGGCGCCGACGAGGTTGTGGACGTGGGTGGTGGAGATGCGCTGGCGCCCCCCGTCGACCCAGGCGAAGGCGCCGTCGGCGGCGGCCTTCTGGAGCACGGGCAGCACGGTGCTGTCGCCGGGGCCCCAGACGAGGCGCGGCTTGAGGACCACCGTCTCGATGCCCGCCGCCGCCCGCACGAGGGCCTCCGCCCGGGCCTTGGTGGCGGCGTAGGGGAAGGGGCTGTCGGGGCAGAGGGGCTGGTCTTCGTCGATGTCGACCAGGTCGGTGCCCGTGAAGTGGGCCGCCTCGGTCGAGATCGGAAGAGCACACGTCTGAACTCCAGTCACCGCATG
>CAXQUZ010000280.1:0-2580 GCA_964226865.1 Myxococcota bacterium | reverse complement strand
GCCCACGCTGCCGAGCGGGTCTTCACGACCGCGCACCTCGCCTACCTGAACGTGGTGCAGGCCGGCCAGCTCACCGCAAGCAACGCCCGCCTTGTCGCGCTCCTCGAGGCCGTGCTCGACCGCCAGGACCGCCTTCTCGCCGAGCTGCGCAACGTGAACGGCCAGCTCCGCGGGCTCCAGGTGGCCACCCGTCGGCGCGTGCGTCCCCAGCGGCGGTCGCCGGAGCCCCAGCGCTTCGAGCCGCAGGACTTCGAGGACGACTCCCACGATGGACCCGACTTCGACGAGGGCCCCGACTTCTCCCTGCCCGATGAGCTCCACGAGGTCGCCGGCGGGGATGTGGACGGCGACGACGGCATCACCTTGGTCGACGAGAACGGCCACGAGATCGAAGTGGAGGAGTCATGACGGCTGTGGTGACGAGCGCAGGTCTGCTGCTCGACGTGACGGTGCCCGTGCTCACCGGCCCCCTGGGCATGATGGCGCGCGGGCTGCTCGGGCTGTCTGACTTCGGTGCGCTGCTTCGCGAGGCGGCCGTTGGCGACGCCACGCGCGACCCGCTGCACGAGACGGTGCGCATCCGGCTGGACCCGGGCCATGGCGTCGGCGGCCAGACGAAGCTCGGGCTGCTGGAGTTCGCCAACGACGAGGACCGGGTGCGGGTGACGGTGCCGGGGCCTTGGGCGTCGGTGCTTGCTCGGCATGGGCTCCAGACGGAGCGACAGGTCGATGCGGCCGGGAAGGTCGTGGCGCTGGTGTGGTTCGACCCGCGGCCGGGGCAGGCGATGGAGGTGCCGCTGCCGGGGCTGGCGGGGCGGCGGCTGGCGGTGGGGTTCGCGGGCTGGGCGTAGGTCAGGAGGCGCGGCGGCGGGGTTCGGCGAAGGCCTCCCGAAGCGCCTGGACCGCAGCTCGCCGCTCCCGCCGACCCAGCGAGCGCTCACCGGTGAGGTAGCGGTCGATCTCCTCGGCGAGGTCCGGCGGCAGCGTGTCGCGGACTGCTCCGATGCGCGTGAGGAGCACCTGACGGTCGCCTACGGCGTCCGCCGCTCGGGAGGCATCCACCTCGTCGGCCGGCACCCGCACGATGCCCATGCGCTTCTCCTGGGCGAGGCCAGCCCGGCGCTCGAGGTTGCGCGCGGCCGTGCGCACCGCGTTGTAGGCCACGCCCGCGATGTGCTTGGGGACAGTGGCGACGGTGGGGTCGTGCCGGCGGTGGAGGGTGCGGAGGATGTCCAGCCAGGCCTCCTGCTCAATGTCGTCGGCGGAGATGGCCGGGGTCGCACGGCGGGCAGCGTAGACGGAGACGATGCGGCGGGCCTCGGGGTCCTGGCAGCCGGAGTGGATGGCCTCGGTACGAGCGTCGGCCGCGACCTGTCCGTCCTCGTTCATGACGGCTCCGGCAGGAGCACGGCGGTGGGGTCGTCACCGGCATCCTCGACCGTGAGCCAGAGGTCAGCGGGCATGACCTCCGCGAGCGCACGGGCCGCCTCGACGGGGCCGGCGGCCAGGAGGCGGTCGGCCATCGCGTCCATCGCAGCGCGGAGCTCGGGCTCGGTGCCATCGAAGAGAGCAGGCCGTCCGGCGACGTGCCAGAGGGCCAGCCGCTCAGTGAGGTCCAGGGCAGCGGCGCACGCCTCGCAGAGTGCCTCTTCGACCTGTTGGGCGGGGGTGAGCTCAGACCAAGGATCGGGCTGAGAAGGGGCGGGCGGGGCAGTCGACATGCAGGTCCTCGGGGTCCGTGGGGAGGACCGGACATCGCCAGTCCCACCAACCACGTCTCCGCTGGGATCTGCATGCGGAAGCCGTTTTCGCTGACCTCATCGACCGCGGTGGGTTGCGGTCAGTGGTCGGCCGGGGCATCTTGAGGGGGCGACAGCAAAGTGAGTGGCGTGGACGCTTCGCAGTTCACCTTCGAGGGCTTCGACGCCGTGGCGGCACGCATACGCGCGGCTGCGGGCGGAGCCGCGTACCTCGTGGTCCAGGACCGGACCGTGCGTGGGAAGGACGTGCGCCTGGGGCGGTACGACCTGGCGGACGACGGGGACGAGGCTGCTGGAGCAGCAGTCGACTGGCTGGCCGGGCTTGCGCGGCGGAACACGGTGGGTGAGCCCTGGCGGCGGTTCCGCGTGAAAGTGTTCGGGCCGAAGGGGCTGCGGCTGGTGGACAGCGGGCAGTTCGTGTGCCGGAATCGAGGCGTGGCCCCCGAGGAGGGGGAGCGGGCGGTCCTCCTGCGGATTGCGGAGCGGCTGCGCGCGTCGGGGGACCGAGTGGACCTGCTGGTGGCGACGGTGCTGGAGGAGCGGGTGGCGTGTTGAACACCCCCTCCACGCTACCTCGCTGAGACCTGGTCGAGACGCCTCATTTGGTCGGCTACCTGGGCCATCTGGCTGCCACTGGCCTCCAGCCAGAAAGTTCTATAGTCATACCACCATCCAAGGAGCGCGTTCGTCGCCTGATGCGACAGCAGGGGCTCTCCGCTCCTCACCACCCCCGCAGGCGGCGGGGAAACAAGGCGCACGACCGCAGAATCACCACCGACGCGCCCGACGAGCTGTGGGGTACCGATGCGACCCAGACCCT
>CAXQUZ010000279.1:0-5503 GCA_964226865.1 Myxococcota bacterium | reverse complement strand
TCGCCGTCGCCGTCGACCACCTTGGGGATCTTGTCGGGGTCGAAGGTCGAAGGGTCGCCCCGGCGCCGGGCCTTGGGGTCGCGCTCCTCGGTGTCGAATTCCATGTTGAGCAGCCGGATGGCCGCCCGGCGGGCCGCGGTCTTGAGTCGGTTGCGGATCACCGAGACTCCTGGGGAGCGGGGGAGAGCGGGTGGGGTGCGTCCCGGGCAGTCTATCCGATGGCCCGCCCCGCCCGGGGGGCCGGGTCCGGGACCGCGCGCGTGGGCGGGCATGGGGCGCTGCCCGTGCTACGACAGGGGCACGCCGGGAGCCTTCGATCGGGCCGCCCGCACGCCCACCGCCTGAGGACCCCCAGAATGTCGATGCTCCGTCCCGCCAAGGCCCTCGTGAAGACCCTCCTGCTCGGCCGGGAGAACGGCATCCGGGCCCGGCTGCGCCGCGGCATCTTCGGCGGTGGCTCCGAAGACACCTCCCCGGGCTCCAGCTACTCCGCCCCCCGCGACGAGCCGGCGCCGCCCCCTGCCGCCGAGGCTGCCCTCGGCCTCCAGCCCGAGCCCCCGCGCGACGTCACGCCGCCGGACGGCTTCGAGGTCGTGCTCCACAAGGACGCCCTCGCCCCCGGCAAGGTCACCGAGATCATCATCGGCGGCACGGCCATCGCCGTGGCCAACGTCGACGGCACCTTCCGCGCCTGCACCAACACCTGCCCCCACGCCGACGGCCCCCTGGGCGAGGGCTCGCTCGACGGCGGGCTGCTGACCTGCCCCTACCACGGCTGGCAGTTCGACCTCGCCGAGGGCCGCTGCACCACCAACGGCGACGTCGAGCTCGAGACCTACGAGGTCCAGGTCGTCGGCGACGCGGTCTGCGTCCGCATCTGAGCCGGCGCTGCTGCGCCGGCTGGGGGCCGGTCGCGTCCCCGTCGCCCGCCCGCTGGTCTGAGTGCCGGGGGCGGGCGCGGTCGGTCTCGGTCGGGTCCGACGGGGCCCCGCGTCTTGCCCGGTCCCAGACGCAGCACGCCCCGCGACCGTTGCCAGGCGCGGGGCGGGGTGCAGGCCCGAGAGCGTGGGCCCTGGCGGGACGTCTCAGCCCAGGGCGGAGAGGTCGATGCCGGCCTCGGCGGCGTAGGCCTTGAGGCCCTTCTTCCGCATGGTGCGCAGGGCGCGGGTGGAGAGACGCAGGCGCACGAAGCGCTGCTCCTCCTCGAACCAGATGCGCTTGGTCTGGAGGTTGGGCAGCTGCCGCTTCTTGGTCTTGATGTTGGAGTGGGAGACCTTGTTGGCGGTGTTGGGACGCTTGCCGGTGAACTTGCAGACGCGGGCCATGGGAGACTCCTGAGGCGATGAGGGGCTGCGGCGGGGCCGATTGGGGCGGGGCACGCAGCACCGCTGAGAGACGAGACGTTTGGGGCGCCCCGGCGATGGACATGCCGGGCGCGACAACCCGCGGGCATTAGCCCGCAGCGGGGCGGGGGGCAAGAAGCAGGAAGCGGCGGGGAGGATCCCGCCGCTCAGGGGGGCCGCCGGGGCGGCTCAGATGGTGAAGTCGATGATGACCACGCCCCGCTCCGGGGCGCGCTCGGCCTCGTCCTCTTCCGGGCGCTCGTAGATCGACGGACGGTCGGGGGGCCGTGGCATGTCGAGCTGGGGGCGCTGCTGGCGGCGCTCTTCGCGCTCCCGAGACTCTCGCTCACGACGGATGCGGTCGATGATGAAGGCGTCGAGCATGTCGGGTCGGTCGCCTCGGGCGGAGTGGGAAGGGAGGAAGGGCGCGACCACCATGGCCGAGCCGCTGGGGGGCAGGGAGTCGATGGCGAGGGCGTTCTGCTCGCTCGCGGCGGGCGCCTCGCTCCGGCTCTCGCCCGAAATATAGCACCAGCCCTCGGGCCGGCAACCGGGCGCCCCGAAGGAGGCGAAGACGAGGCGGTCGGAGGGGGAGGGGCGGCCGCTGGTGCTCATGGGGACTCCCGGGTGGCGGGTCTGCTCTTGAAACGGACCCGCGGCCCCACTTCTTCACTTCCTTCTGGTGGGCGGGGGTGTCGGTGCTGCGGGGGAGCCGGGCGCAGGACCGGCCGGGGCTGCCGCGTCGCCCGCCGCCACCGGGGGCGCGGCGCCGCCGTGGACGAGGGCCCGGGTCGCGGCCGCGAGCGGCCCATAGACCGGCAGCACCTCTGGGCACTGGGCGGCAAGAACCGCGATGTGGTCGGCCACCACTGCGTCATCGCCCCGGACGATGGGCCCGGTCAGCGCCGCCGCCGGGCCGACGCGCACCGCGTTGTGGAGGCTCTGGAGGGCGAGCGGGGCCAGCAGCGCGGGCGCCTCGTCGGCGGGCACCCCCGCGCTGGCCAGGACCCGGGAGGCGAGGCCGAGCAGGGTGGTCGCGAAATTGCCCGCGATGACGGCGGCGGCGTGGTAGGCGCGCCGATCGCCCGGGACGGGGAAGGGGGTGAAGCCGAGCGCCTGGGCCAGGGCCGTCGCGCCAGCCAGCCCCGCCGGGTCGCCCGCGACCGCAGCGGGCACGACCATGCCGTCGTGGAGGGGGGCCTGCTCGACCCCGGGAAAGGTCATCAGCGGGTGGAGCGAGCCGCGGCCGGGGCCGGGCCCGAGCACCGAGAGCCCACAGGCCCCCGAGGCATGCAGCCGCACCCCGCCGGGCGGCACGGCGGCGGCGGCGGCGGGGATGGCCCGGTCGGGGACGGTGAGCCAGGTGAGGGGACCGGCGGGGATCGGCTCTCCGCGTCCCACCAGGCGGACCCGGTGGCCCCGCTCCCGCAGGCGGCGGGTGGCGGTCCGGCCGAGGCGGCCCGGTCCGACGATGATCACGTCGAGGGCAGGGGCGGGGGGCGGCTGGGGCATCGACACTCCGAGACGGCGCGGGGCTGGGGGGCTGGTATCGTGCCGGTGCCCTGTGTCCTGTCCGCTCCCGTCGAGGTCCCCATGTCCCCACCACCGCCCGGACCGGGGGCGCCGGCCCCCTCGGATGCCGCCCCCCGCCCTCCGGTGCTGCGGCGCCTGCTGGCTGCCTGCCGGGGGCCCGCCGCCCTGCGCCTCGTCCGCTGGGCCCGGGAGGCCGGGGTCGAGGTGGTCGTGCTGATGGACGACAGCGACGGCGACAACGCCTGGCCCGACCAGGGCGACTTCGCCTGCCACGTGCCCGACGAGCCCGACCAGCCCTGGCCCGCCCCGGCCCGGGTGCTCGCCGCCGCCATGGACGCCGGCTGTGACCTCATCCACCCCGGCTGGGGCCAGGCCGCCCGGAGCCCGGGCATGGTCGACCAGCTCAGCCTCACCAGCCTCGCCTGGGCCGGGCCGGGGGTGCGCGCCACGGGCATCGTCTGTGATCGGGCCATCGCCCGCGAGCATGCGCTGGAGCAGGGCATCGCCGTGGTCCCGGGCAGCCTGCCGACCGACAGCATGGCCGAGGGGCTCGCCTGGGTCGAGCAGAGCGGTCTGCCCATCATGGTCAAGCCCGTCGACGTCGAGCAGCGGGCCGGCCACGGGGTCGCCACGACCCGGGCCGCCGCCGAGGCCGAGCTGCGCCTGGCCCTGGCGCTCGGGCCGGTGCTGCTCGAACGGCGGGTGGTCGGGGCCCGTGAGGTCGAGGTGCCCCTGCTGATGGACGACAGCGGGGCCTGCTGGGTGCTGGGCGACCGCGAGATCGGCACCCGCGGCCCGGCGGGACGGGTGGTGGTCGAGTCGCCCGCGCCGGGCATCGCGGAGCCCTGGCGGGCCCAGATGCACGCGGCGGCCGAGACCTTCGCCCGATCTCTGCGCTTTCGGGGGCTGGGCGCGGTGCGGTTCCTGGTGCCACCGGACGGGCGGCCCTACTTTCTCCAGCTGCGCCCGGGGCTCCAGCCCTGGCACGGCGTCACCGAGCTCCGCTTCGGCGTCGATCTGGTCGATGCCCAGGTCCGCATCGCCATGGGCGAGGGCCTCGCCTGGGCCGCGCCGCCCACCGCCCCGGACCGCCACGCGCTCTGGGCCGCGCTCCGCGCCGCGGCGCCGGGGGTGGTCGCGGCCGAGCCCACGGTGGCGGCCGACGTGCGCTTTGCGGCGGGCTGTGCGGTGGGCGACCGGGTCCGCGCGGGCCAGTTCCTCGGCGGGCTGGTGGTCGCGGCGCCGACCCGTCCGGCCGCCCTCGTGCGCCTCCAGGCGGCGGTCGCGTCCCTCGCCGCCGAGCCGGGCATGGGCGTGCCCCTGCGCCGCGACGACCTCGCGCGCCTCATCAACGCGCCGGCCTTCTGGCGCGGCCCCCTCGACCGGGACCAGATCGCCGCCCTGCTCGCGGGCTCCGCCGCGACGGGCGCCCCCCCGAGCGAAGCAGGCATTGCCCCGGGCGGGGGCTCCCGATAGGCGCGGCGCTATGTCCAGTCATCGCGCCCAGCGCGTGGCCGGCGAGGTCGCAGACATCCTGGCGGAGCTCCTCCGCCGGGGTGTGCGCGACCCGCGCGTCACGCCCATCACCATCACCTCGGTCCGGGTCAGCCCGGATCTCTCCATCGCTCGCGTCAACTACGTCCCGCTCGGCGGGACGGGCGACGCGGAAGAGCTCGGCGAGGGCCTCGCCTCGGCCAGCGGCTACCTGCGCCGCGAGCTGGGCCGCAAGCTGCGGCTGCGGATCACCCCCGAGCTCCGCTGGCACCTCGACGCCAACCTCGAGAAGGCCATCGGCATGACCCGACTGCTCGACCAGCTCGCCGACGAGCGGGCCGAGCGCGAGGGCATCGACGACGCGCCGGAGGACGAGGCCGGGGACGAGACCTGGGGCGAGGGCCCGGACCCGTCGTGAAGCGCGGCAGCCCGGCGCCGGTGCTGCTCGTCGTCGACACGCCCCCCGGACGCACCTCGCACGACATCGTCGCGCTGCTGCGGGCGGTGACGGGGGTGCGCCGCTGTGGCCACACGGGCACCCTCGACCCCTTCGCGACCGGGGTGCTGGCGGTGGCCTTCGGTGCCGCCACCCGCTTCATCTCGTTCTTTCCCGAAGACCACAAGGTCTACGAGGCCACCCTCCAGCTCGGCGCGGCGACCCGCACGGGCGATCTCGAGGGCGAGGTCTGCGAGACGGCGCCCGTGCCGGTGCTCACGGACGGTGCGGTGGCCGCGGCCATGGCCGGCCTCACGGGCCCGCTGCTCCAGGTGCCGCCGGCCTACTCGGCGATCAAGGTCGAGGGCCGGCCGCTCTACAGCTACGCCCGGGAGGGCATCGCGGTCACGGTGCCGCCCCGGCCCATCCGGGTCGACCGGTGGGAGCCGCTGCCGGCGTCCGCCCCGGGCCAGCTCCGCTTCCGCGTGACCTGCGGCAAGGGCACCTACGTGCGCACCCTCGGCGAAGACCTCGCCCGGGCCCTCGGCACCGTGGGCCACCTCGTCGCCCTGCGCCGCTGTGAGAGCGGCCCCTTCACCCTCGACCAGGCCCTCAGCCTCGACGCCCTGGCCGAGGTGGTCACCGGCCGGGCCGACGCGGCCTGGGGCTTCCCCACGGTGCGCGGCGTCGAGCGGCC
>CAXQUZ010000278.1:0-7362 GCA_964226865.1 Myxococcota bacterium | reverse complement strand
CGCCCCCGGCCAACGCCGGCGGGGTGCCCGAGCTCGACCCCACGGCCACCACCCGCGAGCGCTTCGCCCAGCACAGCAGCGATCCGGCCTGCGCCAGCTGCCACCAGTACATCGACACGGTCGGCTTCGGCTTCGAGGGCTACGACGCCATCGGCGCGGCCCGGACGACCGACGGGGGCCAGCCGGTCGACGACAGCGGCAGCGTGCTGGGCCTCGAGGGCATCGGCGGCACGGACCGCATCGCCTGTGCCGGCACGGCCGAGCTGGCCCGCATCGTGGCCGCCAGCGACGCCGCGCCCGCCTGCTTCGTCCCGACCCCCTGGGCCTGGACCCTCGGCCGGGCCGCCGCCGATGCCTGCACCCTCGACACGACCACCGCTGCCTTCAGGGCCGCCGGCCAGGACCACCGCGCGCTCGTCGCCGCCGTGGTCGCGAGCCCGGCCTTCGTCCAGCGCCGCACCGACTGAGCCTCCTCCCTCCCCCGCCCCGAGGGTTGCCCATGCCCCGCCGCTCCCCCCGCCTGTGTGCCCCCACAGGCCCGTCTCGCCGCCGTCTGCTCCAGGGCCTGCTCGGCGGGGGCGCCCGCGCCGCGGCCGGTGGGCTCTGGCCCGGCGCCGCCCAGGCCTCCGGCGGGCTCGGCCGGGTGCTCTTCTTCTACTTCCCCGACGGGGTCATCGGCGAGAGCGCCGACGGACAGCCGAGCCTGTGGCACCCCACCGGCAGCGGCAGCGCCGTCCACCTGCCCACCCTGCTCTCGCCGCTCGAGCCCTGGCGCGACCGCTGCGCCTTCATCAACGGCCTCAGCATGGGCCCCACCGACAGCGGCTCGCACCCGGGCGGGGCGAAGAAGCTGCTGACAGCCGCCGACCACGGCAACAACGAGAGCATCGACCAGTACCTCGCCCGCACCGCCGGGGCCGCGATGCCCTGGCGCCACCTCTACCTGGGGGCCCAGGCCAACGCCGACGGCGCGAGCGGCGACAAGCACATCAGCTACCCGGTGGCCGGCGTCTCCCTGGCCCCGGAGGACGACCCCCGCCGCGCGTTCACGGCCCTCTTCGGCGCCGCCTCCGCCGCCCCCCCCTCCGCCTCCGACAGCGCCGAGACCGACCTCGCACGGGACGTCATCGACGACGTGAGCGAAGAGCTGGTCGCCCTCCAGGCCCGGGTCGGTGCCACCGAGCGCACCCGGCTCCAGGTCCACCTCGACGCCCTCGACGAGCTGGGCGCCCGGCTGGGGGGCACGGGGGACGGCGGCAGCGGGAGCGATCCCGACGCCAGCTGTCTGGACCCCCGCGTCGACCTCGCCGGCATCCGGGACGACACGCTCTACGACCCGGCGACCTTCCCCGCCGTGCTCGAGGCCCAGCTCGACATCGCCACCCTGGCCCTCGCCTGCGGCCACACCCGGGTGGTGACCGTCCAGGCCAGCCAGCACACCAGCGAGCTGGTCATGAGCCGGTTCCCTGGCACCGAGATGCACGACCCGTCCTACGACATGCGGAGCCACCAGGCCTCCCACTACGGGGCGAGCCACGACGAGGGCGCCCGGGAGTTCGTGGCCTACGCCCAGCAGCGCCGGTGGTGGGTGGCCCGCTTTGCCGGCCTGCTCGACCGCCTCGCCCGCACCCCGGCCCCAGAGGGCGGCGCCCTGCTCGACAGCACGGCGGTGGTGCTCTGCACCGAGGTCTGCGACGGGAACACCCACCTCCACGACAACCTCCCGGTCATCGTCGCGGGCGGCGAGGCCGGCGGGCTGCAGACGGGCCAGCTCCACTGGGCGGACGGCCGGCGCCACGGCGACCTCTGGGTGGCCCTCGCGGCGGCCATGGGGGTGGATCCCGGCCGCTTCGGGGACGCGAGCAGCGGGGCACTGCCCGGGCTGCTGGGTTAGGCGCGCTCGCTGTCACGGGGGCCCCTCACGGCCCCCGCTGGCCCCGGGGATCCCGGCGTGTGGGCCCGTGCCCTCCGCCCCCGTCTACCCCGCGAGCGGCCGCTTCTCGGGCGGCCGCCCTCCGGCACGGTCCCCCGGCGCCACGGGGCGCAGTATCCTCTCGCGCCCCTCCTCCTGCATCCCGTCCTCCTGCCCGCTCTGCCACCCTGCCCCTCCGGTCCTCCGATCGGTGCGCGGCGGGCCCGCCCTCCGGCGCCCGAGCGGACCGCACCGACCCGGTGAGCCAGCATGAACCCCATCGAGCACGCCCAGGCCGAGGCCCGCCGCGCCCGACACGCAACCGACGCCGCCCGGGAGGAGCTCACCCGACTCCGCGACGAGATGGCGGAGCTGCGGGACGACCTCGCCGACGCCCAGGACGAGCTGGGCACCAGCCGGGCCGCCGAGAGCGAGGCACGGGTCGCCGCCGAGGCCGCCCGCGCCATGGCGGCCCGGGCCCGCCAGGCCCTCGAGATCGCCCGCTCCGAGGCCGAGGCGGCCATGCACGACGCCGCCCTCGCCCAGGCCGAGGCCAGCGCCGCCCGCGAGCGGGGCGACAGCCTCCAGGGCCGGCTCGACGCCCAGCGGCGCGAGGTCCGGGACGCCCGCCGCCGGGTCGAGGCCGCCGAGGAGGCCCTCCAGCGGGCCCAGGCCGACGCCGCCACCATCGAGGAGCGCGCCGCCAAGGCCGAGCAGGCCGTCGCCGCCCAGCACCGGGCCCGCCGCGAGGCCGAGGAGGCCCTGGGCCTCGTGCGCGCCGAGCTGGGCGCCACCCACGCCGCCATGGAAGAGCTGCGCATCGACCTGCGCCAGGCCGAGGGCCAGGCCGAGGCCCTCGCCAGCGAGCTGTCCCAGCGCAGCGACGCCCTCCGGGAGGCCAAGGCCGCCCGCGAGCTGATGGAGAAGGCCCTCGAGGCCGCCCAGGCCGACGCCGCGGCCGCCCGCGACGAGGCCGCGGCTGCCGAGGCCAGCGCCGGCGAGGCCCTCGAGGCCGCCCGGGTGGCCCGGGCCCGGGTCGAGTCCTCCGAGGCCCGCGTCGCCGAGGCCGAGGCCCGCGCCGAAGACACCGCCGCCCTCGCCCAGCGCTCGGCCGAGGACCAGGCCGCGGCCGTGCGCCGGGCCGAGAAGCTGGCCGCCGCCCGCACCGAAGCCGAGCAGAAGGCCGCCCGCGCCACCGACGCCCTCGGCACCACCGAGGCCGAGCTGCGCCGGGCCCAGCGCCGGGTCCAAGACCTCGGCACCCGCCTCGCCGAGAGCAGCGCCGCCCTCACCGGCGAGCGCGAGACCACCCTGGCCCTGCGCCGCCAGCTCGAGACCGCCGAGCGCAGCAGCAAGGACGCCAGCGAGTCCCTGCGCCGCATCCGGGCCCGCATCGCCGAGGCCGAAGAGACCGCCCGCAGCGCCGCCGAGGCCCGCGAGGCGGCCCTCACCGAGGCCCGCGAGGCCACCCTCCGCGCCGACGCCGCCGAGCGCAGCGCCGCGCTGGCCGCCCAGGAGCGCGCCGACGCCGAGGCCGAGGCGACCGCCGCCCGCGAGGCCGCCACCCAGGCCGACCGGGCCCGGGACGAGGCCCTGGCCGACGCCGAGGCCGCGCGCCGCGCCGCCGAGAGCGCCGACCAGCGGGCCATCCTCGCGGAAGAGGCCCGCAGCGCCGCCGAGGCCGCCCGGGCCGAGGCCGACCAGGCCCGGGCCGAGGCCGAGCAGCGCGCTGCCCGGGCCGAGGCCGAGCTGGGCCAGCTCCGGGAGCGGGGCACGGCCCTCGCCGCCGAGCTGGACCGGGCCCAGGGCCGCGCCGCCGCCGCCGAGGCCGCCCTGGCCGAGAAGACCGCCGAGGCCGACACCGCCACCGCCGCCGCCGAGGCCGCCGGCCGCCGCCTCGCCCGGGCCGAGGCCCTGCGCGACCAGGCCCGCACGGCCCTCGCCGAGGCCGAGGCCGTCGCCCGCAGCGCCGAGGCCCGCCGGGCCACCGCCGAGGATCGGGCCGAGCGCCTGGCCGTCGAGCGGGAGGAGGCCCTGCGCCGGGCCCACAGCGCCGAGCAGGCCCGGGAGCGCGCCGAGGCTGAGGCCCTGGCCCTCGCCGCCCGCGCAGAGCAGGCCGAGGCCATCGCCGCCGAGAACAGCCTCGTCGCCGCCGACGCCACCGACAAGCTCGGCCGCAGCGCCGCCGAGCTGGAGGCCGCCCGGGCCGAGCTCACGGCCCTGCGCCCCCGGGCCACGGCCCTCGAGAGCGCCGTCACCGAGGCCGAAGACAGCGCGGCCGAGGCCCACGCCGAGACCGCGCGGCTGCGCGGCCGCCTCGAGGCCACCGACAGCGCGCTCCAGTCCGCCACCGCGCGCCTCGCGACCGCCGAGGGCCGGGCCGACGCTGCCGAGACCCGTGCCCGCGAGGCCACCCAGCGCCGCCAGGAGCTCGAGCGCCGCCTCAAAGAGGCCACCGTGCGCCTCGCCCAGGTCGAGCGCAAGGCCAGCAAGGCCGACGAGGCCCTCGCCCGGGCCGAGGCCCTCGATCGGGCGAGCCACGAGCGCTCGACCGAGGCCCGCGCCCTCCACCACGAGGCCACCGCCCTCCAGCAGGAGGCCACCGAGCGCCTGCGCATCGCCGAGGACGCCGCCCGTGCCGCCCGCTTCCGGCGCGACCGGGCCCTCGAGGCCGCCACCCGCGCCGAGGCCGAGGCCCAGGAGGCCCGGGCCCAGTCCGAAGAGATGGCCGCCCGCATCGCGGCCCTGACCAGCCGGGCCGACACCGCCGAGGGCGAGTCCACCCGCCTCCAGTCCGAGTGGGAAGACCGCCTCGCCGCCCAGCGCGCCGCCGAAGAGGCCCGCGCGGCCGCCGAGGCCGAGCGCGACGCCGCCGACCGGGCCGAGCGCAGCACCCGGGCCGCCCTCGAGGCGACCCAGGCCGAGCTCGAGCAAGCCGTGCTCGCCCGCGACGCCACCGGCCGGGCCCTCGAGCAGGTCCAGGCCCAGCTCGACGCCGCGGTCGAGGGCCACGAGGCCGCCACCCGCCGCCTCGCCGAGGCCATGGCCGAGCTCGAGCGCCTCCAGAGCGACACCAGCGAGGCCCTGCTCGCCGCCGAGGCCGCCCGGGCCCTGGCCAGCGAGGCCCGCGACGCCCAGCAGGCCGCCGCCCACGAGCGCGACCAGGCCCGGGCCCGGGCCACCACCGCCGAGCGCGCCGCCGAGACCGCCCGGGCCGAGCTCGCCGACGCCGTGCAGCAGCGCGACCGTGCCCTCGCCCAGCTCGGCACCACCCAGGCCGAGGCCGAGACCCTCCAGGTCGCCGTCGAGGCCGCCGAGCGCCGGGCCCAGGCCGCCGAGAAGCACGCCCGCAAGGCCCTCAGCGAGCGCGACGCCGCCGCTGCGGAGCGCGACGCGGCCCTGAGCGCCC
This sequence comes from Myxococcota bacterium, assembly GCA_964226865.1. Lineage (GTDB taxonomy): Bacteria > Myxococcota_A > UBA796 > UBA796 > UBA2385 > CAXQUZ01. The sequence goes on along the minus strand of CAXQUZ010000278.1, from coordinate 2,041 downwards.
GCGAGCTCTCGACCCGGGTCCGCCTCAACACCGAGGCCGCCTACAGCGAGATCGAGTCGCTGGCCCAGTCCCGCATCCGCGACATCGAGGCCGCCGCCAGCGCCCGGGTCGACGCCGCCGAGGCCGCCCTCGCCCAGGTCCAGGCCCAGGCCGAGCAGCGCATCGAGGCCCGGGTGGCCACGGCCCTCGCCGAGGCCCGCCTCCAGGTCGACCAGGTCCACGCCGACCGCGACCGTGCCGTCTCCGAGGCCCGCCGGGCCGCCGACGAGGCCGTGGCCCTCGCCCAGTCCGAGCGCGAGCGGGTCAAGCGCGAGACCGACGCCCGGGTGGCCCGCATCACCCAAGAGCGGGACGCCGCCATCTCGGATGCCCGCACGGCCGCCCTCCGAGAGACCGCCGAGGCCCGGGCCGAGCGCGACCGGGCCATCGCCGCCGCCCTCAAGGACCGCGAAGACCAGGTCTCGCGGGTGCGCCGCGAGTTCCGCAGCCAGCTCGCCGCCGCCGCCGAGGCCAAGGACGCCGCGGAGGCCCGGGCCCGCAGCCTCGCCGCCGAGGTCGAGCAGCTCCGCAGCCAGACCGCCCACGTCCTCGACGACACCCGGGCCTCCGTCCGGGCCGAGCTCGACGCCCTGCGCGAGAGCGCCCTCGCCGCCCTGCGGGCCGAGGCCAGCCAGCGAGAGGCCGAGCTCCAGGATCGCCTCCAGCAGGCCACCCGCGACCTCGACGACGCCCGCACGAGGGCCGCTGCCGCCGCCGACGAGGCCGACGCCGTGCGCGTCGACGTCCAGAACGCCGTCGTCGCGGCGCGCCAGGAGGCCCTGATCGAGGCCGAGAAGGCCCTGGCCGAGGCCGAGAAGCTGCGCGCCGCCACCGAGGCCCGCATCGAGGAGGGCATCGCCGCCCGCATCGGCGCGGTCGAGGCCGACCGCGACCGCTCCCTCGCCGAGCTCCAGGCCGAGACCGCCGCCGCCGTCACCCGGGCCAACGCCGCCCGCGACCTCGCCCAGCAGCAGGCCAGCGCCGCCGTCCAGGCCGCCGAGGAGGCCCGCGAGGCCGCCATCGCCCGCATCACCGAGAGCGCCCGCGACCAGGTCCAACAGGCCCGCACCGACGCCGAGCGCCGGGTCGCCGCCGCCGAGGCCGAGCGCGACAACGCCATCGAGCGCTGGAAGGTGCGGGCCCAGCAGGCCGTCGCCGCCGCCGAAGAGGCCCGCGACCAGGCCATCGCCCGCATCCGGGAGCAGGCCGAGCGCACCATCGCGGCGCTGACCGCCGAGCGCGACCAGGCCCGCGACGAGATCAAGCAGGTCCGGGCCGACGCCGCCGCCCGGGTCTCGGCCGCCGAGGCCGCCGCCGCCGCCCGCATCGAGCGGGCCGCCGAGGAGGCCACCGAGCTGGTCGCCGAGCGCATCGCCCGCCTCGAAGACCGCCTCGCCGAGGCCGAGAGCGCGCGGGCAAACCTCGCCGGCGAGCTCCAGCGGGCCCGCCAGCGCATCAAGGTCACGACCCAGTCCCAGGAGCTGGCCGAGCTCGCCCAGGACCACGCCATGGAGCGGGTCCAGCGCCTCGAGGAGGCCGTCGCCCGCGCCGAGGAGGAGGCCACCGAGGTGCGCCGGGCCCTCGAGGCCGAGCGCTCCGCCCACCTCGGCACCCGCGCCACCCTCGCCGAGCTCGAGCGGGCCGTCGAAGAGGCCCGGGCCACCGCCGACGCCGCCCGCCGCCGGGCCGACGCCCTCAACAGCGAGCTCGGCGCCACTCGCGAGTCGGTCACCCTCGCCGAGAACCGCTTCCAATTTCTTTTTGGAAGCTCATACCCTGTTGGTAAAATAATTTTTAACAATGATGTCCCCCCTCTTCTTATGGGTTCATTAAGGATGTTAATTGTGTTCATTGTGCTATTGCCTTTTATTAAATTCCAAATACCAAAGAAAAAATATTGGATACCTCTTTTAGGTTTTGGGTTCTTTATGGGCTTTGCGACTAATGTCTTTTTAAATTTATCAATTTACGTAGCAGACATATTAGCTCCTACTATAATTGG
>CAXQUZ010000277.1:0-4367 GCA_964226865.1 Myxococcota bacterium | reverse complement strand
GCATACGCGATAGCATGCGGTGACTGGAGTTCAGACGTGTGCTCTCCGATCTGCCGACTTCGACGACGGCGACTTCCACGGCATGCTGCGGGCGCTGCGGGGTCCGGCGGCGGTCTATGTGCACGTGCCCTTCTGCAAGGAGCAGTGCAGCTTCTGCGGCTGCAACATGGTGGTCGCCGGCCGCCGCGAGCCCGGGCGCCGCTACCTCGCGGCCCTCGAGGCCCAGCTCGCCGCCCTGCCCCTGCCGAGCGAGACCACCGACGTGGTCCGCATCCACCTCGGCGGCGGCACCCCCACCTGGTTCACCCCCGACGAGCTCGGCACGCTCTTCGGCATCCTGCGCCAGCGCTTCCGGCCCCTGCCCGGCTGTGAGATCAGCATCGAGGCCGACCCGGACGTCACCACCGCCGACCACGTCGACGCGCTGGCGGCGCTCGGGGCCACCCGCCTCTCGCTCGGGGTCCAGAGCTTCGACGAGGTCGTGCTGGCCGCGGTCAACCGCCCCCAGCGCCGCGACCAGGTCCGCATGCTGCTCGACCGGGCGCGGGCCCACGGCATGGTCGGCCTCAACCTCGATCTGATGTACGGGCTGCCCCACCAGAGCCCCGCGCGCTTCGCCGCCACCCTCGACGAGGTCATCGGCCTCTCGCCCGACCGGCTCGCCATCTTCGGCTACGCCCACCTCCCGTGGCTCAAGCCCCACATGAAGAAGATCGACGCCGACGCCCTGCCCGGTCCGGTGGCCCGCGCCGAGCTCTTCCTCGACGCCCACGCCCGCCTCACGGCCGCCGGCTACCAGGCCATCGGCATGGACCACTTCGCGAAGGTCGACGACGAGCTGGCCGTGGCCCAGCGGGGCGCCGCCCTCCACCGCAACTTCATGGGCTACACGACCCTGCCCGATGTCTCGCTCATCGGCCTCGGCATGAGCGGCATCAGCGAGCTGCCCGGCGGCTACGCCCAGCAGCGCGCCAAGCTGTCCCACTGGTGGAAGGCCGTCGAGCAGGGCACCCCCGTCATCGAGCGCGGCCACCACCTCACCGAAGAGGACCAGCTCCGGCGGGACGTCATCAACAGCATCATGTGCAACTTCCAGGTCGACCTCGCCGCGGTGGCCACGGGCCACGGCTTCGACGCCGACGAGATCTTCGCCGCCGATCTGCCCCTGCTGGCCCCCATGCGGGACGACGGCCTCGTCGTCCAGGATGGTCTCAAGCTCAGCATTCCCGAAGACACCCGCCTGCTGGTGCGCAACGTGGCCATGGCCTTCGACCCGGGGCTGCGCGTGCCCCGGGACGGCGGCCCCCGCTACAGCAGCACGGTCTGAGGCCCGCTCCCGGGAGCCCCCTATGGGCAAGGTCCATGTCTGGCTGGTGGAGGACGGCGGCCCCGAGGGCCCCGACGCCCTCCAGCCCTGGCTGCGGCGCCGCCACAGCGATCCGGCGCGGCTGCGGCTGCCCTGGTGGCTCGGGCTGTTCCGGGGCCTCGTCGTCTGGTGGCGCTGCCGCCGGGCCCACCGCCAGCTCGCGCCGGTCTGGTCCGGGGTGGGCCGGGCCCCCGAGCTCGACGCCGTGGGCGAGCTCGCCCAGGCCCTCCAGCACGCACTGGGCGGCCGCTACACCGTGCGCGGGGTGCTCCGCCACGGCGCCCGGGGGCCCGCCGCCGCCGCCGCCGAGCTGAAGACCGGCGCCCGGGTGGTGGTGCTCGATCTCGCCCCCGACGGGGCCACGACCCTGCGGCCCGACATCGCCGCCGCCCTGGCCGCCCGCGAGGCCGAGGTCACCGTGGCCGGCCCGTGGCTGGGGGCCCGCTCGTGGGAGCGGCTGCGGCTGCGGGGGATCCGCGCGGCCCTGGCCCGCCTGCGCACCGACGACGGCGCCCTGCCCGCCCACGAGGTGGTCTTCGCCGTGCGCGCCTGTGCCGGGGCCCGCACCGAGGCCGCCGCCAGCGCCCTCCGGGACGCGCTGGGCCGGGCCGAGCCCGTGCGCATGGCCCACGTGCCCGATCTCGACGGGGCCTGTGCCGGAGAGAGCCCCGCCCAGGTGCTCGCGGCCATCGCCGCCGCGGGCCCCCGTCCCGTCATCCTCGTGCCCGTGGGCTTCGGCACCCGCCACGTCGAGGCGGCCCTGGCCATGGGCGCCCAGCTCCGTGAGCAGGCGGCGGCGCTCGGCCTCGCGCCCTACCTCGAGGTGCCGCCCCTGGCCGACGGGGGCGAGGCCGGCCGCATGCTCTCCGAGGTCGTCCAGGCCGCCGAGCTGGCCGCCGGCTGGCCCGTGCCCGAGCACGAGGTCCGCAGCGACATCGAGGCGGCCCTGCGCCTCGCCGGCATCGAGCCCATCCCCCGGGGCGTGCGGGGCTAGGGCGGCCGCGCGCCCCCCCGGCGGGCGGGCCCTAGAGCACCAGCCGGATCGAGAAGGTCGTGTTCACGGCCCCCTGGGCATAGGGCAGCGCATCGAGCAGCTCGGGCGCGTTGGTGCGGGTGGCGAAGCTGATGAGCAGCCGCCCCTCGTCCATCGGCATCCAGAGGATGACCATGGCCTCGCCCGAGAAGCGGCCCCCGCCCTCGACCCCGTACCAGGGCAGGGCCGGCAGCTCGACCCGGCCCGCCGTGACGCCGAAGTCGATGAAGAAGCCGCCGCGCTCGATGCTGGCGAGGTCTTCGGGCGGCGCGGCGTCCGACTCGATCTCGCGCACATAGGCGAAGGCCGGGGTGTGGAGGCCGACGCGGCCGATGTGGAGGAAGCTGGCGCCGGCGGCCTGGCCCATGGCCACGTCCAGATCGAGCACGCCGAAGAGGGCGGTCTGCTGGAAGTGGAGGGTGGAGAAGTCGGTGGCGGCGTCGGCCACAGCCCCCACAGAAGCAGGCGGGCGGTAGCGCAGGCGCCGGCCGTAGAGGGAGGTGGCGCCGGCCATCAGGGCCCCGTCGCCCCGGCCCCAGAGCTGGCGGTCGAGGCCGGCGCGCAGGTACTCGGCGGCCCCGAGGCGGGCGAAGTCCTTGATGGTGGCCGCGCCGAAGAGGCGGACAAGGCGGCCCGAGGCCTGGACGAAGGCGCCCTTCGAGCCGACATAGCCGGCGCGCACGGTGCCGAGGGTCCAGACGTCGAGCTGGGCGCCGGCGATGTAGTCCGAGGCCCGGGAGCGGAGGGGCTCGTCCTTGTTGAGGAAGCCGGGCTGGAAGGGGGCGAGGTAGCCGCCGAAGGCCGCCCCCAGCCCGTAGGCATAAGGCAAGAAGCCGCTGCCCACCCGGCTCGCGTAGGAGGAGCCCGTGACGCTGGCCACGTAGAAGGCGCCGAAGGGGCCCGACTTGAAGGCCAGGGCGCTGGCGGCGCCGTGCAGGTCGACCCGGTGCTCGAGGACCCGGTACTCCTGGGGGCAGTCGGCACCGGTCTCGACGGACGGCACCCAGGCCGCGCCGGTGATGGTGTTGACGTCGAAGGCAAAGACCCCGGCGCCGCCGTCCCGGTCGGTCCAGCCGCCTGCCCCCTTGCGGTCGAGGCGCGGGAAGACCGCCCGCTCGGCGAAGGCCGTCGCCCCGTAGAGCTGGGCGTTGGTCTCGCGCGCCTGGCTGGCGACCGTGTGGCCCACGGTGCCGGCGATGGGCTGGGGGGTGCAGCCGAAGGGCATCTGGGTCGAGCCGTCGGAGGGGCCGACCGGCACCGCCTGCGCCACCCCCAAGATGGCCACCATCAGGACGTTCATCATCACTCTCCACACCCGAGGCCGAGGAGGTGGAGGTAGCCGCTGGCGGGCCAGAGCTCGGCCGCGTCGCCGGGGCTGGCGACCCAGGGCACGGCGCCCTCGCAGGAGAGGCTGGGGTGGCTGACCGTGACGGCGTAGGGCTGGGGCTCGACGTTCACGGCGAAGGCGACCCCCGCCGGGCCCGTGGCCGTCAGCGCCGGATCCCAGCCCTCGGCCCCGAGGTAGATGAGGCCGTGGGCCGGCGGCGGCGAGAGCGAGACCGTCGCCCCCTCGACGGGCTGCCCGGCGGCGTCGCGCACCTGGAGCTGGAGGTGGCTCGGGCCGGTCGCGCTCACCCCGACGGCGCTGGCGGCCGCGTTGATCTGGGTCGAGCGGAGCACGCCCATGTCGAGCTGGACGTCGGTCTCGCCGAGCTTCACGAGGGTGAAGAAGGCCGCGGTGTCGTAGCCCGAGACGTAGAGGTAGCGCTCGTCGCGGGCGGGGATGCCCGCGAGCTGCCAGGCGCCGGTGGCGTCGGGGACGGCACAGTCGGAGAAGTCGCCGAGGTCGTTGTCCCAGAGGCAGACCTCGGCGTCGCTGAGGGCCTCGCCGGTCTCGACGCGGGTGAGGGTGCCCACCGCCGCGACCGCCGGGCCGCCGCCGTCGCCCCCGTCCGTGCCGTCGCCGCC
>CAXQUZ010000276.1:0-3084 GCA_964226865.1 Myxococcota bacterium | reverse complement strand
GTTGCGGTTTGTCTTTGGGGTAGCCGAAAGCACTTTTTAGGAAAAGAACAGATATGAATGCGTGCGTAATAGGGTTGCAGTGGGGCGACGAGGGCAAGGGCAAGGTCGTCGACCTCCTCGCCCTCCGCAGCCGCCACGTCGCCCGCTTCCAGGGCGGCAACAACGCCGGCCACACCCTCGTCGTCAACGGCGAGAAGATCGTGCTGCACCTCACCCCCTCCGGTGCCCTCCACGAACACATCACCTGTGTCATCGGCAACGGGGTGGTGGTCGACCCCGAGGTGCTGGTGGGCGAGCTCGACAAGCTGGCCGCCTCGGGGCGCCACATCGGTCCCGAGCGCATGCTCGTGAGCACCCTCGCCCACGCCATCCTCCCCTACCACCGGGCCCTCGACGGCTGCCGCGAGGAGGCCCTCGGCGGCCAGAAGATCGGCACCACCCGCAAGGGCATCGGGCCTGTCTACGAGGACAAGGCGGCCCGCCGCGGCATCCGCATGGCCGAGCTCTGCGACCCCGCGGCCCTCGCCGCCCGGCTCGACGCCGTGCTGCCCGAGCGCAACCGCATGCTGCGCGAGTGGTACGGCCACCCGGGCTTCGACCGCCAGGCCATCCTCGACTGGGCGGCCCCCCTCGCCGAGCGGCTGCGGCCCCACGTCACCGACACCGTGCGGCGCCTCCACCTCGCGGTCGAGGCGGGCGAGAACATCCTGCTGGAGGGCGCCCAGGGCACCTTCCTCGACGTCGACCACGGCACCTACCCCTTCGTGACCAGCTCGAACACGGTCGCGGGCAACGCCTGCGCCGGGGCGGGTCTGGGCCCCCGCGACATCCACCAGGTGGTCGGCATCGCGAAGGCCTACACCACCCGGGTGGGCGCCGGGCCCTTCCCCACCGAGATGGCGGGCGCCCTCGAGGCCGAGCTGCGGCGCCTGGGCGGCGAGTTCGGCGCGACCACCGGCCGGCCCCGGCGCTGTGGCTGGTTCGATGCGCCCCTGGTGCGCCACGCCTGCCGGCTGAACGGGGTCACGGCGCTCTGCCTGACGAAGCTCGACGTGCTCGAGACCTTCTCCGAGCTCAAGATCTGCACCCACTACGCGGAGGGCGAGGGGGTGCCCGGCCAGCCCGAGACCCTCGCCGCCCTGACCCCCGTCTACGAGACGATGCCGGGCTGGCAGTCGACCATCCGGGGCGTGCAGCACTGGGACGAGCTGCCCGAGGCCTGCCGGGCCTATGTGCTCCGTCTCGAGGCGCTCATCGGCGTTCCCATCACGATGGTGGGCACGGGGCCCGGCCGCAAGGAGACCATCCTGCGGCCGCCCGCGCCCTGAGGCCCGCCGGGGCGCCCCGAGCAATTCCCTGCTTGACGCCCCGGGCGGCCAGCCGTTAGCTGTTCGGCGCGTCCCAGGGGGTCGCTAGCTCAGTTGGTAGAGCACCGGCCTTTTAAGCCGAGGGTCGTGGGTTCGAGTCCCACGCGACCCATCCTCACCACCCGTTCGTCTAGTCAGGTCAGGACACCGGGTTTTCATCCCGGCAACACGGGTTCGAATCCCGTACGGGTGACTCTCAGCCCCCGCCGCTCGCCGGCGGGGGCTTTCTGCATCTCGGACCTGCGGCAGCACCAGACGCCAACGGCTCCCGCACGGCAGCGGACGCGATAGGCGCTCCGCCACCGAGGAGCCCCCGCATGGATCGACGTTCTCCCGCCCATGGGCTGCCTGGCCTGCTCGTCGCCTTCGAGGGCATCGACGGCGCCGGCAAGACCACCCAGCTGCGCCGCCTCGCCGACCGCCTCGTCGCCGCGGGGCACGACGTGGTGTGCTCCAAGGAGCCCACCGACGGGCCCTGGGGCCGCAAGATCCGGGCCGCCGCGCGCAGCGGCCAGCGGCTGCCCATCGCCGACGAGCTGGCGGCCTTTCTCGAAGACCGCAAGGCCCACGTCGCGGCGCTGATCCGGCCGGCACTGGCCCGCGGCGCGGCGGTCTTCCTCGACCGCTACTACTTCTCGACCATCGCCTACCAGGGCGCCCGCGGCCTCGATCCGCTCCAGCTCCAGCGCGACAACGAGGCCATCGCGCCCCGTCCCGACGCCACGCTGCTCTTCGACATCGCCGCCGACGACGCCCTCGTGCGGGTGCGCGCCCGGGGGGCGGCGGACGCCTTCGAGGAGCGCGACGCCCTGCTGCGGGTGGCCGCGGTCTTCGCCACCATCTCCTGCCCGTCGGTGCGCCACGTCGACGCGCTGGGCACCCCCGACGCGGTGGGCCAGCGGGTTGACGCCGCGGTCTTCGCCCCTGGCTCCCACGGCGCCCGGTGGCGCACGGGCGCCTGAGCCCCCTCCCTCGCCGCCGTCCGGGGCCCCATGCTGTCCCTGCCGCCCGATCTCGCCGCCACCCTGCGGTTCCCGACGGCCCTGCCGGGCCGCCCGGACCACTGGGTCGCGCGCGCCGGAGCGGCCGGCCACCCCGTGCTCGTGAAGCGCTGGCAGCCCGCCGAGGGCCCCGCCCTGGACCGGCGCATGGCCTGGCAGGCGGCGGCCACCCGCGCCCTCGGGGACGGCTGCCCGGCCGTGCTCGCCCGCCAGCGCCACGGCGGCGCCGTCTGGACCGTGAGCCGCTACGAGCCCGGCGGCCCCCCGCCCCTGCCCCTCGGCCCGGGACTCGCCCGCCGGGCCCTCGTGCTGCTCGACCGGCTGCACCGGGCCGGGCTGGTCCACCGCGACATCAAGGCCGACAACCTCCACCGCACCGCGGACGGCCGGCTGCTGCTGCTCGACCTCGAGGAGGTCTGGCCCTGCGCCGGTCCCCGACCTGGCTCGGCGCTCGGCAGCGCGGCCGCCCAGGACCCGAGCACCGCCGCGGCCACCCCCGCCGCCGACCGCTTCGCCCTGGGCGCCCTCCTGCCTCCGGGTCCCCTGCGCCGGGCGCTGCGGGCCCCCGCCGCACTGCGCCCAGCGGGGCTGGCCGAGCTCTGGCCGCTGCTGGCCCCCCGGCCGGGCCCCCTCCCACCGCTGGCCCCCACCGGCTGGGCCGCGCTCCACGCCGTGCCCGCCCGGGCCCAGGCCCTGCTCGCGTCCCCCGGGGGCGC
>CAXQUZ010000275.1:0-36580 GCA_964226865.1 Myxococcota bacterium | reverse complement strand
CGGCGCCGCCCTCGCCGCCGCCCTCGCCGACGGGCTGGCCCCGCGCCACGCCGGTCGCGCCGCGGTCTTGGCGGCGGCCGGCGCCCCGGCAGAGGCCCGGGAGGCGGCGCTGGCGGCCCTGCCCCATGCGCGGGCCCGCGACCAGGCCCGGGCCCTCTGCGCCCAGCGCGCCCTCCTCCACGGCGACCCGGACGCGGCCGAGGCCTTCCTCGACCAGATCTGCGCCCCCGAGCTCCAGTCCGACGCCGCGGCGCTGGTGGCCGACCTCGCGGTCCAGCAGGGGGCCTGCGGCGCCCTGGCCCGGTGGTGGCCCCGCCTCGACGACCGGCGCTGCCCGCTGGCCGCCCTCTTCGCCCAGACCGCCCAGGGGGGCCTCGACCCGGAGGATGCCGCGCGCATCGGCCGCATCGCCCGGGAGGCCCCCGCCCTCGACCGGTGGTGGGCCCTCGTGCCGCCCCTGTCGCCCGCGGCCCACCTCGCGGCGCTGGTCCAGCTGCCCGGCCGGCGGGCCCCCCTGCTGCGCCGGCTGCTGCATGCGCCGGGGCTGCGCCAGGCCCTCGCGCGGCGGCTGCCCGCCGACCGCGCGGGGGCGCTGGTGGGCATCGCCCAGACCGCCGACGGCGAGGCCCGCATCGCGGATCCGCTGCTGGCGGCCTGGCTGGGCGCGGCCCCCGGCCCGGGGCCCCTGCCCGCGGCGGTCTCTGGCTCCGCGGCGCTCTCGGTCTCCCGGGCCGCGCCCGTTCCCCCGGCCGACCTCGCGGTCGCCCTCCACAGCCTCGCGCGCCGCACCCACCACGGCTTCGTCCACGCCTGGGGCGCGCTCTGTGGGCGCCTCGCGGCCCGTCCTGGCGCGCCCGCGCCCGGCGCCTGGCTGGTCGCCACCCACGGCCGCCTCGGCCGCTGGCCGAGCGCCTGGGAGCTCGGGGCCGCCTTCCCCCGTGCCGGGGTCGACAAGGCCGGCCGCCGCCGGGCCGAGCGGGCCCGCCTCTCCACCCTGCTCCGGCTGCTGGGCCTGCCCGAGCGCCACCGCGCGGCGCTCCACCGGGGGCTGCCCTGGTGCCGCCTCATCGACCGACCCGCCCGCCAGCCGGTGGGCCAGCGGCTCCAGCTCCACTGGCTGCGCACGGGGGGAGCGGCGGGCCTCTTCGCCCTGCCGCCGGCCCGCCGGGGCCCCGCCATCGGCGCCCTGGTCGACCCCCTCCAGGCCCCCATCGCCGTCGAGCCGCGCCGGGACTGGACCCCGCCGGTGGCCCTGGTCCACGTGGTCTTCGCCCTCGCGCCCCAGGTGGACGGGGTGGTGGGGCTCATCGGCGGGCCCGACCGCTCCCTCGCCGGCGCGGCCCCCCTCTCCGCCGGCGCCCCCGCGGGGGCGGCTGCCGACGGGCCCGGGTCTCACCAAGATGACGTCGAGCAGGCCATCTTGTACAAGATCGGCCGCGACCTGCTCGCCCTCGGCTGCACCCTCGTCGGCAGCGCCCACCCGGCGGCCGCGGCGCTCGGCTGGGCGGCGCTCGACGACGTGGCGGCCGTGCCCTGGGTCGGCGCGACGGCGGCCGTGCCGGCCTGGGCGACGGCGCGCACGGGCTGGCGCTGGACCGGGGCCCCGGTGGCCGCGCCCTGAGGGGCCCCGGGGCGGCTCAGCGCCCGGGGTGCCAGAGGCCGTCGTCGCAGACCAGCCAGTCGAGGGGCAGGTCGTGGGGCTCCCGGGGCACGGCGGCGACCCGCTGGCCGGCAAAGCCCACCCCGATCCGCAGCGCCCGCATGCCCGCGAGGGTGCGGTCGTAGAAGCCCCCGCCCATGCCCAGCCGGCCGCCCGCGGTGTCGAAGGCCAGCCCGGGCAGGATGACCACGTCGACCTCGGCCGGATCGATCTCGGGACAGGCGGCCGTGGGCTCGGAGATGCCGAAGGGACCGGGCGCCCGGGGGCCGGCGCCGCGCAGCCGCAGGGGCTGGCCCCGGCCGACCACCACCGGCCAGCAGGGCCGGGGCACGGCGAGGCCGGCGAGGTCGACCTCGCCGGGCATCGCGGCGAAGAGCAGCACCGTGTGGGCCTGCTGGAGCGGCGCCAGCCCGGCGAGGCGGCGGCGGATGCGCGCGCTGGCGGCGGCGGTCTCGGCCGGGCTGCGGTCGCGGCGCCAGGCCCGCATCCGGCGGCGCAGGGCCCGCTTCTCCGGGGGGCCGCCGCGGGGCGCCGGGGGGCCCGATCCGGGGGGGACGGGGGCCGCCATCAGTCCGGCTCGAGCTCGACCGACCGGGCCCGGGGCACGGCCGCCCGCAGCTCGCCCTCGATGCGGTCGACCTCGTCGCCCATGCGCTCGAGCACGTCCTCGCCGAAGTCGGCCAGCCAGGTGCCGAGGGCCTCCGGGTCTGCCGTGGCGGCGCCGAGCTCTTCGGCCACGGCCGCCATGTCGCGCTCGGCCAGCATGCGGCGCACCACCTCGCGGCCGTCGAAGTCGACCTCGGCGCTCACCCGGTAGGAGGAGGCGCCGGCCACCACCGCGCGGGCCCGTGCGATCTTCTCGACCACCGGGTCGTTCTCGAGGGTGGCCACCACCTGGTCGAGGTCGTCTTGGCGGATGGACTGGCCGATGAGCAGGGCGCGGTTGCGCTGCATGAGGACAAGGGCCACCCCGCCGAGCAGCACGCCGATGAGGATGCTGCCGACCGCGTCCCACCAGCTCTGGTGGGTGAGGGCCGACAGGCCGATGGTGCAGAAGGCCAGCAGCACGCCGAGGCAGGCGGCCGAGTCTTCGAGCAGCACGGCCACGCCGAAGGGGTCGTCCGTCGTGCGGACGTGCTCCCACAGCCCGATGTTGCGGGCGCGGGCCTCCTTCTGGAGCCCCCGCACGGCCACGAGGAGGCTGCCGCCCTCGGCGACCATGCTGAGGGCCAGGATGCCGATGTTCAGCGAGGGGTTGCCCACCTCGTGCTCGCCGCCGGCCAGCAGGGTGTGGACCCCGTGGGCCACGCTCACCCCACAGCCCACGAAGAAGATGCCCACCGCCGACATCAGCGCCCAGACGAAGGCGTCGCGGCCGTAGCCGTAGGGGTGGCGGGCGTCGGGCGGCAGGGCCGAGCGCTTCATGCCGACCGCCAGCAGCGACTGGTTGCCGACGTCGGCGGCGGAGTGGATCGCCTCGGCCAGCATCGTTCCCGAGCCGGTCATGGCCCAGCCGACGAACTTGGCCACCATCACCAGGCTGTTTGCGCCGATGGCGCTGTAGACGGCGACCTTGCTGCCTCCGGCCATGCTTCCTCCCGTGGGGCCGCCCGCCTAACCCGCGGGGCCGCCCCCCCGCCCGGTCGGCCGGCTACACTGCCGCCCCCCGGGAGGATCCATGCCGCGCCCCACCGTCCCGCCGCCGTCTGCCGCCCCGCCGGCCCGGCGGGCCCCCCTGTTCTCTGTGGGGCCGTCCCTGCTCGCCCTGCTCGCCCTCGGCGCCTGCGGGGGCGACCCGGAGAAGGCCGCCGGCGCGGGCGACGGGGACTGCACGGCCACCACCTTCTACCGGGACGTGGACGGCGACGGCTTCGGCGACGCGGCCGGGCCCTACGAGGCCTGCACGGCACCGGAGGGGCACGTCGACAACGCCCTCGACTGCGACGACGTGGACGCCGCGGTCCACCCGGAGGCCGCCGAGAGCTGCAACGGCACCGACGACGACTGCGACGGAGAGGTGGACGAGGGCACGGCGGGCGACACCCCGTGGTACGCGGACGGCGACGGCGATGGCTATGGCGATCCTGAGGATGTTCTCGAGGCCTGCACGGCGCCGGCGGGCCGGGTCGACAACGGTCTCGACTGCGACGACGCCGACGCCGCCGTGAACCCCGCCGCCGCCGACCTGCCCCGGGACGGCACCGACAGCGACTGCTCGGGCAGCGACGCGACCTCGCTCGCCACGGCCCCCCTCGCCGGCGACCTCACGGTCACCACGGTGGCCGATGCCGAGGCCTTCTGTGCCGACCACGACGCCGTGCTGGGCGACCTGCGCATCACCGGCGGGCTGCGCGACACCAGCGCCCTGTCCTGCCTCGTCGAGGTCCACGGCGACCTGCTCGTCACCTCCGACAGCCTCGCTGCCGTGGCGCTGCCGGCCCTGTGGTGGGTGGGCGGCGACCTGTCCATCGTGGGCAACCCGTCCCTCAGCCAGCTCGAGCTCGACGCCCTGCGCATCGTCGACGGCGAGCTCTCGCTGCTCGACAACGCCGTGCTGGCGCCCCCCACCCTCGGGGCCCTCGCGCTGGTGGGCACCCTCGACAGCGTCGACCGCGCCACCCTGCCCGCCCTGGCCACTGTGCTCGGCCCCGTGGCCCTGCGGCCCGGCCTCACCCTGCCGTCCCTCGCCGAGGTCGGCGGCAACCTGAGCGTCGGCGATCCCGACCAGACCACCGTCTCGCTGCCGGCCCTCCACACGGTCACCGGCGGGGTCTACCTGCTCGGGCTGCCGGCCCTCGAGACCCTGTCGCTGCCGGCCCTCGAGACCACCAGCGCCCTCGTGATGGAGTACCTGCCCGACGACCTGCCCGTCGAGCTGCCCGCCCTCGACCATGTCGGCGGCGCCTTCACCACCCTCGGCGACGGCCCGTCCCGCCTCAGCGCCGCGGTGACCGCCGTGGACGGCCCCCTGCTGCTCGGGGCCCACGCCACGACGGCCGTCTCTCTGCCCGCCCTGGCCACCCTGGGCGACCGGGCCGCGCTCGCCGGAGATGCCCTCGCAGAGGTCGATCTCACGGCCCTGGAGACCGCGCCCGAGGGCCTCTCGGTGGCCTGCGAAGGCTGCGCCGCGGTGGGCCTCGACGCCCTCGTGTCGGTCGACGGCAGCGGCCTCGCGCTCACGGGCTTCGGCGGCGCCACCGCCCTCGGCCTCGGCGCGCTCCAGAGCGTCTCGGGCCCCCTCGTGCTCTCGGGCTTCGGTGCCCTGGTCGACGCCGAGCTGCCCCGCCTCGTCAGCCTCGACGGCCCCCTCGAGCTGGTCGCGCTGCCGGCCCTCGCGCGCGTCTCCCTGCCGGCCCTCTCGGCCCTCGAAGACCGGATGGAGATCGGCGCCAACCCCGCCCTGGTCTCGGTCTCGCTGCCCGTGCTGGGGCTGCCCGCCTTTGCCAGCATGCTCGACCTGCGCGACAACCCGCTGCTCGAGAGCGCCGAGCTGGGCCTCTCGGGCCCCCAGACCGGCGCCCTGGTGGTCTCGGGCAACGCCACCCTGGCCAGCCTCGACCTCTCGGGCCTCGAGACCATCGGCGATCTGCGCATCGTGGGCGAGCTCGACAGCCTCGATCTCTCGGCCCTCGCCGCGGCCACCGGCGAGCTCGAGCTGCGCACGGGCCCCCTCGCCAGCCTCTCCCTGCCCGCCCTCACCACCGTCGGCGACGGCGCCACCCTGGTCGGGGGCTTCACCAGCCTCGACCTCACGGCCCTCGCGGCGGTGGGCGGCGACCTGGCCCTCACCCCCGATGCCCTGGCCAGCCTCGACCTCTCGGCCCTCGAGACGGTGGGCGGCCCCCTCTCGCTCGGCGCCGGCGGGGCCCTCGGCACGGTCGCCCTGCCCGCCCTCACCCAGGCGGGCCTGCTCGTGATCGAGGGCACCGAGGGGCTCACGGGGATCAGCGCCCCCCTCCTCAGCACCCTCGGCAGCGACCTCGTCGTCTCGGCCAACTTCGACCTGCGCGACCTCGACGGCCTCTCGGCCCTGACCACTGTGGGCGGCTCGCTGGTCATCGTCGACAATGCCGAGCTGAACGATGTCTCGGGGCTCTCGGGCGTCGGCAGCGTCGGCGCCGATGTCTTCATCCAGCGCAACCCCTCCCTGGCCCAGAGCGCCGCCCAGTCGCTGGTCGCCGACGACATCGGGCTCGGCAACATCGGCGGCACGGTCGCCGTCACGGACAACGGCACATGAGGCCCGAGGAGCTCGCCCAGCTCAGCGAAGACACCCGCCACGAGCAGTTCTTCTTCGACGCCCCCACCACCCGGCGGCTGCTGCGGCTGGCCGGCGCCTACCGCGACCCCCTGATGGTCTGCATGCCCACCCTCGCGGTCCACCTCGCCGCCCAGGGCCGGCGGGTGACCCTGCTCGACCGCGACCGGCGCTTCCGGGGCCTGGCCGGCCACCAGCGCTGGGACCTCCAGAAGCCCCACATGGTCTTCGGCGACCACGACGCCCTCTTCGTCGATCCGCCCTTCGCCAACATCACCCTCGACGAGCTGGCCCGGGCCGTCGACCTGCTGGCGGGGGGCATGCCGGCGCGGCCCGACGTCTACATCTGCCACCTGCGCGAGCGCGAGGCCGGGCTCTGCGCGCGCTTCGCCGCCGACGGCCTCCAGCGCCTCGGTCCGCCCCTCGGCTACCGGAGCGTCGCCGCCGACACCCAGGCCCGGATCCACCTCTTCGGTCCGGCGGCCCCCCGGCACGGCGGCTGAGCTGGCGCAGCCGGGCCACGGGCGCTGGCTCAACCTCGGCGGGGGGGATTCCGTACCCCGGGGTGCACCCCTCCCGAGAATCGCCGTGCCCTCCGTCTTCGATCAGCTCGGCGGCCGTCCCAAGATGGACGCCGTGCACCGCCGCTTCTACGACAAGGTCTACGCCCACCCCTGGCTCGGACGCTTCTTCGAAGACGTCGACCAGGACTTCATCGAGCGCCACCAGGGCGACTTCATGTCGGGCGCCCTGGGCGGGCCCCACCGCTACCGGGGCATGCCCCCCAAGCACGCCCACCGCCACATGCTCATCACCGCCGAGCTCTTTGCCCTGCGGCATGAGCTGTTGCGCCAGAGCATCGCGGAAGAGGGCATTCCCGCCGAGGCCGCCCGGCGCTGGCTCAAGGTCGATGCCGCCTTCGCCGCGGCCATCGTGAAGGGCTCGGTGGGGGAGTGTGTGCCGCGCTACCCCGACGAGGGCGTGGTCTCCCACCCCCGTCCGGCCGCCGGCGCCCGCCGGAGCTGCCCCCATGCCCGGGCCCATGCCCGCCGGCACGCCTGAGGCGCTTCAGGGGGCCGGGGCCGGCCGGAGCCCGTCGAGGAAGTCGGCCCAGGCGGCCTGGGCGACGGGATCCCCCAGCAGTCCGTCGTTGTGGCCCTGGTCGGCGACCTCGACGTAGCAGGCGCCGGCCACGGCGGCGGCGAGGCCCCGGCCGTGGGCGACGGGAATGACCCGGTCGCGGGCGCCGTGGAGCACCAGGGTCGGCGCGCGCAGCCCGGCGAGGTGGTCTTCGGTGGGGGCCGGGTGGCGCAGCAGCAGGCCCACCGGGAACAGGGGGAAGCGCGCCTGGGCGAGGCGGCGCACCGAGAGGAAGGTCGACTCGAAGATGACGCCGGCTGGGCTGTTCTCGGCGATGATGTGGCCCACGAGGCCCCCGCCCAGGCTGCGGCCGTGGAGCACGATGCGGTCGGGCGCCAGGCCCAGCTCGGTGGTGGCCCAGGCCCAGGCGGCCCGGGCGTCGAGGGCGAGGCTGCCGGCCCGGGGCGCCCCGCTCGTGCCCGGATAGCCCCGGGGCGAGACCGTGAGAAAGTCCCAGCCGCGGGCCGTCACGGCGGCGGCCATCGTCCCCGTGGTGGCCACCGACTCGCCGTTGCCGTGGAAGTAGAGCACGGCCCGCTGGCCCCCGGCGGGCACCTGCCAGGCGACGAGGCGGGCACCGTCGGCGGCGGTGGGGTGGTGGACCCGGGCGCCGGCGGCCGCGGCCCGGGCGGCCTGGACCGCGGCGGGGATCGTGGGGGCCGGGAAGAGGATCTGTTCCTGGCCGCCCCAGAGCAGCAGGGTGCCGAGGCCCCAGACCAGGGCGCCCAGGCCGGCGAGGGCGGCGACGACGAGGCCAGGGGTGCGCAGCATGGGCCCTCCGCTGGCCGGGGGCTATCCCAGGGGGCGGCGGGGGCCGAGAACGGCGACGGCCCGCGCCGGAGAGACCGGGCGGGCCGCCAGGGTGCGCGATCGCGCGATGGGCTCAGGCCTCGGCGGCCTTGTGGACGACGACCTGGTCGAAGGGAATGTCGATGCCCTTCTCGTTGAGGATGTTGTAGCAGGCCTTGCGCACGGCGTGCATGCTCGCGACCTTGTCGGCGTTGTTGACATGGTAGAGCACGGTGAAGTCGATGGAGCTGGCGCCCATGCCCGTGAAGGCCACGCCGGGGGCGGGCTCGGAGAGCACCGTGTCGACCGAGTTCACGGCCTCGGCGAGGATGCCGACGATCTCGTCGACGTCGCTGCCGTAGGCGACGCCCACGGGGATGGCGACCCGCTGGGTGCCCTGGCGGGTGAAGTTGACGATGCTGCCGCCGGTGATGGCGTTGTTCGGCACGATGATGGTGTGGTTGTCGGGGGTGATGAGGGTGGTGGCGAAGAGCCCCACCTCGGCCACCTTGCCCGTGTGGCCGCCCGCCGTGATGACGTCGTCGATGCCGAAGGGCTGGAAGATGAGGATCATCACGCCCGAGGCGAAGTTCGAGAGGTTGCCCTGGAGGGCGAGGCCGATGGCCACACCGGCGGCACCGAGCAGGGCGACCAGGCCCATCACGTCGACGCCGACGTACTCGAGGGCGCTGATGGCGGCGAAGGCGAGCACCGTCCAGCGGGCGAGCTGGCCGAGGAAGCGGGCCAGGGCCTCGGTGAGCTTGGCCTTGCGGCAGGCCCGCACGGCGACGCGGCTGGCCATCTTGGCGATGGCGTTGCCGACGGCCATGATGACAATGGCGATCAGCACCATCATGCCGAGGTTCAGGTAGGACTGCGGATCGGACCAGTCGAAGCCGGACATGGGCAACTCCCAGATGGGGGGAAGGCGGAGGAGACGCGCGGCAGCGGCGCCACGGGCGGGCCGGTGGGCCGCGCCCCCGGGGCTGGCCGCGCGGAGTGGGCCCCGCCTAACGCCTCGCCTGCTTGCTCGGGCATTTCTCCGCGCGAACGCGGCGTCATGGCGCCCCGGGGTGGTCTGGGGGCGGGGCAGGAGAAATTTTCTTGTCTATGGTCTGAACAGGATGCTACCCGTGTTTTGTTCATGGTGTGCACACGTCTGCGTCCTGCCTCTGGAGAGTCCATGCGTGCCCCCCCGCCCCGCTCCGCCCTGGTCCTGGTTCTTGCGCTCGCCGCCGGCTGTGGCGCCGACGGGTCCAAGTCCGCCCCCACCGACAGCGCCGCGGGGGCCGACGGCGCCGACGGCAGCGACGGCAGCGACGGCGGCGACAGCCTCACGGCCTTCGCCCGCTGCAGCTACACGAACACCTTTTCCCAGGCGCCCGAGTGCAAGGACTACACGGGCAGCGGCTGGACCGAAGACAGCGCCCGCAGCGACTGCGACGCCCCCGTGCCCGGCGCCCAGCCCGGCACCCTCGAGCTCGGCCTGGCCTGCGACCGCACCGACATCCTCGGCGAGTGCTTCGTGGCCGCCGACACCCCCGAGGCCACCGTGCTGGTCTTCCCGGGCACCGATCCGGCCGACTGCGAGAGCGTCTCCATCGGCTGTGGCTTCGCCAGCGGGGACTTCGTGCCCGCCGAGATCTGCGACGGCACCAGCGGCGGGGGCGGCACCAGCGGCGGCGACGTCTTCCAGCCCTTCGCCCAGGTCTGTGTCGACCCGGTCGCGGGCGAGCCGGCCGGCGCGGGCCCCGACGGCCAGGTCTGCACCTGGGAGGCCATCAGCGGGGCCACCGAAGAGGGCCGGGCCTACGCCGACTATGCCTCCTGTGAGCCCGTTCTCAGCCAGCGGCCCTACTACCCCATCGCCATCTCGGCAGGCACGGCCGACGACGACCCGCGCCTGTCGGATCCGGCCTTCATGGCCGAGCTGGACTGGGTCACAGCCCAGGTCGAGAGCGCCGCCTGCGTCTGCTGCCACAGCGAGCAGCTCGCCCCCGACGGCCCGAGCCTCTTCTTCCTCGAGGACGGGCCCATCTGGACGGACGGCCTCAGCCCCAACGGGGCGGCCATGATGGCCGGCTGGATCGACTCGACCGCCTTCGGCGCCTTCCCGCCCGAAGACAACAACGGCTTCGACCGCGAGACCACCGGGGTGCCCACCACCGACATCCCGCGCATGCAGGCCTTCTGGACGGGCGAGCTGGCCCGCCGCGGCTATGCCGAGGCCGACTTCGCTGACGCGGCGCCCTTCGGGGGGCCCCTCTACGACCAGCTCGTCTACACCCCCACGGCCTGCGACGCGGGCACGGGCATCGCCGCCGACGGCACCATCACCTGGCCGGGCGGCAGGGCCCGCTACGTCTACGTGCTCGAAGAAGGCAGCGCGAACCCGGGCGTGCCCCCCAACCTCGACCTGCCCGCGGGCACCATCTGGCGGCTGGACGTCGAGTGGACGGCGGATCCGGTCGAGAGCGGGCTGCGCTACGGCGAGGCCCCCGCGGGCGCCTGGACGGCCTGGCCCGTCGAGGGCGAGGCCCCGGCCCTCGAGGCGGGCGAGACCTACCTGCTCTACGTGCTGCGCGACATCTACCAGCCCCTGGCCCGCTGCCTCTTCACCGCCCCCTGAGCCGGGGGCGATGCTTCCCCAAGATGCTCACCATCCGGGCATCTTGGGGGGCTACCAGCTCGCGCCCAGCGGCCCGCCGTGGGCGCCGATGTCGCTGGTCGAGCCGTCGGCGTCGAAGATGGTCGGGTCGCCCAGATCGATGACCGGGCTGGTGGCCGAGAGGCTGAAGTCGCCCGCCGCCGCGTCGCTGTAGAGGGGATCGACCGACACGTTGCCCGAGAAGACCGAGGTGTCGCCGGGGTTGTCGGGGCCGTCGACCCAGGTGGTCTCGGCGGTGGTGTTGCCGTGGACGTTGGTGTGGTCCATCGAGAAGCCGGCGAGGCCCGAGGCGTTGCTGCGGCTGCTGTAGAAGGCCGAGGACAGGGGGGTGGTGTCGGTGATGTTGTCGACGAGGTTGACGTTCACGAAGGCCACCTCGCCCTGGTAGGAGGCGTAGCCGCCATACGAGTAGAGGCGGTCGAAGCCGTCCCAGGTGTTCGACGAGATGTCGGCGTTGGTCAGGGCGAGCACCCCGCCGGTCACGAAGAGCAGGCCGTAGCCGTCGTCGCCGACCTGGACGGTGTTGCGGGTGAAGGTCAGGTTGTCGACCGTGCCGGCCTCGATGCCGCTGGCGTAGATGGCGGCCCAGGCGTCGTCGGCGGCGAGCAGGGTGTTGTCGTCGATCTCGACCCGGTCGAGGGCCAGGGTGTCGACCCCCGTGCCGCCGTCCACCCGGATGAGGTAGCCGGTGGGCAGGTCGATGGCGGTGGCCTCGATGGCGTTGCCCGTGGCGGAGAGGCGGCTGGCGACCACGTCGCTGTTCTCGACCAGCAGCAGGGCGCCGTAGACGTTGCTGTAGGCCGTGAGCGTGGCGTCGCGCAGGGTGAGGCCGTCGATGTCGAGCTCGCCGTCGACCACGGTGACGAGGCCCTCGATGGCGCCGGTGCTGGTGAAGGTGGCGCCGTCGACGACCACGTCGGTGAGGGAGACGGTGGTGTCGGTGGCGTAGACCAGGGCGCCGTCGAGGCCGCCCGTGCCGGCGGCGACCACGGGGGCGTCGACCGTGACCCGCTCCAGCACGAGCTCGCCCTGGTCCATGGTCACGATGCCGTTGGTGGTGGTGGCCGCGACGTCGGCGTGGGTGACGGTCACGTCGCGCAGCACGAGGCGGCCGCCCTGGGCCCGGGCCACGGCGCCCCGCGTGCCGCCGGCGTTGTCGACGACGAAGTCCTGGAGCACCACCTCGCCGCCCGAGACCGCCGTGAGGGCCACGTCGCCCCCGGCGTCGAGCACGGTCGAGCCGTCGGCCTGGCCGGCGATGGTGATGGCCGAAGAGCCGAAGAGCAGGGCCTCGCTGTGGGTGCCGCTGGCGACACAGACGCCGGCGCCGTCGGGCAGGGCGTCGATGGCCGCCTGGATGGTGGCGTGGTCGGCGGGCACGGCGGCGTCGAGGTCGGCCGCGCCGTCGCAGTCGTTGTCGATGCCGTCGCAGACCTCGGTGGCGTCGGGGTGGGCGGCGGGCTCGGCATCGTCGCAGTCGCCGGCGAGGGCGGCGTAGCCGGTGGGGGCTGCGCAGGCGGCGGTGGTGGCGTCGTCGCGGCCGTAGCCGTCGGCGTCGTCGTCGGCGTAGAAGGTGGTCGTGTCGATGGCGCTGTCTTCGTCGACCGTGCCGTTGCAGTCGTTGTCGATGCCGTCGCAGCGCTCGTCGGCCCCCGGGTTGACCGCCGGGGCCGTGTCGTCGCAGTCGCCGCCGTCGAGAACATGGTCGTCGGGCTGGGCACAGCCCACGGTGGCGTCGCTGTCGCGGCCGAAGCCGTCGGCGTCGCCGTCGGGGTACCAGACGGTCTCGGGGTGGAGGGCGGGGTCGGTGTCGTCGCAGTCGTCGGCGTTGTCGGCCCGGCCCGCGGGGGCGGAGCAGGCCTCGAGCTCGTCGCCGGGAACACCGTAGCCGTCGCCATCTTCGTCGATGTACCAGGTCGAGGCGGTCGCGAGGTCGACGTCGTCGTCGTCGCTGTCGACGGCCCCGTCACAGTCGTTGTCGGCGTCGTCGCAGACCTCGGTGGCGCCGGGGTTCACGGCGGGGTCGAGGTCGTCGCAGTCGTCGCCGTTGGTGACGAAGCCGGCGGGCAGCTCGCAGGCCTCGATGGTGGTGGCGCCGCCGTAGCCGTCGTCGTCGGCGTCGGCGTAGAAGACCGTGGCCACGTCCTCGTCGACGCTGCCGTCGCAGTCGTTGTCGATGCCGTCGCAGACCTCGTCGCCGGAGGGGGTGCAGTCGCCCACGATCGCCGTGGTCGACTTGGCGTCGCCCTCGGGGCTGCAGGCGAGGGCCAGGGGCACGACCAGGGCGGTGAGGCAGAGGGACGAGAGGCGGGCGCGCATGGGGAACCTCGGCGGCGGGGGGCGCGCCGGGGGGAGAGCGGCGCGGCGGGGAGGCCAGCTTAGCCCGCAGCCGGCCGGTCCAGCCCGTGCGAAGCTTGCCGGGCTGTGACATCCCGACCCCCGGGAGCCGACCGCCGCCCCGGAGCCGCCCATGGATCCTGCCCCGCCGCCCGACGCCTGGACCCGGGCGCTGACCCCCGCCGAGCAGGCCACCGTGGCCGCCGCCCGCGCCGGGGCGACCATGCGCTACGCCGGAGTGGTCGTGCCCCACCGCTCCTGTGGCATCGCCATCGCCGAGACCTTCGGCCGGGCCACGGCGCCCTACCAGGCCCTCCGCCGGGGCGGGCTGACGGGGGCCGGTGAGTGCGGCACCCGCCTCGGCGGGCGCATGGTGCTGGGCGAGCTGCTCGGCGACCCCGATCCCTCCGGGCCTGCCCGGCCGCTGCTGGTGGCGGCCGTGCGCTTCTACGACGCGCGCTGGGCCGGGCGCACGGGCCAGGCGGCCCGGGTCTGTGGTGCGCTGACGGCCCCCTTCGCCGACTTCCGGGGCCCCGGGCGGGCGGCCTTCTGCACGGCGCTGGCCGCCGAGACCGCGGCGCTGCTGGCCGAGACCCTGCTGCGGGCGGGGGTGGCCGTGGCGCCCGTGCCCGTGGGGACGGCGCCGTGAGGGGGTGGGCGCTGGCGCTGGCGCTGGCGGGCTGTGGGCCCGAGCGGGGGGCGGGCCGCGAGCCGGGGCCGGGAGAGGACGGAGCCAGCGAGCGGGCCGGGGCGCATGCGCCTGTGCCGCCCCCGCTTCCACCGCTGCCAGAGATCGATGTGGACGACGTCCACGTGGATGTTCTCGACGTTGCCGCCCTCCAGGCCCTCGAGGCCGCGGGCTGGTCAGCGGGGGCGCTGCTCGCCCGGCTCGACGGCCAGCCGCCCCCCGCGGCCGCCGGCGCGGCCTCGCTGGCCACCCTCGCCGCAGGCCCGACCTGGGGAGCGGTGGTCGCCACCCTCGGGGCCGAGGTGGACGGGATCCTGGGCGCGCTGCAGTGGGACGTGGTGACCGATCACCGAGAGGCCGTGCGCTGGCCCGCCAGCAACGTCAGCCGGGGCCTCGACCGCCGGTGGCTCGCGAGCCCCCGGGCCCAGCTGCGCCTCGCGGGCGTCGTCCAGCGCATCGACCGCCGCGACCTCCACACGGCCGAGGACTGCGGCGAGCTGCGCTTCATCTATCGGCTGGCCTACACCATTCCCGGCGAGGACGGGGCCCCCGCCCGGGGCTCGCGGCTGCCCTTCACCCTCAACGCCGTCTTCGTGCCCACTTCCACCGACTGCGCCGACTGGGCCCGCCGCTGGGCCGCGCCGCCCGCCGTGGACGGGGTGCTGGATCCGGCGGGGCTGCGCTTCGATCGCTTCGAGGTGAACGCCCAGGTGCTGCGGCTCCCGGCGGGGGTGGCCACCGAGGCGGGGGGCCAGGCGGCCTACCTGCTCGCCGTGCTCGACCGCGAGACCGCGCCGGAGGGCAGGGTGCGGGCCCGGCTGCGGCCCCTCGAGAACACCCCGGACGTCGACCGGATCCGGGCGGATCCCGCCCTGGCGGCGGCGCTGCGGACCTGGGTCCAGGAGAACACGGCGGCCATCGACGCGGGCACCCACCTGCTCCCGGCGCGCTTCCTCGCGACCCGGGCCCTCTCGTGGTCGACCGCGGGCACGAACCGGCTCGCGAACCGGCCCTTCAGCGCCCTGTTTCCTGCCGAGGCGCGGGCGGGCCTGGTGGCCGACGCGGCGGGGGCCGGGCGGCGCTGGGTGGGCGACGCGGACGGCCTCGTGGACCGGCTCGACAACAGCAGCTGCACGGGCTGCCACCAGGCGGGCTCGACGGCGGGCTTCCACCTGCTCGGGGGCGACGATCCCGCGCTGGCGGGGGTGACCAACCGGGTGGCCGTGCCCCGCTCGCCCCACCTGGGCGCCGAGCGGCTGCGGCGCCGCCAGCGCACCTGGGCCCTGGCCACCGGGGCGCCGGTCGACCGCCACCGGGCCCACAGCCTCGTGCCCGCCGCGCCCGGGCCGGTCGGCGCCGACCAGCCCTGCCTGCCCGCCGACCAGTCCGGCGCCCTCGTGCCCGGGGCCGCCTGGGGCTGTGGACCGGGGCTCGCGTGCACCGTCATCGCCGACGACCCGGCGGCCGCCCTGCGCTGGGGGGCCTGTGTGCCGGCGGCGGAGGACGGGCTGCGGGCGGGCATGAGCTGCCGGAGCGAGACCATCACCGCGCGCTTCGGCACCGGGCGCCGCCAGGCCCGGGCCGGCGAGCCCTGGGCCCTGCACGCCTATGCCGACCGCTTCGCCCAGACCCCGCGCCACGCCCTGCCCGAAGACAAGCGCTTCTCCGAGACCGCGCTGAACTGCCGGCCGCCGGTGCTCGGGGTGCCGCTCGGGCGCACCTTCCGCCGCTGCACCGCCGCGGAGCGCAGCCTCGAGGCGGCCGCGGCCACCGTCGCCGCCGGAGGGCCCCCGCCGGCCGAGCTCTGCGGCGTCGTGGGCGGCAGCGCCTTCGACAGCTGTGTCGAGGGCGACTTCCACGGCTGCCTCGCCTCGGTGGTCGGGCGGGGCATGGTGGGGGCCTGCTCGGCCGACCTGCCCTGCCGCGAAGATCGCGCCTGCCAGGCCATTCCCTGGCAGCTCGATGCCATGCCCTCGGCGGCGGGAGAGACCCTGGCGGCGGCGGGGGTGGGCGTCTGCACCCCCACCTACTTCCTGTTCCAGCTGCGGCTCGACGGCCACCCGCCACCGGTCGCCGAGGGCTGAAGGGGCGGGGACTGAGGGCGGGGGGAGATTCCTGAAGATGCCCGCCAGGTCGGTGTTCTCATGTTGTACGGGGCCCGCTCAGACGAGCTGCATGCCCATCCAGACGAGGCCGACGCCGATGGCCAGCACCCCGCTGAGCCGCCGGGCCTGGTCCCAGGCCGGGGGCGCGAGGCTGCGGCCGGCCCGCTGCACGGCCCAGCCGATGCCGGTCATCGCCACCCCGGCGCCGAGCACGAAGGCCAGCAGCCAGCTCGCGGCGCTGAGGAAGGGCAGGGCGAGGGCCGAGCTGGCGACGACGAGGTGCGAGCCGCCGGCGATGCCGTGGAGGGTGCCGATGCCGGCGGCCGTGCCGGCCGAGGCGGGCGCGTGGCTGTGGGCGGTCCCGCGCAGCAGGGTCCAGAGGCCCGTCGCCACGAGGGCCACCCCCACGAGCAGCTCGGCGTGGCTGCCGATGCTCTCGAGGTCGAAGCCCACCCGCAGCAGCCCGGCGGCGGCCGCGAGGGCCAGGGTGCCGAGGCCGTGTCCCGAGGCCCACGAGAGCCCGATGTGGACCCCGCGGCCGGGGGCGTCCGAGGCGAGGGGCAGCACGGCGGCGACGTGGTCGGGGCCGGAGAGGGCGTGGGCGGCGCCGGCGGACAGGCCGGCGAGGGCGAGCATCATCATGGGGGCCGGGGGGGAGCGAGGGAGCCGGGCCCCTATCCGGTCGCCGCTGCGGGGCCCGGGCCCTTGGCCGAAGCCTGACGGGCCGTGACCGGGGGGGGCTCAGCGCTTGCGGCGGGCCGGCCGGCGCACCTTGCGGGTGCCGATGTAGAGCACGTCCATCTCGGAGCGCAGGAAGGTCGCCACCGCGTCCACCGGCGAGCTCACGATGGGGTCGCCCTTGAGGTTGAAGCTCGTGTTGATGAGCACGGGCACCCCGGTGCGCGCCCCGAAGGCCGCCAGCACCTGCGCCATCAGCGGCTGGAGCGCGGGCGAGACCAGCTGGGCCCGTGCCGTGCCGTCCACATGCCGCACCGCCCCGAGCTCGTCGGCCTTCTCGGGCCGCACGTCCACCGTGCAGACCATGTAGGGCAGCATGGGCCGGGCGGCCGGGGGGATGGCGAACCAGTCGTCGGCGGCCTCCTCCAGCACCATCGGCGCGAAGGGCCGGAAGGGCTCGCGGAACTTGACCGAGCGGTTGAGCTTGTCGCGCATGGCCGGGTCGCGGGGATCGGCGAGGATGCTGCGCTGGCCCAGGGCCCGGGGCCCCCACTCGAAGCCCCCCTGCATCCAGCCCACCACGGCGCCCCCGGCGAGCGCGTCGGCCACATCGTCGACGAGGCCCGCGCCGAGGTCTTCGTGGGGCAGGCCGAAGTCGTCGAGGTAGTCGACGGTCTCGTCGTCGCTCCAGGCCCGGCCCAGGTCGATGCGCTGGCGGCCGGGCTGGCGGGGCTGGCCGTGGACCATGTGCCAGGCCCAGAGCGCCGCGCCGAGGGCGCCCCCGGCGTCGCCGGCCGCGGGCTGGGTGAAGACGGCGTCGAAGGGGCCATCGCGGGCGATGCGCTGGTTGGCCACGGCGTTGAGGGCCACCCCGCCGGCGAGGCAGAGGCGGGGGCTGCCCGTGGCCGCGTGGGCGTGGGCCACCAGCCCGAGCAGGGCGTCTTCCAGCACGGCCTGGGCGCTCGCGGCGATGTCGGCCCAGCGCTGGCTCTCGGCCCGCACGGCCGGGTCGGCGGCGTCCAGCGCGATGGGGGCCGAGGGGTGGCGCGGCGGGCCGAGCAGCGCCGTGAAGGCGTCGGTGGTCGGCCGCGAGGGGTGGACGTGGTGGGAGAAGTAGCGCAGGTCGAGGGCGAAGGCGCCGTCGGGCCGGGGCTGGAGCAGCTGGGCCACGGCGTCGCGGAAGCGGGGCTGGCCGTAGCTGGCGAGCCCCATCACCTTGTACTCGCCGTTGTTCACAGCGAAGCCCAGGTGGGCCGTGATGGCCGAGTAGAGCAGGCCCAGGGAGTGGGGCCAGCGGATCTCGCCGAGGGGACGGAGCGTCGCGCCCGCGCCCGACCACAGCGAGGTGGTGGCCCACTCGCCGACCCCGTCGACCGCCAGCACGGCGGCGTCTTCGAAGGGCGAGCCGTAGAAGGCGCTGGCGGCGTGGCTGAGGTGGTGCTCGCTGAACAGGATGCGCTGGGCGGGGATCTCGAAGCTCGTGGCCAGCTTGTCGCGGATCCAGAGCTTGTCGCCGAGCCAGGCGACCATCTGGCGGGGGAAGAGCCGCCACGAGCGCGGGAACTCCGTCACGGCGCTGGCCAGGATGCGCTCGAACTTGCGGAGCGGCTTCTCATAGAAGACGAGCTGGTCGATGTCGTCGATGGTCAGGCCGTTCTCGGCCAGCACCCACCGGGTCGCCCGCAGGGGCAGGCTCGGGTCGTGCTTCACCCGCGAGAAGCGCTCCTCCTGGGCCGCGCCGACCAGCACGCCGTCCCGCAGCAGGGCCACGGCGGCGTCATGGTAGAGGGCCGAGACCCCGAGGATCCAGGTGGGCACGGTGGTCTCAGGCGAGGGCGCGCGCGCGGGCCCACGAGGGATCGTGCTGGCTCGGGCGCCATCCCTCGGGCTCGCGGCGGGCGAGGAGCTTGAAGGGGCCGAGCACCACCGCGTAGAGCAGGGTCAGCCAGATGCCGCTGGTGACGGCGCCGAGGTCGCGCGAGAAGCGCAGCCAGGCCTCTTTGTAGCGGTTGATGAAGATGCGGCGGGCGGCGGCCTTCACGGCGTCACCCCGGCCCTCGCCCCGCAGCCGCTCCAGCTCGGCGCCGGTGTAGGTCATGTGGAAGACCTCGTCCTTGCAGATGCGGCCGAGGGCCTCGAGGGTCTCGGCGTCGGGCAGCGACCGCTCCTGGTAGACGCGGAACTGCTCGAGGGCGCGCTTCTCGGAGATGTGGACGAAGGCCAGGAACTCGAGCTCGCCCAGGCGCTCGAAGAGGGTCTCGCCGCCGACGATGCCGTGCTCGCCGAGGTAGGCGGCATCGAAGAGCGCGGCCTCTTCGCGGGAGACGCCGAGCGCCAGGGCCCGCCCCCGGAAGATGGTGGCGTGCTGGGACTCGTCGATGGCGTGCTCGAGGTACTTCCGGCGCAGGGCGCGGCTGGTCGTGAGCTCGGCGGCGGCGAGCATGTCGTAGCAGCTGCCGCGCTCGGCCTGGGAGAACTGGGCCAGCAGCCGGGCGGGCCGCCGGGGCAGCCGCCAGACCACCTCGCTGACGGCCGTGAGCCAGATGCGTCGGAGGGTGCTCATGCTTGGTGTCATAGCACGAGGACGGCCCCCGGCGATCCGTGGGCGGCGGCCTTCAGGACGGGGACGGGGGGGAGAGGCCGAGGGCCCGGAACATGGCCGCGGGCCGGGCCACGCAGGCGGCGAGGGCCACCCCGTCCAGCTCGGCGAGGAAGGCCGCCCGCGCCCGCTGGAGCAGGCCCTGGAGCCGGCAGGCCCCGACGATGCGGCACTGGCTGTGGTCGCCCAGGCACTCGACCACGGCGAGGTCGGGCTCCATCCAGCGCACGACCGCGCCAATGTCGATGTCGGCGGCATCTTGGGCGAGCGAGACCCCGCCGCCGCGCCCCCGCCGGCTCTCGACGAAGCCTCCCTGGACGAGGCGCTGGGAGACCTTGCGGAGGTGCTCGAGCGAGATGTCGTGGGCCTCGGCCAGCACGGGCAGGGGCCAGCGGGCCGCGGGATCGGCACCGAGCACGAGCAGCAGGCGCAGGGCGTAGTCGGTCTGGAGGGCGAGCCTCACGGGGCCGCCGGGACGAAGGCGTCGGCGTGGATGCGGGCGAGGGACACGCCGCCGAGGAAGAGCTGGCGCTGGAGGCCGCGCACCCAGCCCGGGGCCCCGCAGAGCACGTGGTGGGCCCCGGTGGCCGCGCCGCTGCGGGCAAGGGCGAGCACGGCCGCCTCGAGGCGCCCCTCGTGCACGTCGGCCACGCCCTGGGCGTCGAGGGCGCCCAGGTGGAGCCGCAGCCGGGGCGTGGCGGCGGCCCGGTCGCGGAGGGCGGGCGCCAGGTAGAGGCCGGCGGCGCTGCGGGCGCCCACGAAGAGGTGGACGGGGGCCGTGTGGCCGGCGGCGTCGGCCTCGTCGAGGATGCCCAGCAGCGGGGCGAGCCCGGTTCCCACCCCGGCCAGCACCAGCGGGCAGTGGGGGTCGTCGGGCGCCACCGCCTCGCCGGCCGGCCCCTGGACCGACAGCGGCTGGCCCAGGGGGGCCGCGGCCAGCCAGCCCCCCATGCGGCCCCCGGGCAGCACCCGGACGTGGAGCCGGTAGCGGGGACCGCCGGGCCCGGTCTCGCAGCCCGCCACCGAGTAGGGCCGGGCGAGGCCGTCCGGGCGGATCAGCGTCAGGAACTGGCCCCCGCGCGCCTGGAGCCCGGGCGCCGCCACCGTGAGCAACAGCACGTCGCCGCGCCGCTCGCGGGCCGTGAGCCGGGCCGGGACCGGGGCGTCCTCGGCGCCGAGAGGGGCCAGCGCGAGGTCGGCGGTGGGCACGCAGACGCAGGCCATCAGCAGCCCCCGGGCGCGCTGGCCCGGGCGGAGACCCGCCTGGGACCGGGGGGGCGGGGTGCCGTCGACGGCGCGCACGAGGCAGCTCTGGCACACCCCGCTGCGGCAGGAGGCCGGCGGCGCCGTGCCGTCCGCCTCGAGGGCCGCGAGCACGGTCTGCCCCGGGGCGAGGGGGATCGGGCGGCCGCCCGAGACCAAGACGGGCGGCGTCCCACTCATCGGCCCAACACATCCGCCCGGGTGGACTCGGCCACGCCGGCCACGGTGCCGATCAGCGCGGCGCTCACCCCCAGCTCGGCGAGGGTGTCGCCCAGGTGCTTGACGACGTGGTCGAAGTGGGAGTCGTCCAGCCCCATGCCCACCAGCCGGGCGTGGGCCTTGCGCATGTCGCGGCCGCTGTAGTGGTTGGGGCCGCCCGTGACCATGGTGAGGAAGGCGCGCTGCTTGGCCGCCTGGTCCTGCATGTCGATGCCCTCGAAGAAGCGGGCGATGTGGTCGTCGCTGAGCACCTTCCGGTAGAAGATGTCGACAGCGGCGTCGATGGCGGCGGCGCCGCCGAGCTGGTCGTAGACGGTGGACATGGGGAAGCTCCTGTGGATGGGCGCCCTCTTGTACCACTCGAAAAAGGTATCTGACACTCCTGTTTTTGGCGGCACCAAGAAAAGGGACGAGAACCGCGCAGAGGTGGGGCGTCTGAAGCGAGAGACGGGCGCCCTCCGGAGGGGAGGCGCCCGTCTGTGGGGGGGCACGGGGGGGCACCGGCCCACCTGGGTCAGGAGGCGGGGCTCAGAGGGCGCCGGCCGCCACGAGGGCCGCGATGCCGCCCACCCCGAGCGCAGCGACGTCCTCGACGACGCTGACCACCGGGTTGGCCACGCCGCCCGTGGTGGCCGTCGAGCCCGCCCGGAGGCTGGCCTTGCCCACGTGGGTCATGCCGGCGATGGCGCCGCCGGCGCCGAGGCCGAAGACCATGGCCACCAGGGGGCTGGCACCGGCGAGCAGGGAGGTGCCGACGAGGGCGCCGGCGGCCGGCCGCACGAGGGTGCCGGCGGAGTCGACGAAGTGGTCGACGAAGGGGCTCTTGTCGGCGGCGCCCTCGAGGAACACGGCCGAGGCGAAGCAGAGGGTGGCGGCGGGCGAGGCGAGCCAGGAGAGGCTGTCGCTCAGCTCGACGGCGCCCGTCCAGCCCAGGGCGCTGACGAGGAAGAGCGGGAAGAAGGCCCGGAGGCCCGCCGTCGCGGCGAGCACGAGGCCCAGGCCCAGGGGGAGGGCGAGAGAGACGGGATCCATGGGGGTCTCCTGGGAGCGGACGGGAGGGGCGGTGCCCGGGGGGCGGCGCCGCGGGCTGCGGGCGGTCCCCGGCCTGTGGCCGGTGGGGGCACCGTGCGTGCCCTCTACGCCCCACCGCCGACAATGATTCACCGGGCCCCCTTGCAGCGCCCTTCCACCGTGCGCAGGACGGCCCCGTCCCGCACGCCGAGAGCCCCATGCCGCGCGTCCCCATTCCCGCCCTCGGCGCCGCCCACAGCCCCTTCCTGCTGTCGCCCGACACCGGCGGCGGGCGCTTCGCCAACCCCTGGGGCGTCCAGGTCGAGAAGTCCCCCGCCGACGTGCTCCGCTGGAAGCTGGCGGGCCGGGGCCCCTTCGCGGCGCTGCGCCGGCGGCCGCCCCGGCTGCCCCGGGTGGACGACCCCGTCGGGGCCTGGTCCGCGGTGCCGGCGGGCGCCCGGGTCCAGTGGCTCGGCCACGCCTCGGTGCTCATCGAGCTGGCCGGCCACCACATCCTGATCGATCCGGTCTTCGGCACGGCGGGCCCGGTCGTGCCCCGCAAGGTCCCGGCCCCCCGGCTGCCCGCGGCGTTGCCCCGCATCGACGCCGTGCTGCTGACCCACGGCCACTACGACCACCTCGACCGCCGCAGCGTCGCCGCCGTGGCCCAGGCAAGCCCGGGCTGCCGGGTCTTTGTGCCCCGGGGGCTCGCCCGGTCCCTGCCGCGGGCCTGTGGGCCGGTGGTCGAGCTCGACTGGTGGGAGGCGGCCCGCTTCGGCGCGGGAGACTCCCAAGACGCTGACTGCGAGGTCATTCTCGTTCCTGCCCAACACTGGCACCTGCGCACGGGCCTCGACCGGAACCGGGCCCTCTGGGGCGGCTATGTGGTGCGCGCCGGGGGCCACAGCGTCTACCACTCCGGCGACACGGGCCACTTCGGCGGCTTCGCGACCATCGGTGCGGTGCTCGGCCCCCCCGACGTGGCCGTGCTGCCGCTCGGGGCCTTCGAGCCCCGGTGGTTCATGGGCGACCAGCACATGAGCCCCGAGCAGACCCTCGACGCCTTCGCCGCCCTGGGCGCCGCCCACCTCGTCGGCATGCACTGGGGCACCTTCGACCTCACCGACGAGCCCCTCGACCACGGCGCCTTCGAGGTCTTGCCCGAGACCGCCCGGGCACGGGGGCTGCCCCTGTCGCGCCTCCACGTCCTGGCCCACGGCGGGGTGCTGGGGGTGGCCGGGGCGGTCACGGCCGAGGGCCGGGTCACCGACGGCGCCTGACCCCCGGGGGGGCGGCGGGCTACGGGGCCCCGCCCCTGTCGCCCCGGAGCCCGCCGTGCTGGGCCGCCCCCTCGCCCTGATGCTCGCCCTGGGCCTCGCCGCCTGCGCGCCGGCCCCGGATGCGCCCCCGGCCGCGCCCGCCACCCGGGCCGTCGATGCCCCCCGGGCGCCCCGTGTGGCCGCCCTGACGGTCTACCTGCCCCCTCCGGACGGGGCGGCGCCCGCCCCCGGTGCTGCGGGGGCTGCGGATGCGGCGATCGCGGCCGCTCTCGCTGCCGCCCTGCCGGACCACCGGCGGGTCGAGACCGTGCCCGCCGCCCTCGAGGGCCCGGTCGTGCTCGTCCGCAGCCTCGACCGCACGAGCCTCCAGCCTCCCGATCCGGGCCGCCTGCGGCTCCACAGCCCCGGGGCCAGCGCCGCCGCCCTCGCCCAGGTCGCCCAGGCCGAGCGGGCCGTGGCCCTCGTCGTGCTCACCCCCGGCGACGGGCCCACCCTCGCCGCTGCTGTCGCCGCGGCCGACCGGGCCGGCGCCCACATCGCCCGGGCCACCGGCGGGCTGGTGGTGGACGACGACACCCTCCAGCTGCTCGACGCCGCGGCCCTCGAGGCCCGGGCCACGGCCGGGGTGCTGGCCCACAGCACGGTGCGGGTGGCCCCCGACGGTGCCGGGCTGCGCGCGGTGAGCCTCGGGCTCGGACGCTACGGCTGCCCCGAGCTCGTGCTCTCGGGCTTCAGCGCCGGCCAGACCGCCGGGGTGCGCGCCCTGCTCGACCTCGTCCGCCAGTCCCTGGTCGAGCGCCCGGGGCTGCCCACCGGCGAGCGCCTCGTGCTCGACATCGCCCAGCTGGCCGATGCCGAGATCCAGGCCGCCCAGCTCGGCGCCATGCTGCCCGGGGCCACGGGCCAGGCCACCGTCGGCCTGCGCTGGCCCCAGCGGCGGGAGGACGACCCCGAGAATGCCCTGCTCGAGATTGTTCCCGAGCCCGATCTCGCCACGGTGCTGCTCGCCCTCTACGGCACCGAGCGGCCCGGTCCCGACCTCGTGGCCCAGGCCCGCGACGCCGCCCGGGCCGAGCTCTTCGGCCCCGTCCGCGACCGCTTCGCCGCCGGGCTGCCGCCGGACGCGCGGCTGCTGGTGAAGGGGCCCTTCGCCGCCCGGGACGGGGGCACCGAGTGGATGTGGGTGGCGGTCGAGCGCTGGGAGGACGCCGCCATCACGGGCGTGCTCACCAACACCCCCCACGACGTGCCCGGGCTCCACGAGGGGGCCACGGTCACGGTGGCGCCCGCCGATGTCTTCGACTTCCTCTACGTCCACCCCGACGGCCGCACCGAGGGCAACCGCACCGGTGCCCTGCTCGACGCGACCGACTGATCTGGAGCGCCCATGCCCCCCGTCCGCTCTCCTCGCGCCCTGGCCCTCGCACTCGGCCTCGCCGGGGCCGGCTGTGCGACCCGCCACACGGTCACCGAGACCGCCGCTGGCGAGCTCCACACCCTGCGCCGCCACCACAACAACACCCACGTGCTGCGCAGCCCCCAGGGCACGGTCATCGTGGACGGCGGCCTGCCGGTCGACGCCCCCGCACTCGTCGAAGATCTGCGCGGCATCGGGCTCACGGCCGACGAGGTCAAGCTGGTCATCGTGACCCATGGCCACGCCGACCACGCCGGGGGCACGGGCGCCATCGCCGCGGCCTTCGACGCCCTCGTGCTCGCGGGCACCGGCGACGCGGCCCGCTTCGAGACCGGGCGCATGGACCCGCTCTGCCCGACGGGGGCCATCGCCCGCAAGCGCCTCGACATCGACCAGAACAGCCACTTCGAGCCCCGGGCCCCCGAGCTGGGGGTGGCGCCCGACGCGGCCCGCGCGCTCGCGGCCGAGGGGCTGCCCGGCACGGTCCACAGCCTGCCCGGCCACACGACGGGATCCCTCGTCTATGCCGTGGGCGACGTCGTCTTCGTGGGCGACCTCATCCGGGGCAGCATCGTGGGCCGCCGGCCGACCACCCACTTCTACATGTGTGATCTCGACGACAACCGGGCCGACGTGGTCGCCGTGCTCGACCGCCTCGCCCCCGACGCGCGCCTGTGGCTGCCCGGCCACTTCGGGCCCCTCCAGCCCCGGCGGGTGCGGCGCTGGGCGGGGGACTGACCGGCCCCGGGGCCCCTGCGGCGACCGGCCTCAGGTGCCGGGGGTGTCGCCGAAGAGGCGGATGTGGAGGCGATCGCAGAAGCGCCAGCCCCGCTCCATGCAGGCCGCCAGCACCCAGGGGGCCCGGGCGTCGAGCGCGGCCACGTCGCGGCCCTCGGGCATGAGCAGCACCCGGTCGGGGGCCAGGGGGGGCAGCTGGGCGAGCAGCCCCTCGAGCTCGGCGAGCTGGGCGGGGGTGCTCACGACGAACTTGAGCTGGACGCTGTGGTCGGCCACAAAGCAAGACAACACATCGAGGGGCAGCCGCCGGGCCTCGTGGCGGGGCCCCCAGACCGGGTCGTCGGGGGTGCTGTTGCCGAGCTTCGGAGAGATGCTGTAGAGGTCGGCGCCGACGTCGCGGTAGACCGTGCCGGCGGTCTCGATGGTGAGGTGGAGGCCCCGGGCCCGCAGGGCCGCGCAGAGGGCGCCCATGGGGGGCTGGAGCAGGGGCTCGCCACCGGTCAAGACGACGTGATTGACGTTACTCTCGGCGACCCAGTCGACCAGCTCCTCCACCGTCTGGTGGGCGCCGGTGGGCGACCAGCTGGTGTGGGGGGTGTCGCACCAGCTGCAGCGCAGGTTGCAGCCGCTGGTGCGGATGAAGGCGCTGGGCACCCCCGTGAGCAGCCCCTCGCCCTGGACGGAGACGAAGCGCTCGTTGATGTAGAGGCGGGCGCCCATGGCTCTCTCGGAGGGGACGAAGGGAAGGGGGCTCAGCCGCCGACCAGCTCGCGGTGGAGCGCGGCGGCGTCCATGTCGGAGGGGGCGAAGAGGGTGACGTGGTTGGTCGTGCCGAGCTCCCAGAGAATGGCGAGCTGGGCGCCGTTCAGCGAGATGCCCTCGACGGCGGAGCGGGGGATCTCGACCCGGACGGGCAGCCGACCGAAGACCCAGCCCACCACCGTGCGGAAGCCGCCGCCGATGCCGAGGCCCAGGGCGAGGGCCACCATGCCCACGAGCACGGGGCCCTTGCGCACCCGCATCAGGTCGAGGTCGGCGAAGCTGTCGAGGGCCAGGGTGGCCGCGACGGCGATGGCGATGCCCAGCACGAAGCCGGCGGCGCCCGCGAGGAAGCCGAGCACGGGGCGGTCGCGGTGGCCCTCGAGCACGAGGCCGTCGGGGGCGATCGCGAGGGTGCCGGCGCCGTCGAGCTTGGGGCTCTTGCGGCCGCCCCGCTGGACCCGCTGGTAGCTTCCCTTGACCTGCATGCTGGACCTCCCGCCGGGTCGTGCACGGGCGCCGCCGTATCCGGTCGGGGATGCGGCGGACAGCGCCCGCCCAGGTTGCTACGTCACAGGCATGCCCCAGACCCGGAGCCGAGCCGCATGAAGCACCGCATCGCCCACTCCCTGCCGCATCCCCTCGCGCGCACCGCCGTGCGCAAGGCCCTCGAGACCTACCAGGCCCAGTTTCCCGAGTACAAGCCCGGCGGCGACTGGAAGGACGAGAACACCGTGCGGCTCTGGTTCTCGCCCCCGGGCGCGAAGCTGGAGGGCTGGGTGCGGGTGGCGGGGGATGCCATCGAGATCGAGCTCGACAAGGTGCCCTTCCTGTTTCGGCCCTTCCGCAAGAAGGCCATCGAGGTCATCGAGGGCGAGGTGCGAGAGTGGATCGAGAAGGCGCGCAAGGGCCAGCTCGACTGATCCCAGCCCGGGGGCCCGATGGCGCAGCGCCGCACCTGGATGTTCGTGGTGGCCGTTCCGGTCGTCTTCGTGGGGCTCTTCGCCCTGCTGGTGATCGGGGGGCTCTGGGCCCTGCGGCCCTCCAAGGCCGACCCGGCCCTCCTGGGGCGGCGGGCGGCCTCGGGAACCAGCACGGCGCCGGCCCGCAGCCTCGCCGTGCGCACGGGGGGCGAGGACGGGCGCACGGGCTGCGGGGCCACCGTGGTGGTCCACGACGAGGCGGGCGCGCCGCTCTTGGACGTGGCGCTGTCGCTCGCCGACAAGGAGGACGGAGCCCCGGTCGAGGCCGAGGTCGAGGGCCCGGACGAGGCCGGCGTCTTCGCCCTGTCGGGGCTGCCCTGTGTGGCCCTCGAGGTGCGGGCCGAGGTGCCCGGCCACGTCGTCATCCCCACCACCGTGCCCCTCCAGTACGACCTCGCCATGCCCACCTTCAAGCTGCTCGCGATGGCGGGCATCGAGGTCGAGGGCCGGGTCGTGGACGAGGCGGGGGATCCCATTGAGAACGCTCATGTGAAGGGTGTTCTCGGCGAGGCCGACACCGACGCGGACGGCCGCTTCCGCTTCTCGGAACACCAGGGGGTCCACCGGCTGCTGGTCTCGGCCGAGGCCTTCGGCTTCGAGACCCGCTCCTCGCTGGTGGACGTCGAGGGGGCCGAGGCCGGCGACGTCTTCACCGTCGAGCTCACCCTGCCGAGCGCGCGCCACGTCAAGGTCTTCTGCGCCGGGCTGCCCGATGACCGCTGCCAAGACATGCTCGTCAGCTGCACCGACCCCTACTCGCCCTTCACCAACCGCGACCAGTGCGAGATCCACGAGCAGCTCGACGCCACGATCTGCGTCTGTCCCGAGGGCGAGGCGGCCGTGCGCGGTGCTGGCCGGGCCGTGCTGGTCGAGCCGGGCGACACCGAGGCCTGGCTCGACTTCCGCGACAGCGGGCGCATCGAGGGGGATCTGGTCCGGGGCAGCGAGCCCATCGTGACCTGCCACATCACGGCCCTGCGCATCCCGGTGGCCTTCGAGGACCTGCCCCGGGGCGGGGTGGCGGCCGTGCGCACCCTGCCCGATGGCGACGGCCACTTCGTGCTCGAGGGGCTGGTGCCCGGCGACTGGCAGGTCGAGGTGGAGTGCCTGAACCTCGACGGGCCGGGCGAGCTGACCCGGTCGACGCCCCCGCTCGCGGTCAAGGCGCGCACCACCACCGACGCGGGCGCCCTCGACATGGACGGCGGCGGCGGCATCGAGGGCATCCTCGTGGACGGGCTGACCGGGGCCCCCGAGCCCCACAGTCCCGTGGCCGGACTGCGGGCGGCGGGGCCCGGGGCGCGCCGGTCGCCGGCCCTCGTGACCACCGACGGGGACGGCCGCTTCGTCATGGAGGGGCTGCCGACGGGCGCCTGGTCCCTGGCCCACCCCCTCTCGCCCCACCTCGCCACGGAGGTCACCGTCGAGGAGGGGGTCATCACGGACGGGGTGGTGGTCGAGACGGCCGACGCGACGGCCCTGGTCGAGAACGGCTTCTCTGTCAGCAACGAGGGCGGCACCCTGGTGGTGGCCGGGGTGGAGGAGGGCGGGCCGGCCTGGGACGCGGGCCTCGTCGAGGGCGACGAGGTCAGCGGGGTGCTCATCGGCGGGGTCGACCTCGCGGCGATGGTGGGCGCGAGCGGCGGCGACCTCACCCGCCTCGTCCTGGGCCACTGGGACGGGCCCGGGGTCACCCTGGTGGTCGAGCGGGAGGACGGCACCCACGAGGTGCCCCTCGACTGGTAGGCCCGCGGTCGTGCGGGGATCGGGCTAGAGGGACGGCCCCGACGCCCCGGCCGGGCCTGCGCAGGAGATCGCAATGGGCTGCTCTCGGACCCTCGCCGGCCCGTCCACCTTCGCCATCGAGCCCATCAAGGGCTCGCGCTTCCTCGCGACCCTGGCCCCGGTCGACAGCCCGGCGGCCGCCGAGGCCGTGCTGGAGCGGGTGCGGGGCGAGATGCCCGAGGCCACCCACCACTGCTGGGCCTGGAAGCTGGCCGACGGCCGCAGCCGCAGCAGCGACGACGGCGAGCCCGGCGGCTCGGCGGGGCGGCCCATCCTCGCCCGCATCGAGGGCAAGGAGCTCGAAGACACCCTGGTCGTCGTGACCCGCTGGTATGGCGGCACCAAGCTCGGGGTGGGCGGGCTCATGCGCGCCTATGGGGGCTGTGCGGGCAAGGCTCTCGACGCGGCCACCGTGCTCGAGCGCCCCCGCACCACCCGCCTCCTGCTCACCTTCGACTACCCCGACACCGCCGCCGTCCAGGCCGTTCTCGCGGCCGAGGGCCTGGCCCCTGCGGCCACCGACTACGGCGCGCGGGTCGGCATCAGCCTCGCCGTGCCCGAAGACGAGGGCGCGCGCATCTGTGCCCAGCTCATCGACGCCACCGCGGGCCGGGCCCAGGCCCGCTGGCCCGATCGCCCCTGACCCCGGAGCCCCCGTGACCCACCCCACCTTCGTCGTCCACCACCTCGAGCGCTCGCGCTCCACCCGCGTGCTCTGGGCCCTCGAAGAGCTCGGCCTGCCCTACACCCTCAAGGTCCACAAGCGCCACCCCAAGACCATGCGCGCCGGCCCCGAGATCAAGGCCATCCACCCGGTGGGGCGCTTCCCCGTGCTCACGGTGGACGGGGTGGCCCTGGCCGAGAGCGGCGCCATCCTCGACACCCTCGCCGACGACCACGCCGACGGCCGCCTCAAGCCCGCCGCGGGCGAGGCCCTGCGCCGCTACCGCTACTGGCTGCACTTCGCCGAGGGCAGCCTCATGGCGCCGCTGCTCGTGGCCCTCATCATGGACCAGGTGCGCGGGCCGGCCGTGCCCTTCTTCGTGCGCCCGGTGACGGGCATGATCGCCAAGTCGGTCAACGGCTCCTACACCTGGCCCCAGCTCGCGGATCTGCTGCCGCCGGCCGACGCGGCCGTGGCCGGCGGGGGCTGGTTCGCCGGCGCCGACTTCACGATGGCCGACATCCAGATGTCGTATGGCGTCATGGCCGCCCTGGCGCGGGTGCCCGGGGCGGACAAGTACCGCAACCTCGCCGACTGGGTGGCCCGGGTCGAGGCCCGGCCCGCCTTCCAGAAGGCCGTCGAGGTGGGTGGTCCCGTGCTGTTGGGCTGAGGCGGGCGCGGGCGCGCCTCAGGGGGGCGCGTCTGCCGGCTCTCCGGCCTCCGTCGCCGGGATGGCGGCCAGCTCGTCGACGGCGGCCAGCTCGGCCTGGGTGGTGCGCACCAGCAGGCGCACGGCGGCCCCCCAGGCGCCGGGGTGGGCGCTGAGGGGTTGGAGCTCGGCCAGGCGCGCCGTCCGCTGGGCCCGCCACCGGGCGAGAGCGGTCGCCCGCTCCTCGGGGTCGAGCTCGTCGAGAACACTGATGAGCACGGCCAGAGGTTGGGTGGCGGGGGCGGCCTGTCCCACGAGCTGGCGCACGAGCTGGCCGTGGGCCTCCGCGCCGGCGGGGGTGACCCGGTAGACGGCCCGGTCGGGACCGCCGTCGCCTGGCTCGGCGCGGCTCGTGAGCCAGCCCCGGTCGGCCATCCGGGCGAGGGCCGTGTAGACCGCCGCCCGGCGCAGCCCGGCTGCCGGGCCGAGGCCCTGCTCGAGGATCTGCACCAGGCCATAGCCGTGGGTGGGGTGGGCCCGCAGCAGGTCGAGCACGAGCAGGTCCTTGACCCGGGCGCT
This sequence comes from Myxococcota bacterium, assembly GCA_964226865.1. Classification (GTDB taxonomy): domain Bacteria; phylum Myxococcota_A; class UBA796; order UBA796; family UBA2385; genus CAXQUZ01. Next base: position 6,311 of record CAXQUZ010000275.1, on the reverse strand, counting down.
GCTCACGCGAGGCGGCCGTTGACCGGGGTGAGGTCGTACATCTCGAAGGTCTCGATGATGGACGCGAGGTCGTCGCCCTCGCCGTGGTCGGCCTTGCCCTGGGGAGAGGCGAGGTAGTCCATCATGGTCTCCTTCTTGTCGAGGGTGACCCATACCACGACCGCCCCGCGCTCGCGATCGACCGAGACCTGGCGGGCGATGACGCCGTCGACCGCCGCGTCCATGCGGGCAGCGGGGCGGGCCGCCACCCGGACCAGCTCGTCGAGCTTGCCGGGCTTGGGGGTGGAGATGCTGACGAAGGTGTAGGTCGGCTGCTGCACGGGGGACTCCAGGCGGAGGACGGGGGGGCGGTTCAGGGCTGGCTATTCAGATCTGACCACTGCCAGGGGTGTAGTCACAACTGAATAGTGTGGCAAGGCCCGGGCCCGCCGCGGCGGGGGGCGGCAGGGACGGAGACGGCGAGACCCGGGGACGCCAGGGGACCGGGGGCGCCTCGGGACGGGCGCGCCCCCGGCGCTCAGCGGAGCCAGGCCGGGTTGTCGGTGAGGTCGGAGCCGAACTGCTCGGGGAAGGTGTTGCCGCAGTCGCGGCACTGCACGTTCAGCACGGGCACGAGCGGGCTGTCGAGCTCGAAGACGGTCGCGTCGGCCAGGGCGCCGCCCTCGCCGCCGTTGGTGGCGCAGCCGTCCTGGCTCACGGTGACGGCGTGGGGGGCGTAGCTGGACTGGCCCCGGGGGGTCTCGGTGCCGTCGAAGAACATGAAGCCGAAGGCGTAGCCGTAGCTCGCACCGCCGTTGTAGTAGTAGTGGATGACGTGCTCGCAGCGGCCGACATACTCCTGGTAGCCGTCGACCGAGAGCGCCTGGATGGCGGCGATCTGGGCGTCGTCGAGCTCGAAGCTGAAGTCGGTGGCCTGGTACTGCCAGGTGTCGCCGCTGGTGAACCACTGCTGGAAGTCGAGGTCGTCGGCGTAGGCGATCTCGGTCCAGCCGCCGCCGTCGGTGGTCATGTCGCAGGTGACCTCGAAGGGGTCGAGGCCCGTGCCGTAGCCGTCGGGGTCGATGAAGTAGTCGCCGTCGGTCGTGGCGCGGCCCTCGTCGAGGATGTCGGCGCAGGTGAGGCCGAGGGCGCAGTCGCCGGAGCTGTCGGGCAGGATGCTGGCGTCGCTGTCGTCGCAGTCGTCGCCGCCACAGGCCTCGTCGGCGTGGCCATCGCCGTCGGCATCGCTGTCGACAACGCCGTCACAGTCGTAGTCTTCGCCATCACAGCCCAGGGCGGCGCCCGGGTTGTAGTCGGTGTCGGCGTCGTCGCAGTCGCCGGAGAGGGCGGCGTAGCCCGAGGGCGCTTCGCAGGCGGCGAGGGAGGCGGTGCTGACGCCGTAGCCGTCGCCGTCGGCGTCTTCGTACCAGGTGGTGCCCGTGCTGGTGTCGAGGCTGGTGTCGGCGTCGTCGACGAGACCGTCGCAGTCGTCGTCGCGCTCGTTGCAGACCTCGGTGGCGCCGGGGTTGACGGCCCCCTCGCCGTCGTCGCAGTCGGTGGCGTCGGCGACGTGGTTGGCCGGGGCGTCGCAGGCGGTGGTGGCGGCGGCGCTGTTGCCGTAGCCGTCGGCGTCGCTGTCGGCGTACCAGGCCTGGCCCGTGCTGAGGTCGACCGAGGCGTCGTCGTCGTCGACGAGGGCGTCACAGTCGTCGTCGATGCCGTTGCAGACCTCAGCGGCGCCGGGGTTGACGGCGGGGGTGGCGTCGTCGCAGTCGGTGGCGTCGGCGACGTGGCCGGCGGGGGCGGTGCAGGCGACCGTTGAGACGGCGGGATCGCCGTAGCCGTCGGCGTCGCCGTCGGCGTAGAAGGCGGCGGCGTCGATCGCGTCGGGCTCGTCGACGAGGGCGTCACAGTCGTCGTCGGCCCCGTTGCAGCGCTCGTCGGCACCGGGGAAGGTGGTGGCGACCGTGTCGTCGCAGTCGCCCGGAGCGGCGGCGTAGCCGGCCGGCACCTCGCAGGCCTCGGTGGGCACCCCGGCGTCGCCCCAGCCGTCGCCGTCGGTGTCGGCGTAGAAGGTGGCGGTGACCCCCTCGTCCACGGTGCCGTCGCAGTCGTCGTCCTGCTCGTTGCAGGTCTCGGTGGCCTCGGGGTGGACCGCGGCGTCGGTGTCGTCGCAGTCGAGGGCGTTGTCGGCGGCCTCGGGTGGCAGGCTGCAGGCGACCAGGGCGCGGTCGGGGTCGCCGAAGCCGTCGCCGTCGCTGTCGGCGTAGAAGGTGTCGCCCACGTCCTCGTCGATCTCGGTGTCGCAGTCGTCGTCCGCGCCGTTGCAGGTCTCGGCGGCGCCCGGGAAGATCCCGTCGTCTTCGTCGTTGCAGTCGTCGCTGTTGGCCACGTGTGCCGCGGGCAGATCGCAGGCCTCGACGGCCCCGGTGGCGGCCCCGAAGCCGTCGCCGTCGGCGTCGGGCCAGAAGGTCGAGGTCACGCCCTCATCGACGACGCCATCGCAGTTGTCGTCGATGCCATTGCAGAGCTCGGGGGCCCCGGGGCCCACGGCGGGGTCGCTGTCGTCGCAGTCTTCGGAGTCGGGGATTCCGTCGCCGTCTTCATCGACCACGAGGCCATCTTCACCGAGTTCACCCTCGGTGTCGGCCTTGGGAGCCGTGCGGCAGGCGACCGCGAGGGGCAGCAGCAGCAGCCAGGTGGGGCGGAGGGGCAGCAGGGACGACATCGGGACTCCAGCACGGTGCGCGCACGGCCCCAGTGTAGCGCCCCGCGGCGCCATCCACGGTGGCCACGCGATGTCGGCTGGGGCACACTTGCTGCGCCCCCCCACCCCGAGGCCCCGATGCGCCACCTTCCCCGCCTGCTCTTCCTCGGCACCGCTGCCCTCGCCCTCGGGGGGCTGGCGGGCTGCGCCGAGAGCGAGGACGAGACCAAGGCCGCCGGCGGCGAGACCGGGGACGACGGCGGGGGCGCCGACGGGACGGACGGGGCCGACGGCAGCGACGGGGCGGACGGCGACGACGGCGGCGGCGATCCGGGTGTCACCTGGCATGCCGACGTGGCGCCGGTGCTCGCCCGCCACTGCTTCGCCTGCCACAGCGACGAGGGCATCGGCTTCGACCTCGGCGACTACGACACCACGGCCCTGCTCGCCGAGGCCATCGTCGCGGCGGTCGACAGCGGCCAGATGCCCCCCTGGCCCCCCGACGAAGAGGGCTGTGCGCCCCTCGACAACCCCCGGCGCCTGAGCCCCGACGAGCAGGCCATCCTCGAGGCCTGGCTCGCCGACGGCACGCCGGAGGGCGACCCCGCCAGCGCGCCGACCGACACGGGCGAGAGCGACGTCGTGCTGCCCGACGAAGACATCGTGCTCGAGCTGCCCGCCGCCTACACCCCGAACAGCATCGACGACGACTACCGCTGCTTCGTCGTCGACCCGGGCCTCACGGACTCGACCCAGATCACGGGCTTCCAGGTCCACCCCGAGAACCCGGCCATCGTCCACCACATGCTGCTCTACACCGACCCGAGCGGCCAGGGCGCGGCCCTCGACGCCGCCGAGGAGGGCCCGGGCTACACCTGCTTCGGCGACCCCGGCTTCTACGACACCAGCGTGGTCGGCGCCTGGGCGCCCGGCAGCCCCGGGGTCAAGCTGCCCGAGGGCACGGGGCTGCCCGTCACGGCGGGCACCCAGCTCATCATCCAGATGCACTACAGCCCGGCGGGCGACCCGGGGGGCAGCGACCAGTCCATCGTGTCGCTCGACATCGCCGAGGAGCCCGTCGAGTCGGTCTTCTTCGTGCCCTTCCTCGACTCGCGGCTCGAGATCCCGCCCGACACCGAGAACCACGTCGAGGGCACCTCGGTGGTGCTCGACTACGGCATCGACGTGATGCTCTACGGCGGCGGCCCCCACATGCACCGGCTGGGCCGCTCGATCCGCATCGAGAAGGAGACCCCCGCCGGCGAGCGCGACTGCCTCATCGACATCCCGGAGTGGGACTTCAACACCCAGGAGATCTACATGCTGCAGGAGCCCATGGCGGTGAACGACGGCGACACGATCCACCTGGAGTGCACCTACAACAACGGGGCCTCCAACCCCTACGCCACGGGCGACACCGTGCGCTGGGGCGACGCCACCGACGACGAGATGTGTCTGGTCTACGCCCTGGTGGGGCTGGCCCGCTGAGGGGCGCGCTCTGGTAGCCTCGGGGCATGCCTCTGCTCATCCCGCCCGACCACGCGGTCACCGAGGCCGTGCTCACGGCCCTGGCCCACCTGCCCACGGCGAGCCTCCCGGCCGTCGTCCACCCCGACTTCGAGCGCAAGCTCGACGACGCCGCCCTCATGCGGCTGGCCGTGCTGCTGGCCAAGAAGAGCGACGAGGAGGGGGGCTGCCCCATCGGCGCCGTCATCCGGGACGACGACACGGGGCGCATCGTGGGCAAGGGCCACAACACCCTCGTCCAGGAGGGCCACCCCTACAACCACGGCGAGACGGCGGCCATCCGCGACGCCGGGCGCATCGACTTCTCGCGCACGACCCTCTACACCTCGCTCGGCCCCTGCGATGTCTGCACGGCGCTGCTGCGCATGCGGGGCTTCCGCCGGGTGGTCATCGGCGACGCGTCGAGCGCGGCCGAGAGCGCGGCGGCGAACGCGGCCGTGCTGCGGGCGGCGGGCATCCAGGTCGACATCCTCGAAGATGACCTGGGCATCGAGATCTACCAGGCCTACCAGCGGGCCCGGCCCGACCAGGATCTCGAGGACTGGAAGGGCCTCGCGGCCGTGCGCCAGCGCTGAGGGCCCGCCCCTCGACAGCCGGGGCGGCGGGGATAGGGGCGCGCCATGTCCAAGTTCCGCGCCTTCGACCTCGGCGAGCTCAAGCTCGTCTACATCGCCCTCCACGCCCACCTGCTCGAGCATGCCGAGCTGATGGACGCCGACTTTCTGACTGAGCTCCAGGCCTTTCTCCAGGCCGCGGCCCGGGCCGAGGGGGTCGAGGTGGGCGACCACAGCGCCTGGGACGGCTGGCTGCGCCGCTGAGGCGGCTCAGCCCGGCGGATCGAAGCTGCGGGGGGCGACGGCCCACCAGCCCGCGAGCAGGCTCCGGAAGGGGGGCGCGGCGGCGGCGCCCCGGCAGGTCAGGTTGTCGAAGAAGGTGCGCACGAAGCCGGGGCTGACCTGGCCGCGGTGGCCGTCGACGCCGAACTCGGCCGAGGCCGGGTCGCTGCTGCTGCAGTCGTCGAAGTCGACCCAGTCGCCCTCGTCGGCCATCAGCGTGGCCACCCGTGCGGGCAGGGTCGAGCGGTCCTCCGCGCTGAGGCTGCCGAGCTGGGTGCAGGCGATGCTGCCGCCTGTGAGCCGGATGTTCTGGTAGACCACGACGCCGTCTTCGTAGATGGCCACGTGCTCGTAGCAGGCGTCGCCGCCGTCGCAGTGGACCTCGGCGATGCTGTCGAGCAGCAGGTCGTCCGGGGCGGCGGTGCCCGTCAGGGCCGTGAGCTCGGTGTGGCAGCGTCCCGCGAGCGGATCTGGCGTGCCCGTGTCGTCGCCGGTGCCGTCGCTGCCGTCGTCGCCCATGCTGCCGTCGTCGCCGCCGTCGTCTTCGCCGCCGCCGTCGGTGCCCTCGTCGCCGGTGCCGCCGTCGTCTCCGGCGCCGTCCTGCCCGGTGGCCGTGCCGTCGCTGTCGCTTCCGGTGCCGGCGTCGTCGGAGACGTCGACGGGGTCAGCATCTTGGGGCTTGTCGGCGCCGCCGTCGCAGGCGGTGAGGAGGGCGAGGAAGAGCAGCGGGGCGCGCATGGAGAGCCGGGGTGGGGGGGGGCGCCGACGGTCGCCCCCGGGGCCCCCCACCCGCCACCGGTCGGCCGGGCTCAGCCGGTGGTCGTGAGCAGCCCGGCGGCGAGCAGCTGCTCGGCGAGGTGGCGGCCGCTGCGGGCGAGGCTGGCGAGGCGCTCGCCGACGAGGGCCTGGACCTTCTTGCCCTGGCGGCCGGGCAGCTCGGCCGTGCGGTGGGCCACCTCGACGACCGGGCCGGCCCCGCCGCCGCCGCCCCGCTCGAGGGCCATGCCCTGGGAGTGGCTGCGGGCGAGAACGGTGACCGGGCGGGGCTTCGCGCGCAGGGCGGCCCGGAGGCGATCGGCGTCGACCGTGCCGCTCTCGATGCGCCGCCAGGCGTCGGCGGGGCCCAGCCCGTCGAGGGCCGCGCCGATCCGAATCAGCGCGACGCCACCACCGGCGACGACGCCTTCCTGGGCCGCAGCGCGGGTCGCAGCGAGGGCGTCCTCGACACGGTCCTTGCGCTCCTTCATCTCGGTCTCGGTCGC
>CAXQUZ010000274.1:0-2341 GCA_964226865.1 Myxococcota bacterium | reverse complement strand
CTCGGGGGGCGGGCCGGCGAGGGCCACCGCCGGGGCGAGGGCCGCGGCCGAGGCCACGGTGAGAGCGGCGAGGAGTCGTGCGGCGGGCGGCATCTGCATGCCCACTGCGTAGCCGACTTCGCAGCTCGTCGACAAGCCCCGTGTGGAAGTCACCTTCACATTGTCTTAGTGGCGGGCCACGACCTGGGTGGCCCGCACTGGCGCGGGGCCCCACAACCGGAGCTCCCCGTGTCCCCACTGCTCTCCCTGCTCGTCCCTGCGGCCCTCGCCGCCAACCCCATGGGCGCCGGCGTCGCCATCCGCGAGGTGGCCGCCCCCCCCACCCTCGTCTCCGGCATCGCCAGCATCTCGGTGGGCAAGATCTCGGGCCAGGTCGGCGGCCAGATCGCCGCAGAGCTCAAGGCCGGCCTCGCCGACGACGAGCGCGAGGTGGGCCGGGGCACGGCGGCCGACATCGCCGGTGACGTCGTCGAGATGGGGGCGATGGTCGGCGGCCAGATGCTCGCCAGCAAGCTCGGCGGCTTCGGCGGCAAGGCCACCAACACCGTCGCCCAGACGGCGGGCGCCATCGCCGCCGACAAGGTCCGGGGCGACAAGCTGACCCTCGAGGACGGCCTCACCGTCGCGCCCTTCCCCTTCAAGGAGTCCGGCGGCAAGGGGGTGCTTGCCGGCAGCACCGAGGTCGACCACAAAGACGAGCGCTACAAGAAGGAGGTCGAGCTCAAGGACAAGGACGGCAACGTCGTCAAGGACGCCGAGGGCCGCTCGGTGATGACCGAAGTGAGCTACCTCAAGCGGACCGTCACCGCCTCGCTCGACTGGGCCGTCACGGCCGGCGGCAAGGAGCTGGCCAAGGGCGAGCAGGCCCAGACCATGAGCGACGACAAGTGCGGCGCCGACGTGGGCGACATCCTCTCCGTCGACGACATCGCCGCCAGCGCCGCCCGGGGCATGGGCCACAGCATCGTCGCCGAGATCAAGCCCGCCTGGCGCAGCTACCGGGTCGGCCTCAAGCGGGCCAAGCACCTCGCCGCCCCCCTGCGCGCCACCCGCCTCGGCGCCCACGACCAGGCCCTCTGCCTCTTCCACCACATGACCGGCCTCGACCCCGAAGACGGCGTGGCCAAGGCCAACCTCGGCGCCATGCACGAGGTGCTGGGCCACCACGACGAGGCCATCGCCGCCTACGCCGCCGCCGCCGAGGCCGGGGGCCCCAAGCGCCTCGCCACCAAGGGCCAGGAGCGCGTCGAGGCCCGCAAGACCGAGGTTGCCGGCATGGTCGAGGCCTATGGCCTGACCTGGGGCATCGCGGCCCCCGATCTCGCGGCCTGCCCGGCCCTGCCCGAGGGCAGCCCCAAGCTGGTCAAGAAGCCCCTCACCACCACCGTCGACGGCAACGAGATCGAGGTCGAGAAGGGCGAGACCGTGTTCCTCCAGAGCGAGGAGGGCGGCACGGCCAAGGTGCTGCTGATCGACGGCACCCCGGTCGAGATGCCGACCAAGAGCCTGCGCTGAGCGGCGCCCCGATCGCCCGGGGGCCGGCCCGCCGGGCGGTGGGGAGCGCGGGGCCTCAGTAGACCGTGGCCTCGCCGAGCTCGTAGCGGCTGCCGTAGAGGGTGCTGCCGCCGTAGCTGCCCAGGTAGTAGTCGGCGTAGCTGTAGTAGAAGACCAGGTCGGTGCCGTCGAAGTCGGCCACCCACCAGGGGTACCAGTCGCCGGCGTCGCTGTCGTAGCGCAGCATGAGATCGTAGCCGTAGCCGCCGTAGTCCGAGGCGTGGGCCATCTGGAAGGCAAGGTCGGACTGGAGGGGGCCGCAGGTGCCGTCGTCCACCGAGGCGGCGCTGTCGTAGATGGCGACCACGTCGAAGCCGAACTCGCAGTCGGTGCAGAGCGCGTCGGCGTCGAGGCCCGTGCCGCTGAGGCTCCAGGCGAGGCTGCAGTTGGTCGTCGTGACCGGGGTGCTCGTGTCGTAGCCGAAGGTCAGGGCGAAGCTGCCCGTGAGGCCGTCGTACTCGATGCCGCCGCAGTCTTCGTCCGAGCACTGGAACCAGGCGTCGTCGCCGTAGTCGCTGTAGACCGCGCCGCTGGTGCCCGTGCGCACGTCGGCGTCGTTGTCGTCGGTGGCCGTGGCCTCGGCGAGGTCGCAGCCGTGGGAGGTGAAGGTGGCGTCGGTGCCCACGTAGACGGCGCCGGTCGTGGTCGCCGTGGTGCCGCGGATGCTGCTGTCGAGGGTGCAGTCGACCTCGGCATCGTAGACGAAGAGGCCGCCGGCGGCCGCCGCCGAGGCCCCCGAGATCTGGGAGCCGGAGAGGGTGAGCCGCTCGGTGCCCGTGCCCTGGAT
>CAXQUZ010000273.1:0-10550 GCA_964226865.1 Myxococcota bacterium | reverse complement strand
GGAGTAGGAGCAGGAGCAGGTGCAGGGGCAGCTTCCTTAGCAGGGGAAGCCTTGGTAGTCTTCTTGGTGGCCTTAGCCTTAGATTCAGTAGGAGTAGGGGTAGCGGTAGCGGTAGCCCTCCGCGCCGCCCGCTCCTTCGCCCGCTACCAGCTCGGCGCGGTCCAGAGCGTGCTCGCCGCCAGCCTCATGGTCACCCGCCGCTGCACCCTGCGCTGCGGCTACTGCTCGCGCCACACGCCGATCAACCCCGAGCTCGACACGGGCCAGTGGCTGCGCATCCTCGACGAGCTCGCCGACCACGGCTGCGCGCTGGTGAGCTTCACCGGGGGTGAGCCCCTGCTGCGCGAAGACCTCGGCGCGCTCATCGACCGGGCCCACGCCCGCCAGCTCAAGGTCAAGCTGAACACCAACGGCATGCTCGTGCGCCAGCACCTCGACGTGGTGGGGCGCTGCGACGCGGTCACCATCTCGGTGGACGGCCCCCGGGACGTGCACGACGCCAGCCGCGGCACGGGCAGCTACCGCCACGCCAGCACGGCGGCGGCCCAGATCCGCGAGCTGGGCATCCCGATCCGCTTCTACACGGTGCTCTCGAAGGCCAACCTCGCCCGGCTGGACGAGCTCATCCGGGACGCCGAGGCGCTCGGGGCCTCGGTCTTCTTCCAGCCCGGCACGGCCACCACCCTCGGCGGCGGCGACACACCGAACCCCCTGGCCCCGAGCACCACCGCCTACCGCGACACCATCGACCAGCTGCTCGCCTGGAAGGCCGCCGGGCGCGCCATCGGCAACAGCCGGGCGGCCCTGCGCTACCTGCGCCAGTGGCCCGACGAGGCGGCGCCGGGCTGTGCCTGGCGGGCCTTCCTGCGCATCGAAGAGGACGGCCAGCTGCGGACCTGCGGCCGCGACACCCAGACCGAGCGGGTGGACGTGGCCCGGCTCGGTCTCGCCGCTGCCCTGGCCGCCCGCCCAGCGCCCCGCTGCACCGCGTGCTGGACGGCGGCCCGGGTCGAGCTGCACCTGGTCGCCCGGGGCGAGCCCTCCGCCCTCTGGGACCTCATGGCCGAGGGCCGGTAGCCGCCGAGACCACCCCAGCACACGCCACTCTCAGCCCCCCGTCTCGGCGCTCCGTGCCAGGGCCGCCCGGGCCTCGGCCACCGCCCCGCGGATGGCGCCCCAGCCCCCCAGGCGCCGGAAGAACAGCGGCAGGGCCACGCTGCCCAGCAGGCTCGGCAGCAGCCAGTGCACGGCGTAGAGCACCGCCATGGCCGCCGCCACGGTCTCGACCGGCGCCACCGGCGCGAGCAGCACGAGGGCCGCTGCCTCGCGGGTGCCGACGCCGCCGATGGTCAGGGGCAGGGCCGAGATGAGCACCACAAGCGACATCACATAGCCGGAGCCCACCACCCCCAGCGGCAGGCCCAGGGCCACGAAGATCAGGTGGAACTCGACGAACTCGAGCGCCAGGATGGCCGTCGTGATGCCGAAGAAGCCGAGCTGGGCTCCGGGGCCGAGCCACGAGAAGACCGCCAGCAGCTCGCCCAGGGCGGCCCACAGCCGGGCCCCCCGTCCGCGGCGCAGCACCGCCGGCGGCCCCCGCTGCTGGAGCCAGCGCAGCCCCGCCCCCACGGCCACGAGGCCCGCCACCACGGCCGCCGAGCCGGCCAGGGCCAGGGCGGGCGACAGGGCGAGGGTGGCCTCCCCGACCGTGGCAGCGCCCAGCAGCGGCAGCAGGGCCACGGCCCCCAGGTAGAAGGCGAGGTTGTGGAGCTTCTCGAGCAGCACGCTCGACACCCCCCGGGCCAGGGGCATGCCGTGGTGGCGGGCGAGGTAGAGCGCACAGAGCAGCAGGCCCGCCTTGGCGGGGGTCACGAGGCGCAGCGGCATGCTCACGGACTGGAGCAGCACCGCCCCCGACACGGGCACGTCGCAGCCCAGCCGCTGGAGCAGCCAGCGCCACCGCAGCGCGTCGAGCACGAAGCGCCCCCCCACGCTCAGCAGCACCGCCAGCAGGAGCGGAAGCGGCCGGGCGGCGCCCAGGGCGGTCCCGACGGCCGACAGGTCGAGCATGCCCACCAGCAGCCCCACCACCGCGACCGTGGCACCCACGCTGAGGAGGGTGCGGAGCGGGCGGGAGGGCGGGGCACCGGCGGCCGGTTCGGGCGGGTGCGGGGCGGGCGACATGCCCCGGAGCATAGCCGCCCCGGCGCAGCGCGCTGGCGGTGGTCAGGGGCCCACGAGAGGCTACGGGGGCCCATGCGCCTGCCCCGCCTCCTCCCCGTCAGCCGCCGCACCATCGACCTCCACCGGGGGGACCTGCTGCGCATCGCCGCCTGTGTGCTCCGGGGCCAGGTCACCGAGGGCCCCGCCGTCGCCGCCTTCGAGCAGGCCTTCGCCGACTTCGTCGACCGGGGCCAGGGCCACGGACGCGAGGCCGTCGCGGCGGGCAGCGGCCGGCTGGGCCTCGAGCTGGTGCTGCGGGCCTGGGGGCTGCCCCCGGGCAGCGAGGTGGTGCTGCCGGCCTACGAAGACCTCAGCGTGCCGCGCACCGTGCGCAAGCTGGGCCTCGTGCCGGTCTGTGCCGACATCGACCCGGCCACGGGCAACGTCAGCACCGAGACCGTGGCCGCCCGGCTGGGACCGCGCACCCGGGCCGTCGTCGTCGCCCACCTCTTCGGCCAGCCCGCACCGGTGGCCGCCCTCCAGCAGCTCTGTGCCGACCGGGGCCTGCGGCTCATCGAGGACTGCTGCCATGCCGTCGGCACGACCGTCTCCGGACGCCACGTGGGCACCTTCGGCGACGCCGCCTTCTTCTCCTTCCACGCCACCAAGCCGTTCTCGACCCTCGGGGGCTGTGTGGTGCTCGCGGCCGACCCGGCGCTCGCCCGGGCGCTCCGTGCCGCCCTCGCCACCCTGCCGCCGCCGCCCACCGCCCAGCTGCGCCGCAGCGTCCAGAGCGCCGTGCTGCTGCGGGCCGCGACCCACCCGGCCACCTTCGGCCTCGGCCTCTGGCCCCTGCTCCGCCTGGCCGCCCGGCTCGAGGCCGATCCGGTCCAGCTCTATGGCAAGACCGCCCGGAAGGGGGTCCGGCTGGCCCAGACCTCGGTGCGCTACACCAACCTCCAGGCGACCCTCGGCCTCGCCCACCTCGCCCGCTACGACGACCGGCTGCGGGTGCGCCGGGCCAACGCGGCCACCCTCGAGGCGGCCCTCGGCGCGGCCCCGCGGCCCGTGCGCAACCCGGGCCACTGCGACTACTTCTTCGTCGTCTACAGCGACCAGGCCGACGCCCTCCAGGCCGCGCTCTTCGCCGCAGGCATCGACACCGGGCGCGACCTGATGCGCGACTGCGCCGCCGAGACCGGCGACAGCCACCGCTGCCCTGCCGTCGCCCAGGTGCGGCGCCGCTCGCTCCAGGTGCCCTGCCACGAAGAGCTGCGCCCCGGCCAGGTTGCCCGGATTGGACAGGTTCTGGCCGAGGCCCTCGCATTCAGAACGGACTCCACCGAATCCTGATTCGGCTACGACCTCAATACGCAACGGCTTCACACCAACAACCATCAGGTCAAGACCGAACCCAACAACCCCAGACCGCCGGGCCGCCACACCGTCTCGGTGACGTCCAGCTCCCAGGCCTCCGGGCGACCGCCCGCGGGCCCGTCCCGCAGCCGAGCCCGGCCCGTGAGCTGGAGCAGGCCCCCGCGGGCGAAGTCGACGAGGCAGAGCCCGGCCACCGGCCGCACCAGGATGTTGCCGAGGGTGTTGTAGAGCTGGTTGCCCCGGTAGTCGGGGACGGTGAGGCGGTTCCCAGCGACCGCGATGAAGCCCGGCGGCCCGCCCCGGTGCGACACATCGACCTCCCGGCCCGCGGGCCGGTCCGCGAGCGTGGCCACGAAGACCGTGTCGGCCGCCGCCAGGCGCGCCGCGGCCCCGGGAGGCAGCCCCCGCCAGCGCTGGCCCGGTCCGTCCTGGCGCGGGCCCCAGGCCAGCCGCCGCCGCCGGATGTGCTGGGAACAGTTGCCGAAGCACTGCGCCACGGCCACCTCCCAGCCGCCCGGGACCCGGTGCAGCCCGCCGTTCAGCCGGCAGCGCTGGCGCGTCTCGAGGTCGATGGCCAGCAGCCCGACGGCCGCGCCCTCGGCGAGGCCGGCCGCCGCGGGATCGGCCGGGGGCAGGGTGGCCGCGAGGCCGAGGACCTGGGGCCCCCGCGGGCGCACGAAGCCCGGCGGGCCCGCGATCACGGTCGCCCAGGGCCGGCCCTCCGGATCGACCGTGCCCAGCACGAGGCCGCGGCGGGCGGCGAGGAGCTGCTGGTGGGCCGGCGGCATGTGGTCGTGGATCATCCGGGCCGCCCGGCGGGCCACGGCCGCCCCGCGTCCCAGGCGGGCATGGAGGGCGCGCTCGCCCGGGTGGAGCAGTCCGCCGTCGTCAGTGGGCAGGGCGGCAGGCGCCCGCGGGCCGCTCACGACCCCGCACCGGCAGGCGCCGTGGGCCCGGCGCCCGGCCGCGCGCGCACACGAATGAGAGCAGCCTGGGCATCACCAGTCCCGCCCCCTCCGACGACCCCCGCGGGCACGGGGGCGCGCCGGGGCACCCGGACGCCAGCGGCGCGGGGCGGGCGGGCGGCAGCGGCCAGCCCGCGGTGGCCCCGGCGGTCGGGGGCGGGGGGCAGGTCGGGGAGCCCGCCGGCGCAGGGGCGGGGCCCCCGGTGCACGGGGCCAGAGCGGGGACGGGACGAGAGCAGCACGAGAGCCTCCGGCTCGGGGGACAGGGCCTGCCTATGGGCGTGCGCGGCACGCACCCATGCACGCAGTCAGCAACCTTGGCGTCCGCAGAGCGGACGGATCCGCGCCGCGCCTGTGGCACCCTGGGCCCGGAGGTGGACCATGGACCGGCTGCGCCAGATGGAGGTCTTCGCGGCCGTGGCCGACGCCCGCAGCTTCGCCCGGGCCGCGGCAGCGCTGGGCATGAGCCGGCCCGCCGCCAGCCGCCACGTCGCCGCCCTCGAGGCCGAGCTCGGGGTCCAGCTGCTCCACCGCTCCGCCCGCCGCGTCGCCCTGACCGACGTGGGCACCAGCTTTCTCGCCGACTGCCTGCCCATCCTGGAGGCGATCTCCGAGGCCCAGGCCGCCGCCCGGGGCGCCCACCACCGCCCCACCGGCTGTCTGCGCCTGACGGCCCCCGTGCTGTTTGGCCGCCGCACCCTGGCGCCGCTGCTGCCGGCCTTTCTCGCCGCCCACCCCGCGATCACCGCCGAGCTCAGCCTGCTCGACCGGGTGACGGCCCTGGTGGACGAGGGCTTCGACGCCGCCCTGCGGGTCGGCCCCCTGCCCGACAGCGACCTGCGCGCCGTCCGGGTCGGCCAGCTGCGCCGCCTCGTGGTGGCCGCCCCGTCCCTGCTCGCGGCAGCCCCGGGCGCCCCCGCCACCCCCGCAGCGCTCGCGGACCACCCGCTCATCGTCCACAGCCAGGCCCGCCGCTGGCGCTTCGCGGGCGGTGCAGTGGCCGTGGTGCCCCGCCTGCTCACCAACGACGTCGCCACCACCGTCCAGGCCGCCGTCGCCGGTGTCGGCCTCGCCCAGGTGCTCTCTTACCAGGCCGCCGCCGCCCTCGCCCAGGGCCAGCTCGTGGCCGTGCTCTCCGCCCACGAGCCCCCGCCGCTGCCCGTCCAGCTGGTCTTCCCGGGCGGCCGGCTGCCGGCCCGCACCCGGGCCTTCCTCGACCTCGCCGTGCCCCGGCTGCGGGCCCTCGACGCCGCCGGCTGGCCGCCCCCCTAAGGCAGGGGCAGGGCCACCCCCGCCCGGTCGAGCACGGCGGGGATGTCGCGGGCCACCTCGCGGAACCAGCCCGGGTTCTCGCGGGCCACGAAGCGGCCGAGCTGGAGCACCGTGCGCGGATCTGTGAGGTAGCGGCGCGAGGCCGTCCGGGCGCGGGCCCGGGCGCTCGCCGCCGTCTGGTGGGGCGAGACCTCGGCGCCGCCGAACTCCTCGAGGATGGGGCTGCCCGGGATCTGGATGAGGCTGTAGAAGCCGGCGAGGTGGGGGCGCACCCGCTGGGCCCAGGCGAAGGCCCGGTCGTCGGCCGCCGGGGTGGCGTCCGGCAGCCCGTAGATGATCTCGAGCACGGTGAGCACGCCGTTGTCGTGGGCGGCCTCGATGAGCCGCTCGACATAGTCCGGGTCGCTCGGGCGGCGCGAGATGCGGGTCAGGACCTGGGGGTCGACCGCCTGGAGGCCGATGGCCATGCCCGCACAGCCCGCCTCGCGCATCAGCGCCATCATGCCCATCGGGTCGCGCTGGCAGGACCGGGGCTCGAGGTTGCACATCCAGCGCAGCCCCAGCCGGCGGCGCACCATGCCCTCGCAGAAGGCCGTGAGCCAGTCGGGGTTGAGCCCGAAGATGTCGTCCTTGAAGCCGATGAAGCGCACCCCCCGGGTCTCGACCAGCAGCTGGAGCTCGTCGCGGGCGCCCTCGACCGAGCGCATGCGGGTGGACTTGCCCCAGTGGAAGGGCGAGGAGCAGAAGGTGCACCGGTAGGGACAGCCCCGCGACATCACGGCCGTGGCATAGGGCCGGCGCGCGACCGGGTTCCAGCGGTCGTGGTAGGCCCAGGGGCTGGCGAAGGAGCGGTCGGGCAGCGGGATGTCGTCGAGGTTCTCGATGGGGATCTGGGGCGCGGACTTGCGCACGCCCCCGTCGGCCAAGGGCCAGGCCACCCCGCGCAGCTCGCTCTCGCTGCGGCGCCCCTCCAGCACCTCGATCAGGTGCATCAGCGTGCGCTCGCCCTCGCCGATGACCGCGATGTCGGCCCCCGCCGCGAAGAAGACCGCCGGCTCCGAGCTGGCGGGCCCGCCGACCACGATGGGCTGGTCGACCCCCGCCGCCCGCAGCCGCTCGATGTCGCCCACGACCGCCGCCGTGATGCCGTCGTTGGTGTAGAAGCCGATGAGGTCGGGCTGGAGCGCCGCCAGGGTCTCGGGCAGGGCGCGGATGGCCTCGGGATCCAGGCCCTCGTCGAGGATGGTCCCGTGGCGGCCGTGCTGGGCGAGGGTCGCGACGAGGTACTCGAGGCCGAGGGGCTCGACCCGCTTCATGATCGCGCTGCGCTTGGTGCTGGGCAGGTAGCCGCCGTCGGTCTGCAGGCGGTTGATGAAGACACAGTGGTCGACACGACAGCGGGGCAGCGGGCGCGGCATGGGCATCCTGGACTGCCCCTGGTGTAGCCCGATTGGCCCGGGACGTGGGCGGCCCGGGGCGCCCCGCGGCCATAGAGCGGGCCCCTCCACCGGAGCGCCCCCGTGCCCGTGCTCGATCCCGCCACCCTGCCCCGCCGCGCGAGCCACGGCCGCCGCACCGGCGCCCGCTACGCCGACCAGCTCGACCTCTCGGGCCCCGGCGGGCTCTCCGCCCTGCGGGCCCAGGTCGAGGTGCTGGCCCCGGGCCAGGCCAGCTCGGCCCCCCACCGCCACAGCCACCGCGACGAGCTGATCGTCGTGCTCAGCGGCCGACCGAGCCTCGTCGAGGGCAGCGCGCGCCACCGCCTCGCGCCCGGCATGGTCGTGGCCCTCCCGGCGGGCGGCCCGGTGCACCAGCTGGTCAACGACAGCGAGCACGAGGCGCGGGTGGTCGCCGTGGCCAGCCATGCGGCCGACGACGTCATCACATACGGTTGATCCCGCACAATGATAGAGCAAAAAACCAACTCACACAGTGCTTCGCCTGAAGCCCGTGCGGCCGCAGCCTATGCCACCCGGGCGCTGCAGATCCCACAGAAGCGCTGGTCGCCCCGGTAGACCGCGAGCCGGGCGTTGTAGCAGCCCGTGTGGAAGGACTGGCCGCAGGCATGGGGGCAGTCGGTGCGCACCTCGGGGGTGACCTCGAGGGAGCAGATGCCGCAGGGCACCGTGACCACCGCCTGCTGGGCGACGACGGCCTGCTCCTCGCGCTTGGGCAGGGGCTCGACGGCGCCCCACCAGGCCACCCAGCCCGCCAGCACCCCGGCGATGCCGAGGAAGAAGCCGCCGGCGCTCTCGTTGAAGACCTCGTCGAGCTCGTCGCCGTTGATGATGCCCGGCAGGAACACCAACACAAAGCAGAGCACGAAGAGCAGGGCTGCCGTGATGGGGATGCGGGGCGAGTTGCCCTGGCCGCCCCAGACGTGGCGGGCGAGGCTCGTGAGCAGGAAGCCCATGCCCGCGCCGGGGAAGATGACCGTGAGCAGGGAGCGCTCGACCGTGAGCGCGAGGCCCCAGCCCAGCGCCCACAGGCAGACCATCACGAAGCTGAGCACGATGTTGACCAGCCCCTTGCCCGGATAGCCGCGGTTCTGGGGGTAGTCGGGCTCTTGCTCGAGCACCCCCGAGCCCGCGGGCGGCTCGGGCAAGAGATAGACCAGCTCACCGTTCACGACGTTGAGCTCGGCCAGGGTCTCGTCGTCGGTGACCAGCCGCCCCCGGGCGCGCAGCCAGTAGAGGCGCCGGCGGCCGTCGGGCCAGTGGGCCTCGAGACCCGCGTCCCGCGCCACCCGCTGGGTGAGGTCGCGGGCCGGCAGGTAGGTCGGCACCTGGAGGTCGAGCGTGAACGACTTCATGTCGACGACCTGCACCCGCAGGTGCACGGTCTGGTCAGGCTGGCCGGGAAGGACGTCCACGCGCAATCCTCGTGGGGGCTATCGCTGGGCCTCGACGGTCTTCTCGAGCTCGTCGGAGATCTTGGTGAGAGGGGCCAGCAGCCGCTCGAACTTGTCGAACCAGCGCAGCCAGACCTCGTCGCCCTGCTCGGGCGCCGGCACCTCGGCGTTGACCCGCCGCACGAACTCCTTGAAGCGCTCGATGCGGTCGATGGTCCGCTGGAGCGGGCTGTAGAAGTCGTGGGCGTAGTTGATGAGCGAGCCGGCCGTGCGGTACAGCACCCGGTCGGTCGTGCCCTCCTCGATGAGGAGGAACTCGGAGCTCACCAGGGCCGAGTTGAAGGCCAGGGCGCTGAGGTCGAGCTCTTGGAGAAGGGCCGTGCGGAAGAGGTTGCCCATCACCTTGCGGTTGATGCGGATGAAGTCGACCACACGGGGCTTCAGGTAGGACTCGGCCGCCCGCGACTGGCGCCCGGCGCGGGGCACCGGCAGCAGCACCTGGACCATGCGGCCGAGGCGCACGTTGATGCGGCAGAGGGCGACGGCGTCCGGCTGGTCCTCGTCGATGGGGTGGAGGCGCGGCGCGCAGCGCTCCTGGACGCGGGCCTCCTTCGACTCGGAGGTGTCGAAGACCGGCCGCATCTCGCCCTCATCGGGGCTCTCGACGTGGAAGATCCACAGCATGTACTCGCCGTCCTTCCGCGGGACCTCCAGCGGGACGGCGACCGGCTCGGGGAGGTGGACCCCCTGGCCGATGCGGGTGATGCCAAAGCCGGCCTGGATGATGGCGACGTACCGGTCCTTGCGCGGCTTCAGCTCGACCTGGAGACCCTGCACGATGCCGTGGCCGTGCAGGAACAGGTTGTGACGCTGGAGGTTGCGGCGGTGGTAGGTCTGCTCGTCTCGCAGGTCCGAAGCCGTGAGCGCAAGCCCCTCGAAGGGGTTGAGCCGACGGAGGATGGGGTCCTGTTTCACGAGACACGCTCCTCGAACTCGATGGTGAAGGTGACGTGGGCCGGCATCTCGTTGGTGACGATCTGCGAGATGCGGCGAAGCTCGACCTCGGCCCGCTCGCCGAAGCGGCGCTTGAAGGACTTGCGGTCTTCTTTGAGCATCACGACGAAGAAGGTGGTGGGCTTGCGGCCCGGCCGGATGAGGTAGGCGGGGGGCGGGTCGTCGAAGCGGTAGCGCTCGGCGACGTTGCGGCCCTTGACGAGGGTGATGCCGAGGGACGAGAAGACCGTGCTGCGGGGCGGCATGCGCTCGACGATCTCGACATCGGCCGTCGTGAGCACGCGGATCATCTCGGTCACCCCCTCGACGGTGCCGCGGGTGCGGTACAGCTTGATGCTGCGCCGGACGAGCTCGCGCTGCTGGTGGAGCGGCAGCGACTCGTCGAGCTCGAAGCTCACCCAGCTCGCGATCCAGGGCAGGAAGGCGGGGTTGGCCTGGAGGGGGTCGGTCAGGGCCGGGATGCCGTCGATCTTCTCCGTCACCGTCGTCATGATGTGCTGGAAGACGAAGAGGAAGCGGCGGAACTGGTCGGCGTGGTGGACCTGGACCTGGGTGGAGGTGGCGGTCGACCGGGCGCCCCACTGGCGGGCGCTGCGCTCGGTCACGGCCGTCACGTCCTGGCGGCGCGTCGGCGTGGCCCCCCGGTAGATGCCGGGCAGGAAGCGCAGGTAGGAGCGCACGGGCACGTGCAGGATGATGCGGTCGCGGGGATCGAGGGGCGGCACGGGCCGGCCGTCCACCGTCTCGACCACGCTGTGGACCTCGACCATCTCGGGCGGGGCGTAGAAGCTCGCGGGCGAGCCGTCCGGCAGCAGCCGCTCGCTGCGCACCGTGACCGGGTCGCCCTGGCCGAAGGGCAGGATCTCGACCTCGCGCACCGTGCCCACCGTCTCGCCCCGGTTGGCCTC
>CAXQUZ010000272.1:0-2463 GCA_964226865.1 Myxococcota bacterium | reverse complement strand
CCATCGTGCTGGCGACCTCCCACGAGGGGGGGTGGTCCTCAACGGGGTCGGTGCCGGCCAGATGTCGCGGGTCGACAGCGGCCGCATCGCCTGCTCCAAGGCCCCCCGGCCGACGGCCGGCTCGGTGCTCGCCTCCGATGCCTTCTTCCCCTTCCCGGACGGCGTCGAGGCCGCCCTGGCCGAGGGCGTGCGGGCCTTCATCCAGCCCGGCGGCTCCATCCGGGACGAGGCGGTGCTCGCCGCGGTCGACGCGGCCGGCGCGACCATGGTCTTCACCGGGGCCCGCCACTTCCGGCACTGAGCCTCCGGCGCCCTCACGGCGGGGCGGAATGCCGACGCAAGCCGTGAGAACATCCCGTGCACGGGCGTTTTCACGGAGACCCATCCCGGGACCGACCGGGGCCTCCGGCGCGGCGGTGTAGACTGCCGGCCCCGAGGTCCGCCCATGCTCCGACGGTATTGCTTCACCTGTGGCTCCCCGATCCCGCGCGACGACGCGAGCCCGGGGGCCCTCTGCCAGCCCTGCCGACTCGGCGGGCCCCAGGTTCCTGCGGGCCGGCTCCGCTGGGAGCTGCGCACCCGCGAGGGCGGCATGCGCGGGCCCTTCTCCCGCGACGCCATGGTCGACCAGATCCTGCGCGGCGCCGTCCAGCCCGAGGACCAGGTGACCCGCGGCGGCGCCCGGTGGATGCCGCTCATCGAGCACCCGGACTTCGCGGTCTTCTTCCTGCCCGGCACCCCCGAGTACGACCGGCTCCACACCACCCGCGACTCGGCCGTGCGCGAGCGGCGCACCCGTGACGTGGCGCGCATGGCCCGGGTCGGCGGGGCCCTCGCGGCGATGGTCGCGAGCGGAGCCATCGCCGTCTACGGCATCCAGAACGATCTCTTCGTGATCCCCGAAGAGGTCATCGCGTCGATCTCCGGGGCCGCCGGCGAGGCCACCGAGCAGGTCACCGGCAAGATCGAGCAGGCCGTCGACCAGGACGCCGTGCGGCGGGCGGCGGCGGCCAACAAGGTGCTGCCGGGCGAGGAGGTGCTCACGAAGCTCAGCGCCGCTTGGCCCCAGCCCACGGGCACGGCCCCCCTGCGCCTCCACCGGGGGCGCGTGGCCCTGTGGAGCGGCACGGACGCCGGCCTGGTCGCCGCGCGGGAACACCTCGAGCAGGCCGCCGTCATGGCGCCCCGCGACCTCGAGGTCTGGGGCAGCCTCGCCGAGGCCTGGGCCCGGCTGTCGCCCCGCGACCCGAGCCTGGTCGAGCCGATGGCCAAGGCCGCCGATCGGGCCATGGCCATCGACCCCCAGGCCCCTGCCGCTCGCCGGGCCGCCGCCGCCGTTGCGGTCGCAGCCGGCAACCGGGGACGCGCCGCCGACATCCTGCTCGAGTGCGGCGAGCCGGCCTCTCTCGCCGGCGCCCGGGGCTCGCGGGTCGACCTCGGCTGTGCCGTGTTGCTGGCCGAGCTCCAGGGCACAGAAGACGCACTCGTCACCCTCGACGAGCGGGTCGGCGGCTCCCTGGCGATCCAGCTGGCGCTCGCCCGGGTCCACCACGCCGAGGGCCGCTACGGCGCCGCCGTCGAGATCGCCAAGGGCCTCAGCCGCGCCCACGCCAAGGAGCCCGCCCTCTGGACGGTGCTGCTCCACGCCGCCGTGGCCATCGGCGACTGGGGCACCGCACGCAAGGCCGGCCAACAGGTGGCCGCGCTCGCCCCCTGGCAGCTCGAAGAGCGCGCACTGCTCGGCGCCATCGAGCTCAAGGTCCAGGGCAACGCCCGCCGGGCCCTCACCGAGCTCGAGGCGGTCATCGCCCACGAGGCCTTCGCCCGCCACCCCGACCGCATCCAGGTCTTCGCCGACGCCGCCGCCGCGGCCATCGCCCAGGGCAAGCTGGCCCAGGGCATCGCGCTCGCCGACCGGGGCCTCGCCGAGGTGCGCACCCACCCCGCCGTCGGCCTCCAGAAGGCCCGGGCCCTCCACGCCCAGGGCGACGACGCCGCGGCCGAGAAGGTGCTCCGCTCGCTCGAGCCGGGCGACCTCAGCGGCCAGGAGCTGGCCCGCTACCACCTCGGCGCGGCCCGCATCTACGTCGACGCCGGCCGGGAGCGCCTCGCCGAGACCGAGCTCACCAGTGCCGACGAGGCCTGGCCGGGCTGGGCCATGGTGGCCGTCGAGGCCGCGCGGAACCGGCTGCTGGTGGGCAACCGCGACGGGGCCATCGACCTCTTCGAGTCGGTCGCCTTCATGGACCTCACCAACGAGCACGTGACCAGCCCGCTCCACCCCATCTGGATGAGCCCGCCGAGTACTACGGCAACTTCAAGGTGACGAACGACCTGATCGAGCTACGCAACCTGCTGCTGATCGCCGAACTGACGATCCGCAGCGCACAGGCCCGGCACGAAAGCCGCGGACTGCACTACAACCTCGATTACCCCGATTCTTTCCCCGACGACCGCGCCACC
>CAXQUZ010000271.1:0-12513 GCA_964226865.1 Myxococcota bacterium | reverse complement strand
GAATCGCCCCGGCACTCCAGGCAATCTCCCGGCCAGGCCGGGGACCCGACCGAGCCAACCGGGCACCCGGCCGGCGAAGAACCCCAGGTAGCGGATGAGGCCCCGGTCCTGGCGCACCTGCTTCGTGCCGCGGCCGTAGGAGACCCGGGCCGCCTGGACCACGGCGGCGTCGTCGCCCATGTAGTCGACGAGGCGCACGAAGCCGTGGTCGAGCACCGGCACCACCGAGAACATCCGGGCCTCGAGGGCCGGCACCGTGGGACGGCGGGTGGGGTGCTGCTGGGCCCGGGCGTCGGCGACCTCGGCGGCGATGTCGACGGCGGGCGCCCCGGCAGCGGGCACGGCAGGGGCCGAGGAGGGCGGGGCGGCGGGAGGCGTCGACATGGGGGCTCCGGGCTCTGGCGCGCGCACTACCACGCAGCGGGCCGAAGTGCATTAGGCTGGGCCGCGACCTGGAGTCCCCGTGGCCGAAGAGACCGCTGCACGCCGCGCCCACGACGCGGCCTGCCGCCGCCGACAGAACGCCTACATCGACCCGGTGACGGGCAACTTCGTCATGACCTCCTGGTACCTTCGGGAGCGCGGCTACTGCTGCGGGGCGGGCTGCCGCCACTGCCCCTACCCCCCGGATGTCCAGGCCGAGGCGGGCCGTCCCGCTGACGCCCCGTGCTGGGAACCCCCCTCCCCTCAGTGATCGACCGGAGCCCCACCATGAGCGACGGATTCGTCGACAACATCGCAGAGCAGGCCATGCTCGCCCTCAAGGGCGACGACCCCGAGGCCGCGGCGCGCAAGCTGCGCAGCCTGCTCCAGACGGCCCCCGAGCGCATCGACCTCCACCATGCGCTCGCCGTGACCGAGCTGCGCCTGGGCGACCCGGCCGCCGCCATGCAGATCTGCGAGCTCGCCGAGGCCAAGGCCCACGAGCAGCGCGACGAGCGGGCCGGCATGATCATGCCCCAGCTCATGCTGGTGAAGGCCAGCGCCGCCGAGGACCTGCGCGCCCCGGCCACCGCCCAGCTCGCCTACGAGACCCTGCTCGAGCACGAGCCCTTCAACCCCCGCGCCACCCAGGGCCTCGCCTGGCTGCTGCTGGCCTGGGGCAAGCTCGACGAGGGCATCTCCACCCTCGAGCGCTACATCGACGACAAGCAGGACGAGCCGCCCTACATCGAGGGCGCCCAGGCCTACCTCGACGCCCTGCGGGGCTTCGTGCGCAACGACATCCACCCCGAGGAGTTCCTCAAGGCCCACCGGGGCTCCTACTGCGAGATGTTCGACCACTACGCCAAGCAGATGGCCGAGAAGGGCTGGATTGCCGAGGCCGCCCGCATGACGCGGGACGACGACGGCCGCCTCGTGCCGGTCATCCCCGAGGGCGCCCGCCCCTACGCCGCCGTGCGCATCGACCTGGTCGACCCCCAGACCGGCCAGCCCGGCCGGGTGGGCGACCAGCCCATGATGGTGGCCCTCGCCGACTACCAGCCCCTCGCCCGCGCCCCGGCCCTCATCGCCTGGCCCGACCGCGACTGGCCCTTCCCGCTGCTCGTCTCGACCCAGTGCCCCTGGAACGATCTCGTCGTCCAGCTGCGCTTCGCCGACCCCGAGACCGACGCCGTCGCCGTCGCCGATCCGGTGGCCGGCGACTGGTACAGCGCCGGCTACGAGGGGCGCTTCGGCTCGGCCGACGCCGGCCGCTTCCACGAGATCTCCGACCTCGAGCCCTGCGGTCCGGGCGCCGTGCGCTTCAGCATCGACGCCGGCCGCGCCGAGACCGCGGCTGTGCACGATCTGCTGCGGCGCCTCACGGTGCTGCACGGCCAGCACCCGCTCGCGGCGGTCGTCATCGGTCGCGGCTACCTGCCCGCGTGAGGGCGCCGGCGCTGCTGCTGGTGGCGGTGGGCTGTGGTCCCAAGGCCCCGCCCCCGCCCCCGCTCGACCCGGCCACGGCCCACATCGGGGTCTGGCACGGCACGGGCATGGCCTACCCCGCCGGCGAGCTCTGCCTCGTGTTCTGTCCGGGCGGCCAGCTCTACTCCCAGTCCGGGCCCTGCGGCGCGCTCGACCAGGCCCAGCGCTGGAGCTGGTCGCGGGAGGGCGAGCTGCTGCGGCTGCACGCCGCCGAGCGGGACGTGGCCATGCGCTTCCAGGCCATTGACCGGAACAGCGCTCTCATCGACATTCCGAGCTTTCCCGCTCTACCGCTGGACCGGGTCGGCGACCTCCACGCCCTCTGCATGGACGCCACCGTCCGCCCCTGAGCCGCCGCGCCGCGGGCCGAGGGCCGCCCGGAGGGTCGCCGCGAGCCCGGGATCCAGGGGGGCGTCCGGTGCCCGCCCGGCCAGCCGCCGCAGCCCCGAGGCGAGGGGGGCCACCGCCGCGCGCTCCAGCTCGGCGAGGGCCTCTCGGAGAGCGCCCTGCTGGGCCTGGCGGCGGGCCAGCGCGAGGTGGAGCCGGGCGTGGGCCAGCGGCAGGTTGCGGGCCAGCGTGTGGGCCTGGTCGAGCAGCGCCACCGCCGCACCGGGCGCCGCCCCCCGGGCCGCGCGCCGCAGGTCGGCCACCCGCTGGCGCCGCTCGGGCGCCACGGCGCTGTGGCGGAGCCGGGCCCGCAGCCCGTCCCTGTCGCCCGCTTGCCGCCCCATCCCTCCCTCCTCGGCCTTGCGCTGCAATTGCCTGTTGCGAAGACAGGGCGGTGCCGGGGCGTCCCCTGGCGTGTCACTCTTCCCCGCACGCTGCAACCCCGCGCCGCCTCCGGCATAGCATGCCCTGGCGTCCCACCTCTGGAGTCCACCCATGCGCATCCTGACCACCGCGGCCGTTCTTGCTCTGTTCCCGGCCACCGCCCTGGCCCAGTCCGAGGGAGGCGCCGGCCCCGCAGAGGCCGCCCCCGCTGAGGCCGCCCCCGCCGGTCCGGCCAGCTTCACCCTCGACAGCGGGCGCTCGAGCTTCCGGGTGCGCACCTACAAGGGCGGCGTCGGCTCGGGTCTCGCCCACGACCACGCCATCGCCGCCACCCAGATGTCGGGCAGCATGACCTGGGACGGCACCGCCTGCACCATCGAGGTCACCGTCGACGTGCCCTCGCTGCGGGTCGACGCCACCGCCGACCGCAAGGCCATGGGCCTCGAGGGCGAGGTGGACGAGGGCCAGCGCAAGGAGATCAAGGGCAACATGCTCGCCGCCGACCAGCTCAACGGCGCCGCCCACAAGAGCATGTCCTTCAAGAGCACGAGCTGCTCGGCGTCGAAGGTGACGGGCACCCTCACCATCCGCGGCAAGTCGAAGACCGTCAGCTTCACCCCCAAGCTCGACACGGGGAGCGGCTTCGAGATGAGCGGGGGCTTCTCCTTCAACCACACCGACTTCGGCTTCGAGGGCTACTCCGCCATGCTCGGCGCCATCCGCAACGAAGACAAGCTCACGATGAAGTTCAAGGCCGTCGGCAAGTAACGCCGGGCTGTCACATCACGAGCGGGCCCCAGGAGGCGACGGGCGGCCCGGGGACGATAGGCTCCCGGCCATGAGTGACACCGCCCCGCCTCCCCTCGCCTCCTCCCGCACCCAGCGCGCCTTCGGGGCCGTGATGGGCTGCGGCATGATGGGCGGCTTCCTCGGCGCCGGGCTGCTGGCGATGCTGTTGCCGCTGCCCGCCCGCTACGAGGGCTTCCGCTCGCCCATCGCCGTGGCCATGGGGGTGGGCAGCATCGTCTTCTTCGTGCTGGTGGGCATGATCCCCATGCTCATCGGCGGCGGGGACGAGGCCAAGCGCCTGGATCGCCTCTTCGGCGCCCTCGGCATGGCCGGCGCCGACGACCCGGGCCACGGGCGCATCTACCGGGGCGAGCGGGACGGCCGCGCGGCCATCGCCCAGGCCGGAACGACCGGGGGCAACGGCTTCTCGCGCCACGCCAAGGCCAGCTTCTCGCTCGGCTGTGACAGCGGCCTGCGCATGCTGGTGGGCGCCCGGGGCACCCCCGCCCTCAACATGGCGCGCATGGGCGACCGCAAGCACGTCGTGCTCATGGACCGCACCCACTTCGACATCCGCGCCACCCATCCCCCCCTCGCCCGGGCCCTCGCCGACGACCCGGCCTGGCAGGCCGTCGAGGCCCTGCTCGCGGGGGTCGCCGACGCCCCGGGGGTGCTCATGGTCGAGCCCGACGCGATCCAGCTCATCGTGGTCGGCGAGGGCGCCACCCACTTCGACGTGCCCGAGGTCGAGGCCCTCTTCGCCGGGCTGGCCACCGTGGCCGCCGCTCTCGAGCGCCTCGGTCCCGCCACGCCCCCCGCCCGGGGCGAGAGCGTGCTGGCGCTGGGCCACCTGACCCCGACCACCCAGCGGTGGAAGCAGTGGGCGATGTCGGCGGGCTGTCTCTCGCTCGTCGTGTTGGCCTGGCTGGGCTGGGTCGCGGCCGTCGCGGTCGACGCGGGGCTCGTGCCCTGACACGGGCCGGCTTGGAGCGTCCGCCAGCACGGGGTAGCCTAGCCTCTCGGATCCGGGAGCTCCACCATGCGCGTCATGCTCATCAACCCGCCCATCGACCAGGTGCTCGAGGACGGCAACGCCAACCCGGTCACGAGCTTCCTCTTCTACAACAGCGCCCCGCTCGGCATTCTCTACATTGCCGCGGTGCTGGAACAGGCGGGCCACGAGGTCGCGGTGATCGACGCCGCGGCCCAGCTGCTCAACGTCGAGGGCACGGCCCGAGAGGTCGAGGCCTTCCGCCCCGATCTCATCGGCATCGGCTCCTTCACGGTCACCTTCGAGACCTGCAAGAAGCTGGGCCAGGCCCTCAAGGACGCCATGCCCGCCGTGCCCATCGTGCTCGGCAGCTACCACGTCACGCTGGTGCCCGAAGAGGCGATGGCCAACACCCAGTTCGACGTGGGGGTGCTCGGCGAGGGCGAGCACACGATGCTCGACCTCATCGACCACTTCGAGGGCCGCAAGCCCCTCGCCGACGTGCCGGGCATCATCTTCCGCCGCGACGACGGCAGCATGCACTTCACCGCCAAGCGGAAGAAGGTGCGGAACCTCGACGTGTTCCCCTTCCCCGCCCGGCACCTGCTGCCGCCGAACATCTACCGGCCCGTCCCGGTCGACGAGCACGGCTTCCCCAAGTTCGCCATGGTCACGAGCCGGGGCTGCCCGCATGCCTGCGCCTTCTGCCAGAAGTCGCGCTCGGGCTACCGCTCCCACTCGCCCAAGTACATCGTCGACGAGATCGAGCATGTCGTGCGCGACTTCGGCGTGCGCGACATCGCCTTCGTCGACTCGCTCTTCTGCGCCAACAAGCGCCGGGTCCACGCCATCTGCGACGAGATGATCGCCCGCGGGGTCCACAAGAAGGTCTCGTGGACCTGCTCGAGCCGGGTCGAGGTCGTCGACCGGCCCCTGCTCGAGAAGATGAAGAAGGCCGGCTGCTGGCGCACCCGCTTCGGCATCGAGTCGGGCAGCGACCGGGTGCTCGACTTCATCTCGAAGGGCATCACCAAGGAGAAGATCCGCGCGGCCATCACCAACGCCCACGAGGTCGGGCTGCGCCCCAAGGCCTTCTTCATGGTCGGCCACATGCCCGACACCCGCGAGAGCATCCTCGAGACCATCGCGTTCGCGAAGTCGCTGCCGCTGCACGACATCACGGTCCAGATCAACACCCTGCTGCCCGAGACCCCCCAGATGGAGGTCTGGCGCCGCGAGGGCCAGAAGTGGGGGCGCATCATCAACCGCTCCGACAGCGAGAAGAGCTTCTGGGAGCCCACCTTCGTGCCCTGGGGCATGGAGCCCGACGAGCTCATCGAGCTCCACCGCCGCTTCTACCGCGAGTTCTACTTCCGGCCCGTGACCCTCGCCCGCCACGCCGAGCAGGTGAAGAGCTGGCGCGACGTGCTCAAGTACGTCCAGGCCGGCAGCCTCTTCTCGTTCCTCTTCTTCAACGAGAACAAGCCCAAGCTCTGGATGCTCAAGGACGCCCTGTCGCGGGCGGCCAAGGACGAGGGCGCCGCGGGCATGGCCGCCCGCTGAGTCGCCTCAGTCGAAGCGCAGCGGCGGCGGGGGCCCCTCGCCGGGCAGGGCCGTGGGGTCGGCCTCGGCGCTGTCGTCTTCGTCGACCAGGCCCGCCGGATCGAGGGTCTGGCCGGGCGCCCAGTCGCCGTCGAGGCTGTCGTCGGCCGGGGCGTCGCCCGCACGGTGCACGGGCGGAGGCGGCGCGCCCTCCGGGGGGGCTGTCGGGTCGGCCTCGGCGCCCGAGACCGCGTCGAGGCTGGGCTGCCAGCCCCGGGTCGGGACCGGGTAGAAGACCATCGAGTCGTCCTCGGCGCCGTCGTCGAGGAGGACCGGCGGGGGGGCACCGGTGGGCAGCCCGGTCGGGTCGTCGGGGACCAGGGGCGGCGGCGGCGGCAGGTCGAAGCCCGTCGGGGGCAGCTCGGCCCCGGGGGCCGTGCAGTGGGCGGCCAGCTCGTCCTCGCCGTCGGAGAAGACCACCGGCGGCGGCTTGCCCACGGGCAGGGCCGTCGGGTCGCTCGCGGGGGCGGCCCAGTCGACCTCGAAGACGCAGTTGCCCACCAGCAGGTCGTCCCCGGGCTCGAGCACGGCCTCGGTCTCGCCGGTCGGGCGCTGGGCCCGCGACAGCGAGATGATGCGCTGGCCCGCGGGGGTGTCGCGGCGGATGAAGCTGTAGCAGTGGCGGGCGACCGAGCGCACCCGGGGGGCCCCGCCGCCCAGGTCGAGCTCGAGGTGCTCGGCGGCGACCATGATCGAGTCGAGGGTGAAGCGCGACTTGGGCACCTCGCCGTTCTTGGCGCGGATGACCTGGCCGGCGTCGGCCTCGGGCCGCCAGAGGATGTTGCCGTTGTGGCTGTCGTCGGGGAGCCGGACCCGGGCGGTGGACCCGCGGCCGATGGTGTGGACCATGCCGCCGACGAGGTGGGTCGAGCCGGCCCGGCGGCGGATCTCGCCCAGGTAGGGCCAGCCGCGCACCCGCACCTGGCGCAGGTCGCGCCAGAGGAAGCGGTGGGCGCCCACGAAGATCTCGGCCTCGCCGCCCAGCACCGCCGCCGCCGCCGGGGGCACGGGGATGCCGCCGATGCGCACGCCGAGCTGGCGGGCGATGAGCCGCACCGTCGTGCCCTCGACCCGCAGCGTCGCCGCCGGGGCCGCAGCCGCCGTCGAGATCTCGCCCCCCGCCCCGATGTAGACCTCGTAGCCGCGCATGATGTCGCGGAAGTGGACCCGCTGGAGCAGCACGCCCTGCTCGCGCAGGGTGACGAGCTGGTCGTCGAGCTCGACGGCCGCCGTGGTGGTCGGGGACGGGGCACTCGGGGCCGGCGCGGGGGCCGGGGGCGCGGCCGCGGGGTGGGCGCCACTGGCCGTGTCGAGGGGGTCGAAGGTGGGCTGGGCGAGGAGGGGATCGCCCGGGTGGCCCAGCGGGTCGACCGTCGGCGACTCCTCGACCACGACCACGGCCGCGCTGGGGTCTTCGTGGAAGGTGCGCCCGACGAGGCTCGGGGTCGGCCCGGGCACCGGAGCGGGAGCCGGCGCCGGCGCCGGGGCGGCCGCGTCGTCGATGACCGCGAGCACCAGCCAGGCAATGGCCTCGCCGTCGGCCTTCTGGAGGGCATAGACCGAGGGCCCGCCCGGCTCGGCATGGTGCTGGAGACGGAAGCGGCCCGCCGTGTCGGGGCTCACCAGGTGGACCAGGCCCTCGCCCGGGGTGTACTGCAGCCGGTAGATGGCCGGCGCGGCGAGGGCCGGGTGGGCGTAGTTGTCGAGCCAGTGGCTGCCCAGGGTGAGCAGGTCCTGGTCGGCGTGGAGGCGGGCGACCTCGCGGTAGCCGCTCCAGACGCCCGGCAGGTTGAGGTGGACCGCCACCAGCGCCCGGGCGCCCGCCGCCGGGCCGTCGTGCTGGTTGGGCAGCACCCCCGTGACGAATTCGCCCGGCTCGAGGCCGATGAGCTCGCCCTGCATCGGGCCGCTGCCGTCGGCCAGCAGCCGCACCCCCACCTCGCGGGTGTCGCCGGCGAGGCCGAGCCGGGCCCGCTCGTCCTGGATGCGGGCCTGGAGGGTGAGCACCACCTCGCGGCCCCAGCCCACCCCCACCTCGCGGGCGGCGCGCTGCCAGTCCTCGCCGTTGATCACCACCAGCACGTCGCTCAGGCCGACGAGGCGCTCGCGGCTGACGCTGGCGAGGTGGGGGCCGAGGCCGCCCAGCCGGGCCGGGTTGCCCTGGGCCTGCCAGAGCTGGTCGGGATCCCGCACCATGTCGCCGGCCGCCACGTGGCGCCGGAGGCAGGCGTTGAAGAAGTCGAGGGCCGGGTCGGCCGGGAGCACCCGGTCGAGGTCGCCGGAGAGGCCGCGGGTGCCGCCGCCGCCGATGAGCCGGATGGAGGTCTCTTCGGACAAGGCCATGCTGGGACTCCGGTGGCGCGCCCGGGTCGGGGGCCCTGCGGGGGCCGTCCCGGTGGACGCGGCGCCAGAGCCTAACCGGCGGGCCCGGGCGACACCGGGCCGGCGCCACAGCGGGGGCTACTCTTCGGTGCCCGAGACCGTGCCGACGGCGAGCACCGTGACCAGCTCGTCGTTGGCCGCCGGCACGAGCCGGTCGCAGTCCTGCTCGGCGATGACCATCTCGAGGGTGTCGACCGGGGTGTCGATGCCCTCGCGGTCGACCGTGGCGTAGACCGTGCGCGCGTCCTCGGACTCGAAGTGGTCGCCGTAGGCATCGAAGCCCGCCGGCAGCCGGGCGCTGAAGCGCACGTCGAAGACGTAGTCGGGATCCCAGTCGTCGGTGGGCCGGGTGGGGTCGGCGTGGCCCGGCACGTAGGCGATGCCCACGAACTCTTCGAGCACGTCGTCCTTCAGGCCGTCGGAGTTCTCGGGCCGGCGGGCGTCGCTGGCGCGGAACTGCTCGACCGAGACCATGCCCTCGGCCACGGGACCGGAGCGGGTCGGGGTGGCCCGGTAGTCGTTGCTCGTGCGGTCGCTGACGTTGTCGGGCAGCTCGGCATAGCAGTCGACCGCCGTGGGCAGCTCCTTGCTGCCACAGCCCGCGAGCAGGACGAGGAGCAGGCCCGCAGCCGCGCTGCGCTCGCCGACAACAACCTTGAGTGGGGCATCTTGGAGCATGGCGAGAGACCGTGGGACAGCGGGGGGAACACGGGACGGGGCCCACCGCGAGACCGACGGTGGCGCCGGGCAAGGTAGCACAGCAAGTTCCCCCTGCCTTCCCCGCCCCGCCCGCCCGCCCCCCCCCGGAGCGCCTGTGCCCGACGACCGCTGCCGCCGCCTCATCCTCATGCGCCACGCCAAGAGCTCCTGGGCCGAGGCCGGCCAGTCCGATCATGCGCGCCCCCTGAACCCCCGCGGCCGCGCCGACGCCCCCCGGGTGGCCCAGGTGCTGCTCGACCGGGGCTGGGCGCCCGTGCACGTGCACGCCAGCGACGCCGCCCGCACCACCGAGACCTGGACCCGCATGGCCCCCCGGCTGCCGGCGGCCACCTGGGTGCGCAGCCGCGGCCTCTACCTCGCGGGCCTCGAGGCCATCGTCGCGGCCGCCGCCCACTTCCCCGCGGGGCCGGGCCCCGTGCTCGTGCTCGGCCACAACCCGGGCTGGGAGGAGGCCGTCAGCGACCTCACGGGCACCCCCACCCAGCTCACGACCGGCAACGCCGCCCTGCTCGAGGGCACGGGCCCGACCTGGCCGGAGGCCCTCGCCGGCATCTGGCGGCTGGTGGGGCTGCTGCGGCCCCGCGAGCTCCAGCTCTGAGGGACGCGGCGCCCGTCCGACCGGCCCCGCTCAGCTCCAGGCCACCGGCCGCAGAAACAGCGCGACGCAGGTGAAGCTGTGGAGCCAGCCGCGGCCGTGGATCGGCCCCAGCTCGCCATCGCAGAAGAAGCCGGCCATGGGCAGCCGCGAGAAGGGCCCGCGCAGGGCCTCGGCGTCGTGGTTCGGCGCCCCGAAGAGCCCGGCGCCGCGTCCCATGCACGAGAAGACCAGGGCGCCGGCGGGGGGCCCGAGCTGGGTGGCGGCGCGCGCCTCCCGGGCCATGAGCTCGTCCAGCTCGGCCACAGCACCGGCCCGGTCCCGGACGTGGAGCTGGACCGTGGCCCCCTCGGGCACCTCCATGCCCGCCGCGAGCACCCCCCGCGCCCGGGAGAGGCCCACGATGGGGCGCACCAGGACGCGGCGCGCACCGGTGCCGCCGCTGGCCTCGGGCGGCACGACGCCGAGCAGGGCCGAGCTGCGGAACAGGGCGCGCTCGTGGCGGCTCATGCCCGCCAGGGCCTTCTCGAAGCGGGCGATGACGGGCTCGCCGTCCACCTCGCGGATCTCGTGGCCGTCGGCGGCGGTCACGGTCCAGGTGGGGCCGGCGGGCCTGGCCCCCTGGGCGACCACACAGCGGCCCTGGATTGCGCCGGTCAGGGCCAGGCCGACCATGCCACCCCGGTAGCTGCGAGCGTCCACCAGCAGCACATGGTCGCCGGGCGCCGCGCCACCGCTCGCCAGCCCCCCGACCTTGGTGCAGCCCGGAAAGGCCGCGTCCATGGAGCGGATGAGGGTGTCGGCGGGCACGGAGAAAGGATCGGGGAGCAGCACGAAGATGGGCTGCTGCTCGGGAATGAGGTCGAGGGCCTCACACCAGAGGGGCGGGCTGGCGATGCGGGCGTGGGCGGCCGCGGTCGAGGCGTGGAAGGGCTGGACCCAGACGTCGGGCAGGTGGGCGGCCACCGCCGCCACGGAGCGGGGCCGGTCGCTCTCGCGCTCCTGGCCGTCGGCGGCGACCCCGTCCCCCGAGCAGCCCACGAGGCGCGCCTCGGGGAAGCGGGCCCGGAGCGCCCGGGCCAGGGCGCGGGCCTTCTCGTGCCAGTGCAGACCGACGAAGAGCACGAGCAGGTGGGCCGTGTCGCCGGCGAGCTCGGCGAGCAGGCCCGCGCTGAGCTCGTCGACCACCCCGTCGAGGGTGGGGGCCTCGGTGATGGCGCTGGCCCACCTCATGTGTTGCTCCAAGATGCTTTGATTCGCGGCATTGTCATCCGGTCGCTGTCGATGTTCCCGGCGCGGCAGGCGCCGCGCTCTCGTCCCTGTGATAGCGCAGCCGGCCAGATTTGGAGTCACCATGAGCACGCCCCCGGCCGACACCGCCGACCTCACGCTGCGCCAGTTCCTGCGCCAGCAGCACGGCATGGGCAGTGCCGACATGCGCAAGGCCATGGAGGCCGGGCGGGTCCGGCTGCACGGCGTGCCGACCGCCGCCGGGGGGCGCACGGTCGACCCGGCCGCCGTCACCCTGCTCGACGAGCGGGCGCCGCGGCTCGTGCCCGGCCGCGACCTCGTCCTGATCCACAGCGACGCCGAGCTCGCCGTCATCTGGAAGCCCGCCGGGCTGCTCTCGGTGCCCGCCCGCTCGCATCCCGAGGGCCACCGCAGCGCCGAGGGGCTGCTCCGGCGGCTGCTGGGCACGGTCCACACGGTCCACCGCATCGACCAGGACACGAGCGGGCTGCTGGTCTTCGCCCGGACGGCCGCGGCCCGGGACCACCTCAAGGAGCAGCTCGAGGCCCGCACCGTGACCCGCAGCTACCTCGCGCTGGTCGCCGGCAACCCGGGGCCCGCCCCCCGCCGCATCGACCTGCCGCTGGTGCGCGATCGGGGCGACGGCCGCCGGGGTGCGCGCCCCCACGACAAGGCCCCGCCCGACGCCCTCGCCGCCGTGACCCACATCGAGGCGGTCACCCCCCTCGACGCCCGCACCAGCCTCGTGCGTGCGCGCCTGGAGTCGGGCCGCACCCACCAGCTCCGGCTGCACGCCGAGGCCATCCGCAGCCCCCTGCTCGGCGACAGCCTCTACGCCCGGGCCACCGTCGCCCGGGCGGCCCCGCGCCTCGCCCTGTACGCCGCCACCCTCGGCTTCGTCCACCCCGCCAGCGGCGAGACCCTCCAGTTCGAGACCGCGCTGCCCGACGACCTCGAGCAGCTCCGGCGCACGATCCTGCGGGCCGCCAGCGCGCCGCCCCCGGGCGCCAAGCGGACCGGTCCCCGCAAGACGGGGGGGCCGAAGAAGAAGGGCGGCCAGAAGAAGGGCGGCCCCAAGAAGGCGGGACGCAAGAAGAACCGCAGCCGCTAGTCCCCGGGCGCCGCCGCCGGCCGCCGACCCGGGGCCAGGTCAAATGTGGTCGCCGGGGACCCCGTCCGGCCCCCGGCCGGTCTCCCGACCGGGCACGTTAGGCACGACTGCCGCCGCGGCACGGCACCGGTCCCCCGGCGCCCCCCGGCCCCGCTCCCACCCGAGACGCGAGACGCCCGCCGCCGGTCCCTGTCGGACGGCCGCGGGCCCACCCCCGAGATGCCCCGCATCTCACGAGATGGAGGAACCATGATGAACCGCATGCTGATCGGCCTCGTGACCGCCGCCGCCCTCACCTGAAATTTATATGAATTTTGTATATAATCCTTAATTCCAGGATAGCCTAGCCCCTGAAAATCCAAAAATCCACTATTTTCTCGTATAATATAC
>CAXQUZ010000270.1:0-13765 GCA_964226865.1 Myxococcota bacterium | reverse complement strand
GCATGCGGTGACTGGAGTTCAGACGTGTGCTCTTCCGATCTCATCGGCACCCGCGCCGAGGACGTCGACCGGGCCATCCGGGGCGAGGGCCAGCCCTGGCTGCCGGCGCCCGTGGCCGACCAGGTCGCCGCCTGGCCCATCGCCGTGGCCACCCCCCAGGCCCGGGAGCTCGTGCCCGGGGCCCCGGCCTTCCAGGCCTTCGCGGCGGTCTCGGCCCAGGAAGACGTGCTCGAGGCCGCCCTCAGCATCCGGGCCCCCGGCATGCTCAGCGGGCCCATGACGGCCGGGGTCATCGCCGGCATCGCCGTGCCGAACTTCGCCGAGATGCAGCGGCGGGCACGGGTGGGCGAGGTGGCACGGGTGGCCGAGCGCCTCCACCAGCGGGCCCTCGCGGCGGGCCCCGGCGCCGTCCCCCTGCCCCCGACGCCCCGGGCCCCCGCCGCCCTGAGCGCCCGGCCGGTCGCCTGGCCCGAGACCACCGTGCCCTGGCTCGAGGGCTTCAGCCCCGAGGGCGACCTGCGGGGCAGCTACCGGGTCGACTTCACCGAGGACGGCGGCTTCGTCATCCACATCAGCATGGACGCCGACGGCGACGGCGACCGCAGCGAGTGGCGCCTCGAGCGCCAGGGCCGCCTCGAGCGGCTGACGGGGCCCGAGGTCTGGTAGGCCGTGGGGGCCGCGCGCTCGCCAAGACGGGCGCTGGACCATAGTCTCTCGGCGGTCACCGGCCCGGAGCGTCCTTGGAAGTCTTCGCCGTGCTCTTCGGGGTGCTCATCTTCGTCGGAGGACCGGCCGCGCTGCTCGTGACGGCGGTGCTCGCCCTGCGCCGGGCGGGCCGCGCCGAGGCGCGGGTGGCGATGCTCGAGGGCGAGGTGGACGGGCTGCGGCTGCGGGTGGACGCCCTCGCGGCGGGCCGCGCCCTGGGCGGCAGCGCGAACGCGGCCCCCACGGGGCCTGCGATCGCCGCCCCGCCCGTTCCGGCTCCCGCGGTCCCCGACCCGGACGAGACCAGCCCAGCACGGGACACCCTCACCACCGCCCCCGGGCCTGCACGCCCCGCCCCCGCGCCGCTCCCGCTCGCGCCCCCAACCACCCGCGACACCGGCGAGCCCGCGCGCCCCGCCCCCGGGACCGCCGCGCCCCCGCCCGGCGAGGCCGACCCGCTCGTCGACGCGCTGCTCGCGCCCGCGCCGCCCCCCCGGCCCCGCCTCAGCCCCGAGCGCGCCGCCACCTGGCTCGCCGCGGGCCTGGGCGGCCTGAGCCTGCTGGTCGCCGCGGGCTTCGCCGTGGCCGTCGCCGTCGACCGGGGCTGGCTGGGTCCTGGCATCCGGGCCGGCGCCGGGCTCGTGCTCTCGACCGGGCTCTGGCTCGCCGCCGAGCCCCTGCGCCGGCGCCGGCTGCCCCAGGTCGCCGCCGCCCTGGCCGGCGCGGGGGTGGGCGGCCTCTACAGCGTGCTCTGGGCCACCCACGGCCTCTGGCACCTCGTCAGCTCGCTGGTGGCCTTCGGGCTCATGGCCGCGGTCGCCGCCGTCGCCACCCTCCAGGCCCACCGCCGGGGCGACCGCTTCGCCGCCGCCCTGGGCGTCGTCGGCGCCCTGCTCACCCCCGTGCTCGTGTCGACCGGCCAGAACCGCCCCTACGCCC
The DNA here is from genome assembly GCA_964226865.1 of Myxococcota bacterium. GTDB lineage: Bacteria > Myxococcota_A > UBA796 > UBA796 > UBA2385 > CAXQUZ01. The sequence continues at coordinate 12,121 of CAXQUZ010000270.1, read as the reverse complement.
TCTTCGGCTACCTCTGCCTCGTGGGCCTCGGTGCCGCCGTGCCCGCCGCCCGGCGGGGCTGGGCCGGGGTGCTCGCCCTGGTGGGCCTCGGCAGCGCCGGCCTCTTCCTCGGCTACACGGGCCGCCACCACCTGCCCCAGAGCCGGCCGGGCGCCCTGCTCGGGGTGGCCCTGCTGCTGGTGCCGATGGTGCTGGCCGTGCTGCGGGCCCGGCCGGACGACCGCCGGGTCGGCCTCGTCTCCCGGGCCTTTGTGCTCGGGTTGCCCCTGCTGGCCCTGCCCTGGCTCGGCAGCATCGACGCCTGGTTCTCGGATCCGCGCACGGGCATGGTGGCCTTCTTCGCGCCCCCCGAGGCCCCCTGGCTCGTGCTCGGGGCGGCCCTGCTGCTGCCGCTGCCGGCGGTGGTGCTGGCCCGCCGGGGCCCGGATCCGACCGCGGGCATCGGGCCGGCGGCCGTCGTCCTGGCGCTGGTCGGGGCCGCCCTCGAGGGCTTCTCCGGCGCCCCGAGCCCCGCCGTGCTGCCGCTGAGCCTGCTGCTGCTCGTGCCGGGCCTGGCGGCCCTGGGCCTCGCCGCCCGCCACCGGGGCCCCGGCCTCGGCGGCGCCCTCGGCGCCTTCATCGCGCTCTGCGGCACCGCCGCGCTCGGGGGCAGCCTCGTCGAGCAGCTCGCGCAGCCCGGCCCCCTCTGGGCCACGACCGCCGCGGCCCTCGTCGCCGGCCTGGGCACGGCCGCGACCTGGCCGCCCCTGCTGCTCGCCGCCCTCGCCGCCGCCGCCCTGCCCCTGGCCGTGGGCGCCGACAGCGGCGTGTCGGCCACCACCCTCGCGGCCCTCGGGGTGCTCTCGCTGGCCGGCCTGGGCGTGCTGCCCCTCACCCAGGGCCGCTGGCGCAGGGGCGCCGGCGCGGTGGCCGCAGCGCTGGCGGGCCCGGCGCTGTTCCCCGCCCTCTGGGTGGCCTGGGACCAGGGCCCCCTCGCCGCCGTGCCCGGGCTGCTGCCCGTGGGCCTCGGGGCGGTCTCGCTGCTCGGGGCCACCGTGCTCATCCGGCGCGAGCGGGTCCAGCCTGCCAGCGGCCGCCTCGCCGCCCTGGTCGGGGCCGCCCTGCTCGGTGCGGTGGCCGCCGTGCCCCTCCAGCTCGAGGACGGCTGGCTCACGGTCGCCTGGGCCCTCGAGGCCGCCGCCGTGGCCGCCGTGGCCCTGCGCCTCTCCCATCCCCTGCTCCGCTGGGCCCCGGTCGTGCTCGGGGCGGCGGTCGCCGTGCGGCTCTGCGTGAACCCCGCAGCCCTCGACTATGGCGATGCTGCGGGCCTTCCCGTGCTCAACTGGACCCTCTGGACCTGGGGCATCCCGGCCCTGGCCCTGGCCCTCGCGGGGGCCCTCCAGCGCCGGGCCACGCCCCCCGACGCCTGGACCGGCCGCCGGGCCGCCCTGCTGGGCATCCTGGCCATCGCCGTCGGCTTCGCCCTCGTCAACGTCCAGGTGGCCCACGCCTTCAGGGATGCCGGGCCGCTGGAGCTGCACGAGAGCGGCCTGCTGGAGGGCATGGTGCGCTCGATCGCCTGGGCGGTCTACGGGCTCTTCGTGCTCGGCCTGGGCATCCGGCTGGAGCGGGGGCCCCTGCGGCTGCTCGGCTTCCTGCTGATGCTGCTGGCGGCGGGCAAGGTCTTCGCGGTCGACCTGTGGTCGCTCGAGGGCTTCGTGCGGGTGGGCTCGGTGCTCGGGCTCGGGGTCACCCTGTTGGTGTCTGCCTGGCTCTTCGAGCGGGTGGTGCGTCGCGGCGCGGGCGCCGCGGAGGAGTCGTGATGCAGGCCACAGTCGCCATCTTCTTCGCCACGGGGCTCGCGCTGCCCCGGGCCGAGGCCGCCCCCGCCGACCACCCGCTCGAGGCGACGGTCCAGCTCGACTGCGACCGCTGCAGCGAGCCCGGGGGCACGGTGCGCATCGACGTGCCCCTCGACCTCCGGCTCGCGACCGAGCCCGAGGCGGGGGTGAGCCTCTCGCTGACCGACGCCAACGGCCACACCGTGCCCTTCGCCCTGGCCACGGCCACGGCACCGGCCCAGACCGTGCGGCTGCGGGTGCACAGCACCGAGGCCATGGACCGCTGGACCATCGAGGCCCCGCCGCGGCCCCTCGACACCCTCCAGCTCAGGATCGAGAGCGACCGGCCCACCGCGGCCACCGTGACCGTGCGCGACGCCCGCACCGACGCCGTGCTCGCCGAGCAGCTCGTCTGGCGCTGGGGCCTCTCCTCCCAGGACGAGGTGCCCCTGCCCCACACGACGGCGCCCCTGGCGGTCTCGCTGCGCTGGCACGGGCCCCGGGCCGACCGCCCCGTGGGCTTCACGGGCTGGAACCGCCCTGAGCTGGCCCTGGCCGACGAGGTGCTCACCCTCACCCCCGCCCGCACGGCCCTCACCGAGCTCGGCACCACCACCACCGTGCTGCCCCTGCCCCGCCCCCTGCCCATCCGGGCCCTCGACATCGAGGTGGAGGGCGACATCCTGACCCGCACCGTCACCGTGCGACAGGTCGCCAGCGGGCCCCACGGCGAGGACGAGCTGGCCGCGACGACCATCCGCCGGCTGCGCATGGGCGCCACCCACATCGACGACACCACCGTCTCTCTGCGCCGGCCCCCGGCCACCGACGTGCTCCAGATCTCGCTCGACGCCACCTCGGGGCCGCCCCTGGCCCCGACCGCCGTGCACGCCCACATCCCCCGCCGGGCCCTCTACGTCCACACGGGCCACCCGGGCCCGCTCGTGCTGCGCGGGGGCGACGCGGCGGCCATCGAGCCGACCAGCGAGGTCCAGAGCGCCCTGCCCGAGATGATCAACGCCGAGGTGGGCACGGCGACGGTCGGCCCGGTGGGCCCGAACCCGGACTGGGTGGCCCCCGAAGAGCTCTCGGGCCTCTCGGCCCCGGGCACCCCCCTCGACCAGCCCGACCGCTTCACCCACGAGGCCCCCGTGACGGGCCCCGCGGGCCTGGTGCGCATCCCGCTCGGCCGCGACCACCTCGCCGTGCTCGGCAGCACCCCGCTCGGCCTGCGCCTCGTGACCCCCGGCCCCGACGGCACCCTGCTCCAGGTGCCCCACCTGCTGCGGCGGCTGCCCGTCGACCACGCCATCGCCGAGGTGCCCACCCGCCGCGAAGAGCAGGGCCGCCGCTCGCGGGTGGCCATCGACAACCCCGTGCCGGGGCTGCCCCTCACGGGCCTCAGCCTCCACACCGACGCGCCGCTCTTCTCCCGCGAGCTGACCATCTCCCACCAGCTCGAGGGCTACCTGGCGCCGGTGCGCATGGCGAGCTGGCAGGGCGGGGCGGCCCCCGGGGCCCTCCACCTTGAGCTGCCCGGCGGCCCGACGGGGCCCCTCGTGGTCGAGCTCGACAACGGCGACGACCCGCCCCTGCCCCTCACGGGCGTCGACCTCCAGTGGCCCGCCTGGGAGCTCATCGCGACGCTGCCCCCAGCGGGCGCCACCCTGCTCATGGGCCGCGACCTGCCCCCCGCCGAGCACGACCTCATGCTGCTCAGCGACCAGCTCCACCGCCGCGCCACCGCCGCCGCCACGGCCGGCCCCCCGGTCGCGCGCACCCCGCCGCCCCTCGGGGGGCCCGACAAGGTGGCCCTGTGGGTGGGGCTGCTGGCGCTGGTGGGCGGGCTCGGGCTGCTCATCCTGCGGCTGGTGCGGGGTCTGCCCCTCGAGGAGCCCGCGGAGCACGGCGACGGGGACGCGGAGGACGGGCACGCGGGTGACAGCACGCCGGCGGACGGAGAGGACCGGGATGCAGCGGACAGGGGGGACGGGGACGGGGACGGGGACGGGGACGAGACCGCGCCGGGCGCCTGAGCCGGGCGCTCAGCCTGCGGGCCGGGCCCAGGCCGCCCCGTCCTGCGCCCGTCGATCCGGGGGCCCCAGCACCGCCTCCACCTCGGCGACCGCATCGCCAAGAACAACGATGACCGCTGCATCTTGGGGCCAGACAAAGCGCGTGGGCACGGGCGCCCGCCGGGGCTGGCCGAGGCTGCCGAGCCAGGCGCCGCCCGGGGCGTCGCGCAGGGCCAGGGGCAGCCCGGGCACGTTGGGATCGCGGAGCAGCGGGCGCCGGTGCACGCGCTGGTCGAAGAGGGGCCGCTGGGGGTGGATGCCCGGGCCCCCGGCCGGCAGCAGGAGCAGCGGGCCCGGGGCCAGGTCGTCGAGCTGGCCCACGATCTCGGGGGCCGCCACCGGCGCCGTGGCCAGAGGCAGGGGCACGGGGCTGAGCAGCACGAGATCGGCCGCGACCACGAGGGCCAGCCAGGGCGCCCGGTCGCCGAGGCGCCGGCGGGCCCCCCGGGCCGCGAGGGCGGCGAGGGCCACCGCCCCGACCAGCAGCAGCCGGCCGTGGTGGTTGACCAGCCCCCCGAAGGGCAGGGCCCCGAGCAGGGCGACCGCCGGGTTGTCGAGGCCGAGGGGCGCGCCCAGGGCCCGCAGCCGGGCGCCCGGTGCCACCAGCACGGCCGCCCCGAGCACGGCCCACCAGCGGCTGCGGCCCGCGAGCAGGGCCAGGGCCACCAGCGAGAGCCCGAGGTAGCCGGGGTGCATGCGCACGAGGGCCTCGCCCGGGTCCATGCGCCCGGGCACGAGCAGGCTGGCGAGGTCGACGCCCCGGGTGGGGTTGAGCCGCCAGAGGGGCTCGGGGTGGTCCCTGGCGGCGCCGCGGCGGTGGCCCCGCCCCCCGAGGCGGTCACCGTGGAGGGCGCCGACCGCCGCCGCCGCGGCGAGGGCGAGCCCCCCCGCCGGCACGAGGCCCCGGAGCCGCTGGCGATCTCGCCACGCCAGCGCCAGCCCGAGGCCGAGGCAGGCCAGGCCCGTCGCCCAGGCCAGCACGAGGCCACAGCCCGCGAGCAGCCCGAGCCAGAGCCCCGCCCGGGCGCCCCGCCGGGGGTCGCGGTGGCCGAGGTCGGCGAAGCAGAGGGCCACCAGCCCGACGGCCAGGTCTTCGGTGAGCCCCGAGGCCGCCGCACCGACAAAGGCCGGGGCGAGGCCGAGGGCCACGCCGCCCACGACCGGGTCGCCCCCGGCCCGCTCGGCCAGGCGGGCGCCGCCCACCACCGCGAGCACCACGGCGAGGCCCACCCACAGGTTGTAGCCGAGCACGGGCCCCCCGAGCCGTCCCGCCGCGGCGGCCAGGGACGTGGGCAGCGGATCCACCACGGGCCAGGGCCGGTCGTCCACCAGCCAGGCGCCAGGGCTCGCCGGCCACCCGGGCAGGGCCAGCCCGTGCCACCACTGGACCCAGGCGTGGCCCCAGACCTCGCCCGCCGGGCTGGCCAGCAGCCCCGGCGCCCACAGCAGCCGCGCCCCCACGAGCAGGAGCAGGGCACAGGCGAGCAGCAGCAGGCGGCGGGAGGAGATCACGGCGGGAGCTTAGCGCCCGGCGCCCGGCGGGCCCCCCATCGCCGGTTTCTCGCCCCGCCCTGTAAGCCCGCCCGTGCCCGCCCCGTTCCCCCGGCGACCCCGCGGGCCCCCCGGCCCGCCACCGCGGCCCCGCCGCCCCTGGAGCGCCCATGTCCCGTCCCCTGCTGCCCGCCCTCCTCTGCGTGCTCGCCCTCGCCTGTGACCGCCAGGAGAGCTTCGACGAGGACGAGCTCCCCCCCGCTCCCGGGGCCGCCGCGCCCGCCGATCCGGGCGCCGCCCCCCCGGCCACCGACGGCAGCTTCCCCTGGACCGACCGCCTCGCCCGGCTGCCCGCCCTCGGCGCCCTCGCCGGCCACCCGGTCACCGACGCCGCCCAGGGCCCCTGGACCCTGCGCACCAGCGCCGGCGGCGCCCGGGTGATGGGCCGCGGCGGGGCCCTGCGGTCGACCGGCGGCGCCGACCTCGACCTGGGCATGGCCGAGGGGGCGGCCGTCGCCGAGATCGCCGAGGTGGCCCTCGACGCCTCTGGCGGCGCCGCGCGCGACCTGCGCATGGCCCGCACCCCCGTGCCCACCGCCCGCCGGGAGCCCGCCGCCGCCGCCGCGACGCTCCGGGCCGGCAGCACCGACGACAACGCCGACCTCGCCGCCTACCGGGCCTTCCAGGACGCCCAGGCCCCGGCCTTCGGCGCCGGCGTCGACCGCCTCGACGTCTCCCACCCCCACCTCATCACCGTGCGCGGCGCCGAGGGCCGCCCCGTGCCCGGCGCCCGGGTGAGCGTCATCGACCGGGCCACCGACACCGTCGTCTGGTCGGCCCGCAGCATGGGCGACGGCCGGGTGCCCGTCTACCCGGCCCTGCTCGTGCCCGGAGAGGACGGCCAGGCGTCCGGTCTCGCGGGCCCGGAGGGCTGGACGGTCGAGGTCGAGGCCGGCCCCCACCGCCAGCTCGCCCGGTGGCCCGCGGGCCAGGAGAGCCTCGAGCTCCGCCTCGACGCCCCCTGGACGGCCGCCGTGGGCCCCGAGGCCGGCGAGACCGTGCCCGTCGACGTCTGCTTCGTCATCGACACCACCGGCAGCATGGGCGACGAGATCGCCCAGGTGAAGGCCACCCTGCTCCAGCTCAGCGAGCGGCTCCGGCGCGAGGCCGACGGCCGGGTCGACCTCCGCTCCAGCGCCGTGCTCTACCGCGACATCGGCGACGCCTACGTCACCAAGTCCCACCCCTTCACGACCGATCTCGCCGGCTTCGACGCCGCGCTCCAGGGCATCCAGGCCAACGGCGGCGGCGACGGCCCCGAGTCCCTCAACCAGGGCCTGGCCCTCGCAGCGGGTGGCATGGAGTGGCGCGAGAACGCCGCAAAGGTGGCCTTTCTCATCGCCGACGCCCCGCCCCATATGGACTACCAGGACGACGTCAGCTACGGCCGCGCCGCCGCCTCGGCCCTCGTCCAGGGCATCAAGGTCCACACCGTCGCCGCCTCGGGCCTCGACGCCCGCGGCAGCCTCGTGTTCCGCCAGATCGCCCAGCTCAGCCGGGGCCACTTCATCTTCATCGAGTACGGCAGCAACGCCGCCAGCGCCGCCCGCCACGGCCTCCCGGGCCCCACCGGCAGCAACAACCTCGACGCCATCCTCTACGGCCGCATCCGCGCCGAGATCGACGGCTGGGGACGGGACCTCACGGTTCTCAGCCGCCGCTGAGCCGCCGCCCCCGCAGCCGCCGCCCGCCGGGGGCCCCCACGGTCTACGATGCCGCCGTGGAGGCCCCCATGATCCGCGCCCGTCCCGCTCCCCTCTCGCGCCGGAGCCCCGCCGCCCTGCTGGCCGGGACCCTGCTGCTGCCCATGCTCGGGGGCTGCGGGCTCCAGGACTTCGACAAGTTCCGCCTCGACTCGGGCAGCACGGGCTCCGGGGACGGGGGCACGGACGACGGCGGGGACGGCGGATCCGGGAGCGGCGCCGTGGACTCGGGCCTGTCGGGCACGGGAGCGGACGGCAGCAGCGGCGGCGGCTCCGGGAGCGGCTCCGACGGCCCGGACGGCGGCACCGACTGCGAGGACGCCGACGGCGACGGGGTCGACACCTGCAGCGGCGACTGCGACGACACCGACCCGAGCACCCACCCGGGCGCGGCCGAGGCCGAGGACCCCACCGCCTGCATGCGGGACGCCGACGGCGACGGCTGGGGCGACGCCGCCGCCACCGGGGCCGTCACCCCCGGCCAGGACTGCGACGACAGCGACCCGGCCCTCGACCCCGAGGACGCCGACGGCGACGGGGCCAGCCCCTGCGCGGGCGACTGCGACGACACCGATCCCCGCACGGGGCCCGATGCCGCGCCCCAGGAGCTCCACCCGGGCTGCATGGTGGACGCCGACGGCGACGGCTGGGGCGACATGCTGGCCCTGCCCCCGGCCACGGCCGGCACCGACTGCGACGACACGGACCCGCTCGTGAACCCGGCGGCCACCGAGACCCCCTTCGACGGCGACGACACCGACTGCGACGGCGCGGACGGGGGCTTCACCACGGCGGCCAGCGGCGGCGGCGGCAGCGGCTACAGCATCCGCGACCACACCACCACCACCTCGACGGCCACGGTCTCGACCTGCCCCCAGATCTTCGACATCACCATCGGCGTCGACATCGACCACAGCTACATCGGCGACCTCGACGTCGACCTCACCTCGCCGGGCGGCATCACGGTGGCCCTGCACGACCAGGGCGGCGGCAGCGCCGACGACATCGTCGGCTCCTACGGCTCGGGCGGCGGCACCCTCACCCCCGCCAGCAGCCTCTCGCCCCTGCTCGGCACCCTGGGCACGGGGGTCTGGCAGCTCCGCATCACCGACAACGCCAGCTACGACGAGGGCCAGCTGCGCTCGTGGAACCTCAGCCTGTCGTGCTACTGAGCCCCCCGTCCCCGACCCCGGAGCCCCGATGACCGCCCCCTCTCCCCGCCAGCAGGGCCGCCACATCCTCGTCACCGGCGCCGGCACGTGCATCGGCCGCGCCGTCGCCGTGCGCCTCGGCGCCGAGGGGGCCCGCCTGAGCCTCGTCGCCCGCACCCGCAGCGCCCTCGACGAGACCGCCGCCCTGCTCGCCGACCAGGGCGCGCCCCCGGCCGTGGTCGCCACCGCCGACATCCGGGACGGGGCCGCCGTCGACGCCGCCTTCGCGGCCGCATGCGCCGAAAATGGTCATCTCCACGGCATCGTGGCCAACAGCGGCATCGGCGGGCCCAACGCCCCCGGCCCCGACGACCGCTTCGACGACCTCGTCCAGACCAACCTCGTCGGCACCTACCGCTGCCTGCGGGCCGCCCAGCGCCACCTCGCCCCGGGGCCCGACGCCCGCCACATGGTCGTCGTGGCGAGCATTCTCGCGCGCTTCGGCGTGCCTGGCTACACGGGCTACTGCGCCAGCAAGGCGGGGCTGCTGGGCCTCACCCGGGCCTTGGCCCTCGAGCTGGCCGGCGACGGGGTCCAGGTCAACGCCCTCTGCCCGGGCTGGGTGAACACCGAGATGGCCCGGGCCGGCATCCAAGACATGGCCGACGGCATGGGCATCTCCTACGAGGCGGCCCTCGCCGAGGCCATGAAGCCCGTGCCCCTCGGGCGCATGAGCGAGCCCGCCCACGTGGCCGGCATGGTGGCCTGGCTGCTGAGCGCCGACGCCACCGGGGTGACCGGCCAGAGCCTCGACATGAACAACGGGGCCTGGATGTAGGCGCCCGGTCCGAGTACCAGGGCCCGCCCCGGCCCCCGCCGGCCCCGCCGCCCCGGACGACCCATGGACTGCCGCCACCACCCCGCCTGCCCGGGCTGCCCCCTGCTCGCGCGGCCCTATGCCGACCAGCTCGCCGCCAAGCGCCGGCGGCTCCAGGCCGCCCTCGACCTCTACCCCCAGCTCGAGGCCGGCACGGTGCCCCCGGTGCTGCCAGCCCTGCGCACCCAGGGCTACCGCCACCGCCTCAAGCTGCCCGTGGCGCGCACCCGCACGGGGGTCCACATCGGGCTCTACGGCGCGGGCCACACCGTGCTCCACACGCCGGACTGCGGCGTGCTCCACCCCGCCCTCCAGGCCGCCCTGCCCCCGATCGCCCACTGGCTGCGGGACAAGAAGGGGGTCCACAGCCTCGACCTGCGGGTGACCGCCCACAAGGGCGAGCTCCAGTCCATCTTCGCCTGTGTGGGCGGCGACCTCCACGGCGGTCCCCGGGGCGCCCGGGCCCTCATGCAGCAGGTGCCCGGGCTGGTCTCGGTGGCGGTCAGCACGGCCGACAAGGCCCGCAAGCGGGTCATGGGCTCCCGGCCGCGGGTGATCGCGGGGGCCGCCGCCCTGACCGAGGCCATCGGCGAGACCCGCTACCAGCTCCACCCGGGCGCCTTCTTCCAGGTCGACCCCGAGAACGCCGTCCAGATCCACGGCCTCGTCCGGGACTGGCTCGACGGCGCCCGGTCGGTGCTCGACCTCTACGCCGGGGTGGGGGCCTACGCGCGCATGCTCGCCGGCCCCGGCCGCCAGCTCACGGTGGTCGAGGAGGTGCCCCAGGCCGTCGCGGCCGCCACGGCGGGCAAGGTGCGGGGCATCAAGGTGGTCGAGGGCCGGGTCGAGGACGTCGTGGGCCGCCGGGGCTTCCCGGCCCGCTTCGACGGGGTGGTGATGAACCCGGCCCGCAAGGGCGCGACCCCCTCGGTCATGGCCACCCTCGCCGGCCTCACCGACCGGCTGGTCTACGTCTCCTGCGGCCCCGAGACCCTCGCCCGCGACCTCGACGTGGCCGCGCTGCACGGGCTGCGGGTCAAGGAGCTGCGGGCGGTCGATCTCTTCCCCCAGACCCCCGAGGTCGAGGCCGTCGTGCTGCTCGAGCGGGGGCGCCCCCAGACCCGCTGGCGCTGGGACGGGGCCGCCGTCCAGGGCCCCTGGCAGGGCCGGCCCTCGGGCGCCGTGGGCAAGGCCACCGAGGTCGTCGCCCTCGTCGTGGGCATGCCCCAGCGCAAGCTCCAGCCCCCCGGGGCGCGCATGGCCGTGCTCGGCGAGGTGGCGACCCACGCCCTCGTGCGCCTCGAGACCCGCCCGGGCGGCGCCAAGGATGCCCTGCGCTTCCTCGCCAGCCGGGGCCACCCGGTCGCCGGCCAGCACGGCCCGACGGCGCCCTTCTTCGCCAGCAAGGCGGGGCTGCTGCGCCCCTTCGTCCACATCCGCCGGGCGGGCGGCGCGCCGGTGCCCCTCCACGGCGACCTCGTCGTGGCCCTCCGGGCCCTCGGCGCCCCCCGGAAGCTCGTCCGGGCGGCGGGGGGCCCTCAGTGAGCCGGCTGGGCGAGACCGTCCTCTGACAGATCGTCTTGGAGCATGTCGACGATGACCGAGCGGGCCCCCTCGGCCGCGCGGGCCGCCAGCGCTGCGCGCACCCGGGGGCGCACGGGCAGCCGCGTGGCGGGCCGGTAGAGCGGCGGGGGGGCCCCGCTCTCCACCCGGCCCCGGCGGGCCTGGCGGCGCAGGGCGTGGGCGCCCGGGTGGACCACCAGCCGCACCCCGGGGGTCGCCTCCAGCCGGCGCAGCAGGGTCATCGGGTAGACGCTGCCGTCGAGGCTGCCGGGGGGCGCGCCGGCGGCGGCGGCCAGCGCTTCGCGGATGTGGAAGGTGCAGTTGTCGCCCATGGCCGCGTAGCGGATCCAGTCGAGGGGCTGGCCCGCCCGCAGCCGGGCGAGCTGGTCTTCGTGGCGGGCGTCCTGCTCGGCGAGCAGCCGGCCCATGAGCGCCGGGGACCAGGGCATCCAGGCCTCGGTGATCTCGCGGTTCTTGAGCAGCTCGGTGCGGTACCAGCCCCCGTCCACGGGCCGCTCGTTGCGCAGCACCAGCATCTGGCCGCGCTGGGCCCGGAGGGCGGACCGGTCGCGGTGCCAGTCCTCGTCGGGGTAGCGCTGGGCGAACCAGTCGGCGGTGGTGGCGTCGAGCCGGTAGTACTCGAACTCGACGTCGCGCAGGGCCCGGTCGGCGCAGGCCAGGAAGCGCAGGCTCGCGTGCCCCCAGCCCGAGCGCCCCGGGCGCCGGCCGTAGATGACGACGGCCGCGGCAAGGGTCTGGCCGTCGCGCTGGCCGTCGGCGCAGAGGGCGGCGCCGTCGCGGGCGACCACGTGGCCGGCCACCGCGGGATCGAGGGCCGAGAGGTCGAGCCGGGCACCCGCCGCCTCGGCGCCCGCGACACCGGGGCCCAGGAGGCCCGCCAGCCCCAGCGCCCCCCGCAGCCCGGCGGCCCGCAGGCGGCCCCTCACTCCATGATCCCCCGGGTGGGGCGCCGCACGGCCCGCACCCCGTCGTGCCCCCCCACCAGCACCAGCTCGGCGACGCCCACGAAGAGCCCCGTTGCCACCACCCCCGCCACCTCGTGCAGGTTGGCCTCGACCCCGGCCGGGTCGTGCAGGGTCGGGCCGGCGTGGAGGTCGAGGATGAGGTTCTGGTTGTCGGTATGTCTACCCAATGTTTGCTTGGGTAACTTGTAATATTAGATGATGTTACTATTTGATCATTAACAACTCTAACTGTTTGCGGAATAATTCTTCCTGCTGTGTCGCTATACACTGGTGGTAAGTCAAAGTCAGTAACCATGTTCTGTGCTTGTTCATCACCTTCGTATGTACTTAGGTATTCTCTAATTTTAGATTTGTATGGTTTAACTTCGTTTACATATTGCTCATAACTTTCTAAG
>CAXQUZ010000269.1:0-2496 GCA_964226865.1 Myxococcota bacterium | reverse complement strand
GGCCTTCAGGGTCGCCGGGCCCTTCCCGAACCCGCCCGAGCAGCTCATCGAGAAGGACGGCCGCATCTACCTGCCCCAGATGGCCTTCATGGTCGAGCTGGGCCAGGCGCGGGCCAACTACCAGGGGGTCGATCCCCGGGCCGGGGTGCGGTTCCCGGGCATCCTCAAGTAGGCGGGCCGGGCCGCCCCCGGGCGCGGCTCAGGGCAGCAGCTCGCTCGGGTCGTCCTGGGCCACGAGGTCGACGAGATCGAGCTCTTCTTCGGACTCGGCGGGCTCCTCTTCGGCCGGTCCGAAGCCGAAGGCCGCGTAGCTGGCGTGGCTGTTGTCGGGATCGAGGGTGGCGGCCTGGCGGAAGGCGGCCTTGGCCTCGTCCATGATGGCCCGCCACTGCTCGGGAGGGCCGAAGACCACAGCGTCCTGGTCAGCGGTGCGGCGCAGGCACTCGCCGAGGGTGTCCCAGGCGAGGCTGCGCACCACGTTGGCCGGCAGGTCCATGTTCCACTGGCCGCCCGCGTCGAAGATGCGCACCGCCTCGCGGGACTGCTCGACGGCCTCCTCGAGCTGGCCGGCCTCCATCAGCAGCCCGGCGAGCTCGAGCCGGGGCTCCCCCAGCCGGGGCTCGATGCGGAGCACCTTGCGCAGCAGCTCGGTCGCCCGGTCGAAGTCGGCCTGGCGGCGGGCCTCGAGAGCGGCCAGGAAGGTCTCTTCGAGGCCCTCCAGGTGGCTCTCGGGATCTTCCATGAGTGCGTCGCGGCGCAGATCGTCGGCGACGACTTCACCGGTGGGCGGGGACGGGGGGGACTCGGACATGGCGACCTCTGCTGCGGTGCGGCGGCGGCCATGAGGGCCGTCAGCCGGCGGCGGGCTCCGGGAAGTCCACCCGGAAGACCGTGCCGCCGGCGCTGGTATCCCATGAGAGCCGCGCGCCCACGCCCGCGACGAGCTGGCGGGTGATGGCGAGGCCGAGGCCCGTGCCCCGCTGGGGGCCCTGGGTCGTGAAGAAGGGCTCGAACATGCGCGCCTCGACGGCCGGCGGCAGGCCCCGCCCGTCGTCCCGGACGAGCAGGGTCTGGCCCTCGAGGCGCACCTCCACCGCGCTGCGGGCGGCGTCGGCGGCGTTGGCGAGCAGGTTGGTCGCGATCTGCTGGACGGCGATGGGGTCGCCGAGCACCCGACCGGAGGCATCCGAGAGGTGGAGCTGGAGGCTGCGCTGGAGCCGCCGCATCCGGGGCTCGAGCACCCGCGCGGCCGCCCGCACCGGCGGGGCCAGGGGCACGACCGCCTCGACCCCGGCACTCGGGCGACCCGCGCCCGACCAGGCCTGGAGCAACCCCTCGACATGGCTGAGCTGTTCGAGGATCTGGTCGAGCTCGGGGGCCGCCCCACAGCCCCGGGCCGCGTGGAGCTGGAGCAGGGCCCGGGCCGCGAAGAGGGGCTGGCGCAGCTCGTGGACCAGCTCGGCCGACAGCAGCCCGACCTCAGCGAGACGACCGACCTCGAGCCAGTCCTCGGGGGACGGGGCGGCCGGTGCGGGGGCGGGAGGATCAGAGGCCACGCATCACTCCGGGGGCCGGGCAACATTGTCGATGCGCACGGTGAAGCCACAGCCCACGCCGGGGGCCGGGTTGTCGTCGAGGGCATCCACAACGACCGTGTAGACACCATTCTCCACGATGCCACCGCCGTCCTGGCGGCCGTCCCAGCTCAGCAGCTCGGCCGCCGCCGTGGCGGGGTGGACCCGCTGGGCGACCCGCTCGCCGTCGGCGTCGCGCACGTCCAGGCGCCACCAGGTGGGCAGGCTGTCGGCCACCGCCGCGACGGCGACCAGATCCGCCTCGGGGCCCGTGCCGGCGTCGCCGTCGGGCCGGAAGGTGGCGGTGGACGGGGTGCAGCCGGTCACGGCGGGAGCGGACTCGACCACGTCGCCGAACCAGAGGGCCGCGTCGCTCGCGCTGCCGTCCCAGAGGCCGTCGAGGCGGTTGCCCGCGTCGTCCCGCAGCGCCGCGTCGAGCACGAGGGCGTGGGCGCCGTTGCTCGCGTCGACGGGATCGACGGGGGTGAGGGAGAGGCGGCGGCCGTCGTCGGAGAGGGTGAGGCTGTCGAGGGCCACGGGGTTGCCCAGCTCGTCCTCGAGGGTCACCCGGGAGCTGTCGACGGTGGCGGCCCAGAGGGGCTCGGAGAACTGCACCTCGAGCGTCGACACGGTGGCCGCGGTCGCGCCCTGGGGGCTCCACTCGACCACCCGGGGGCGGGTCTCGTCGCCGGTGATCTCGGCCGCCACCGCACCGTGGGCAGCACCGGTGGCCACGCCGGCGTGGACCTGGGCGGTGGTCGCCAGTCCCGCGCCCTGGACCGACCAGGACAGCTCGGCCGCGCCGCTGCTGTCGAGCACGACCGCGAGGCCCGCCCCGGTGGCCGAGAGGGTCGAGCCGGCCGACGAGAGGGTGCCCAGCTCGGCGCGCACGAGGAGGGTGCCGCCGCTCGCGGGATCGCCG